>JAJDNR010000203.1 GCA_022340565.1 Desulfofustis sp.
CGCTCCAGGATCTCCTGGCGCTCGCGCTCGCCCAGCGCGATCAGCCCGGCGGTCAAGGGGTCTTGGGCGGTGTCGCGAAGGGGGCCGAATACCCGTTCACTGCCGTCGGCCAGGGTGGCGGTGATGGAATTGACGTTGTCGCGCATGATCCCGTAACGGATCGAGCGGCTGCCTGCTGAATTGTTGCCGGCCATGCCGCCCAGCGTGGCTCGCGAGGAGGTCGACACGTCGACCGGGAACCAGAGTCCGTGGGGACGGAGAACGTGGTTGAGTTGATCGAGCACGATTCCCGGCTCGACAACGCAGCGGCGACCTGCCGGATCGAACTCGATCACCCGATTGAGATATTTGCTGTGGTCGATCACCAGTCCCCGGTTCACTGTCTGTCCGCACTGGGAAGACCCGCCACCCCGGGCCAGGACCGGCACCCCTGCGCTGCGCGCATGTTCCAGCGCCGTGCAGACGTCCCGGTGCGAGCGTGGGACCACCACCCCATCGGGAATGATCTGGTAGTGGGAGGCATCGGTGGCGTAACGCCCCCGGTTAAACCGGTCGAAATAGACCTCGCCGGCAATCTCGCTGCGCAGCCGGTCCTCCAGGCCCAACCCCCTTCCGTTCATCAGTATGCCCCCGGGAGGAATGCCCCCTCCCTGTCAGTCGCCTCGCCGTGCGGGTGCCGGCGATCCCTCAGTCACCTTCCCTCGCCTGCCGACCGGTCACTTCCGCTCGTTTATCAGCTGCTGATCCTGCCGGATGGCCAGCGCGTCCTGCTGGGCCTCCCGCACATGACTGCGCATGAGCTGCTCGCACAGCCGTCTGTCCCCCAGGCTCAAGGCCAGCACGATCTTCTTGTGGCCTTCAACGCTGCGCCTGGCGCCCTCCTTCGTTATAAGGGTATTTTTCCGGTAACGCACGACATAATCCCGCATGTCCTCGATCAGGCCGTGCAGACGGGGCCGCTCTGCGGCCAACTGGGAGTAGAGAAGATCGTGAAACCGGGTATTGCATTCGAACACCAGGTCCAGATTTCCAGAATTGCAGGCCTCGTCGGCACGTTCGATCAGACCCTCCAGCTCGGCGATAACCGAGCGCTCGATGCTGCCCGCCAGACAGGCCAGTGCGTGACCCTCCAGCAGCCCCCTGATCTCGAACAACTCCCGCATCTCCGCAGGTGAATCCGCCGGCACCCGGAACCCTCGTCCCCCCGCCGGTTCCACCAGCCCCTCCAGCTCGAGCTTGTGGAGTGCCTCGCGGACGGGCGTGCGGCTCACCCCGAGGGTGCGGGCCACCGCCACCTCGGTGAGCCGCTCCTTCGGGGCATACCTGCCGGCAAGCAGCCGCTCCCGCAGGTATCGGTAGGTCCGCTCCCTGACCGAGCCTGCCGGTCGCACCCGTCGCCTCTTTGCATGTTTGTCCTGGGGCCGCATATTGTATCCCAAAAACTGGTAATAATTTAAAATGTAACCGATCAAAAAGTCTCCGTCAAGGTCCTCACAATCCCTCGTATTATAATATTAAGATATTGAAATTAAATAATTATTTTTGTACTTTATGAAGGCCGTCAGCGGGCCGTGAACCGGATGAGGGACCGGTTGCCATTTTTCGGAATTTTGGATACATTATGCCCGGCCCTGCATCCAAGACAACAGAACACGAGGAGTAGCGGATATGAACATTTCCAAGGAAAAGTGCGTGGGTTGCGCCAACTGCGTGCCGGTCTGCTCGGTCGGTGCCATCTATATCGGCGCCGACGGTCTGGCGGAAATCAACCGGGACGCCTGCGTAGAATGCCACAACTGTCACCGGAGCCTTAGTCCAGAATACCTGCCGTCAGGGATCACGCGGCTGATCCGCAAATTTCTGACCCTGGTCCACCTGCGCTTCCAGCCCGACCCAGACGTGTGTCCTACGGATGCATTCCAGCCTGAGGATCTCGAGTGGCCGCGCATCGTCCGCCGGGCCTTCAGCGACCCGATGGTTACCCATGAATCGACCGGCGTGCATGGACGGGGCACCGAAGAAGTCAAGACCAACGATGTCAGCGGGCGCATCAAACACGGCGAGGTGGGCGTCGTCGTGGAGTTCGGCCGACCGGGAATCAGCACCTTGTTCCGAGACGTGGAAAAGGTCACCACGGCGCTGGCCGAGCACGACGTGGTCTTCGAAGCTGGCAACCCGGTAACCCAGCTGATGACCGACACCAACACCGGCCGCATCAGGGAAGATCTGCTCGACGAGAGGATCCTTTCGTGTATCGTCGAAGTCACCGTAAAACTTGACGATACGGCCCGCACCCTGGAGGCGCTCAAAAGAATCTGCAAGAACTCGAACACGGTGATCAGCATCGGCGTTTCGACGGTCTGCGCCGAAAACGGAAGCGACCCGCTGCAGGAAATCGTCCGCAGCGAGGGATTTCAAATCGGCTGGGCCAAACTCAACCTTGGCTTGGGGCGCGTTTCCAACCCTTCGGCCATCGCCCGGGAGGCTTCATCATGACCAATACCCTGCATCGATACGGCACCACAGAAACCCTGCGCAACGATTTCATCGTTTTTGCCATGGCAGGAAAAGGCTACAACGACGAGGGATCCCTTGACAAGGCCAGATCATTTCTCAGGGCAGCGATAAAATACCAGCCGATCAACATGGGCAATGCGCTGGTCAATTCCCTCTACCGGCCGGAAAAGGATCTGAGTTTCATCAAACTCTACTTCACCGGCAGAAAGGAAAAAACCACCTATGAACGATTGATCGACGAAATCCCCGCGGCAGGGTCGGCAGCCGTTGTTTTCGACGATCCGGTGCGTGTCAGAGACTTCCTGAGGGACGTCAAAGCACTGGACCTGGGTCTTTCCGTCAACGTCAGCGCGCTTGTTGACGATGTCAGGGACATCTGCGGAGAAGTGGACATCACCCCCCACGCGGTGGAGTATACCCTGGGTTTTCACGGTAATACCGACAAACTCCCGGACAGCAATACGCTGTCGCTGTCGACCATGTGCGGCCACGGCATGGTTTCAGCCAATTTCGCCAAAAAAATGCTGGATCGGGTCAAGGAAGGGAGACTGGAGCCGCAAGACGCCGCCCGCTATATGGCCAAATTCTGCGTATGCGGGGTCTTCAATACGTCCCGGGCCATGAGAATACTGAGGACCGTCGGTAAAGGCGAGTCCCTCGGCTGATCCATGATCACCGTTCTCACCTACTGTTGCGTCGGCGCTGTGGTAGGAATTCTGGCGGGCTTGCTCGGCGTCGGGGGCGGCAGCGTCATCGTTCCGATCCTGGTGTACACGATGTCCCACCAGGGAGTGTCTTCCGAGCTGGTCATGCACCTTGCCCTGGGGACATCGCTGGCCTGTATCATCTTCTCGTCAATATCCAGCCTCAAAGCGCATCACGCGCGGGGGGCCGTTCACTGGCAGATTGTCAAACGGATCACCATCGGCATAGTCGTCGGGACCCTGCTCGGCTCGTCCTATGCGTCCATCCTGTCTACAAAGACGCTGACCATCATTTTCGCCCTGTTTCTATGGATCGTCTCCGCCCAACTCGTCTTGAACCGTAAACCGGCCCGGTCGCGGGACCTTCCCGGACGTCCCGGCATGTTCGGGGCCGGTTCTGTTATCGGCTTCATTTCCAGCCTCGTTGGTATTGGCGGTGGTTCGCTGTCCGTGCCGTTTCTGGTCTGGTGCAACCTTTCGATTCACCATGCGATCGGCACCTCGGCCGCCTTCGGACTGCCGATCGCGGTTGCCGGAACCGTCGGCTATATATTCAACGGCTGGGGAGTGGCCGGCCTCCCTGACCTGTCGGTCGGATTCGTGTATCTTCCCGCCCTGCTGGGCATTGCCATGATCAGTGTGGTGACCGCACCGATTGGAGTCAGAATGGCCCACGGTCTGCCCGTGGATAAATTGAAGAAGATCTTCGCGATTTTGTTGATCGTCGTCGGGGCCAAAATGCTGTTTGATATCCGCTGACCCGCCCCGGCAAAGCGCGGCTGTGGGGGGGGCCCTGGAAGGGGGGTAGGGAAAATCTGAGCGGCTGCGGACGGAATTATTCCGTACTCCTGCCCATTTCCACACACACCCTGAGCAGTTCGTTGGTTTCCAGGGTCAGGTAATCCTTGAGGTCCTTCACAGAGAACCTGGTCAGCCGTTTAACGCCACGCAGCGTCCGGTGATCGATGTTGTCGATCTTGCGGGCGGTGTCAAGGGCTGCCTGTTCGAGCTCTGCTGCGGGTACCACTTTATCGACAATCCCGTAGCTCAGCGCCTCACCGGCCGTTATCCTGTCTTCGAGCAAGAGCAGTTCGTTGGCCTTGTGCCTGCCCAGCAGCTTTGACAGGAAAAACGATCCCCCGGCCAGAGGCAGACCGCCGATATGTTTGTAGCCGTTGTGAAACACCGTATCATCGGCGATGATCCGATAATCGCAGGTAAACCCGAGGTTCATGAAAAGATTGAGTATCGGCCCCTGGCAGATCTGGATGGTGTACTTGTTGAGATCCATCAGGCGGAGGATGGTCTGATTGATGATGTTGGAAAACCGGTTGACGTCGACTGACGCCATGGAACTGACGAAACTCGACTTGTCCAGGTTGGAGAGGAAGAATTTCACATACTGGTCAATGCCCGACTCATTGTAGTTGGAATGAAAGACGACGGTCTTCACCTGGGTCGTCGAATTGACCTCTTCGAGATAATCGTTGATAAAATCCCGTTTATCGAAGCTGATGAGGTTATGGAAAAAATTACCTGACAGTCTCGCCCAGAGAATATCCTCGCGGATTTCCGATACGAAGAAATCGGGATAATGCTGAATCAGTCTGGCTACCGGCATCACGGCTCCTTCGAACGATGAGATCGTTGCGTCTGGTGGAAGTTGATCGAATTTCCCCTGCTGCTTCAAACCAGCCCATCCACGCTCCCTGCTGATATTATATCATTTTCGATCATATGTTCAAAAACTCCAACAGAAAATATCTGCCGATCCGCTCGACCTGTGGTAAACAACCTAAGCGAGTGCGGTCCGCGTGTCTGTGCGCGTACCGCACCGTGGACGCAGTTTTCCGGTTTTCGAAGGCGGCGTCGCGGCACAGAAACAATAACCGATAACCGCTCGATGACACCGACGAGAACCGGAATTCTGATCCCCCTCGCGGCGATGGTGCTGTTCTGGGCGCTCACCCCCATCTCCATCGCCTGGATCAAAGATGATTTTTCGCTGATTTTCCAGGTATGGCTCCGCTATTGCTGTTCGGCGGCGGCCCTGTGGCTGCTGCTGCTGCGGAAAAGAACCTTTGGCAGCGATCTGCACCGGTGTCTGCAGGAAAAAAGCTATTATGTCAGCAGACTCAGCGTTACCGCCCTCTGCACCATCATGTTTCAACTGCTCTACACCTGGTGCTTCATGCTCATACCGCCGGGGTTCGGGGTTCTGCTGTATCAGTCGCAGGTGATTTTCTCCGTAGTTCTCGGCATCATCTTTTTCAGCTCCGAGCGTCAGCTGATCCGCAGACGGGGAACTTTATACGGGATCGCCACCGCCCTGGTCGGGGCGGTTCTGGTGATCGTCTTTCAGAGTCACGGTTTTTCCGTGGTCATCAACATGGGAATCCTGCTGGCACTGGGCGGGGCGCTGTCATGGTCTTTGGTCGGCATAACGGTGAAGCTGTGGGTCGGCGAGCGGCTCACCCCGCTTTTCACCGTAACCGTGGTATTCACGCTGGTGACGATGTTCCTGGTGCCGGTGGTATTGATGACCGGGCCGCATGTAAAGGGGACGCCATCGGCGCTAAAATGGATAGTGCTGGTCGGTTCGGGGCTGCTCGGCATCGCCGGCGGGCAGGCGCTCTTCTACTACCTGCTGCCCGTGCTCGGCGTGATCACCGCTTCTTCCGCCCAGCTGCTGGTGCCGTTTCTGACCGCCATCTTTTCCTACCTGCTGTTCGGGGAAGGCATCACCGTGCTGCAGAGCTTCGGCGGAATCATGCTGCTCGGCGGATGCCAGCTCGTGCTGATGCAGAAACGGCGATTAATCAAAGACGCAGCGCGCTGAATTTCACCGGAGCGGTAAAATCATTCTGACAGATTACCGCCAATCAGTTCTCGGCCGATCGACAATGGGTCTCACGGGTAAGCAGAACCATGAAAAACGCCAGTGCGGTGCTGGCAAACAGCCAGATAAATGCAGCGTGATATGCCGCTTCGCTGTAAATCCGAACGCCGTTCACCAGTGCTCCCTCCCAGTGGGAATCGAGAATCTTGCCCACCATCGGCTGCATGAGTGCCGCAATACCTAGAACAGACATGTTCACCACCCCGCCGACCGTACCGGCTGCTCCCGGATGGTTGACTTCGCGGGCGGTTGCAAAACCGATGATCATACATCCCGTGGTTAGTCCAATCCCGGCAAGAAGGGGAAAAAGCAGCGCGTATGAAAGCTTAACAAACAGAAAAATGGCCCATTGGAATGCCGTGAGGAGTGTGCCGACAAGGTACGGCATCTTTCTCAAGCCAAGCCGATCCGAGATGATACCGAAAATCACGGCGCTCACCGCAAGGGAAATAAGCATGGTGGAGGTTATCAGCGCTGCCTCGGATGTCTTCACCTGGTAAACCTGGGTCAGATAGGGCACTCCCCACAGCCCGGCAAAAACGAGCAGCGGCGATGTGGCTAATCCGCCTGCGAAAAAAAGCAGCCAGGTATCACGTCTGCGCACCACCGACCACAGCGCCTTGCCCGCAGGCAGGCTCCCCTGATCAAGCAGGACCGCATGCGCATGGCTCCGGTAACCATATGCTTTGGGATCGTCTCTGAGCGCGGTCCAGGTGGCAGCGCCCAGCAGCAGCATAAGGAAACCGCTGGCTCCCGTTGCCCAACGCCAGCCGAACAGTTCCACCGCATGCGCCAGCGGCACGCCGGCCATGATTCCGCCGAAATTGCCACACACCAGTGCAACGCCGGTCACCGACGCAAAACGGTTGGCCGGAAACCAGTGACCGGCCAGCTGCATGCAGGTAACCCAGGCCACCGCAACCGATGCACCCACCAGAAATCTGCCGGCATAGACAAACCACAGCGAAGACCCGAAACTGAACAGCAGGATCCCTGCAGCCGTCGTCATACAGGCGACAGAGGCGACTTTTCGGGCCCCGACCTGATCCACCAGCAAACCGGTGGGAATCTGCATGAGCGCGTAGGCGTAGAAATACGCCGCCGCCAGGTTGCCAAGCAGCGCCCCGTCGAGTTGAAAATCGCGCATCAGGTTGTCGGCGATCACAGCCGGAACCATGCGCTGAAAAAACCCGATCGCGTAGAGCACCGCGACCAGTCCCCACATTAGCCAGGCCAGCCATGTCGGTCCGTATGCCCGTTGCTCTGTCATCCTTGAGTATACCGTCTCAGAGATCGTATCAAAACGCTGCAACCGTCCTGAGCAGATCCGAATTTTTAAATGTGGTGCTGTGATAATACCTTCCGCCCAGCGACTCGGCCAGCCTCCGCATCGTATCGGAAGGCGATCTCAACGGCCGCGTCTCGATAACCAGCGAGGAGACGCGGTCGCCGCCGATGCGGCCGGCTATCTGCATCAGTTCCTCAGCGATCCTGCTGTGCGGCAATTCGGGGTCATACGGCACATTGGCTTCGCCGTCAGAAAGAATCACCAGCAGCGGCCTGATCTCATGATCCTTGATCCGCTCGGTGCGGATCATCTGCCAGGCCTTCATCAGTCCGTGGGCAAACGGCGTCGCCCCCCCTACCGGCAGCGAATGCAGGCTTCTTCTCGCCATCGTCACACTGGATGTGGGCGGCAAGACGACCTCCGCTGATTCGTCGAAAAACGATACCAACCCCACCCGGTAGCGCTTCTGATAGGCGGTGGTGAGAATGCCGAGAATGGTTCCCTTGGCGGCCCTGATGCGCTCCTGCGCTCCCTCCTCCCCCATCGATTCCGAGCAGTCAACCACGAACACGATCAGCGACTTGACATGACGCTGGTATATCTTCTTGTGGAGGTCGCCGGCGCGCACCGACAGCGCATCGACCCGACCGCTGCCCGCCTGCCGCAACAGCGCCGAACGGATGGTCGCATCGGCGGCGATGTCGAAATCCCGCTCACCGTCGGCCAGCGGGGCGGCTTTCACGTAGCGGCCGCTGACAATCTGGGAGCGCACGGTCTTTGCCCTGCCCCTGAACCTGCCGGCAACCTGCAGGGACTCGAGATCGAGGTTGTCGACGCAGATCAAGGTGTCGGGTTCGTAGACCGCTTTTTTTTTTCGGCCATAAAGGTGAAGAGCATGCCCACATGGGATGCGGCAGTGGCGCCGGGAACCGTTCGATCCAGGTCCTGCCAGTCTTCGAGCTCACTGCCGGCAAGGGTCTGCCCGGCCGGCTGACCGTCTTCGAGCACGTTCTTGAAGATCGTTTCCAGCGCCTCATCGAGCTGTTCGCCAGTGGCGAAGGACAGGGTCGTGATCCGGTGGGGAAGCACGAAGCGTGCCGCCTCGATAATGTGTTCCGGACCGACCCTGCGGGCCTCGAGAAACGCAGCCAGCGCCCGCCCCGCCTTGATGATGTTGATCTCGGCACGGTGGCCCTGAGCCCTGGCCTCGGCGGCCAGCGCCACCGCCATGGCCACCATGTCCTCCGGGACCTCGGTATCGAGGAGGTTGGAACGGGCCGTGAGCAGCTGCTCGGTGAGCAGCGTTTCGTCCTGCTCGAACCGCTTCACAAAGGCGGCCGGGTCGGCGTCGAAGGCGATTCTCCGCTTCACCACCTGGGATCGCTGCGCGGCGTCATCGACTCCGTTGACCGAGAGACTGAGACCGAAACGGTCGAGAAACTGGGGGCGCAGCTCGCCCTCCTCGGGATTCATCGTGCCGATCAGCATGAATTGCGACGGGTGGGTATAAGAGATACCTTCCCGCTCAACGTTGTTGATCCCCGACGCGGCCGCATCGAGCAGGATGTCGACCAGGTGGTCGTCGAGCAGGTTGACCTCGTCGACATAGAGAATTCCCCGATTTGCCGCGGCCAGCAGGCCGGGCTCGAAGGTCCGCCTGCCGGTCTTCAGGATCTCTTCCACATGCAGCGTGCCGATCACCCGGTCCTCGGTGGCGCTCAGCGGCAGCTCGACCAGCGGCATCGGCCTGGTGACGGCCGCCAGCGTCTCGCCCGACCGGTATGTTTCGGCACATGACGCGCACAGCGCATCAGGGTCCGACGGCGCGCAGTTGTACGGGCAGCCTTCCACCACTTCGATCTCCGGCAGCACGCCGGCCAATGCCCGCACCGCGGTAGATTTTCCGGTGCCCTTGTGTCCGCTGACAAGGATGCCGCCGACCGCCGGATCAACCGCGTTGACCAGCAGCCCGGTCTTCAGCTTCTCCTGTCCGACCATTGCGCTGAACGGAAAACTCAATCTTTTCATAATGATATATAAAAATTATCGGCATTCATAATGCTGGTAAGACCAGCCCGGGCATCATACCGTGAATCGGGCCATTATGACAATCAAATATATTTCAGACACCGATCAAAAAAGATGTATAATGATGGGCGGCGCCGTGATCTCCGGAGCTGCCGCTACCCGTCTTGAGTTACCCGACCCTTGGTGAAACCAACCACAC
>JAJDNR010000205.1 GCA_022340565.1 Desulfofustis sp.
GATGGACAGCCGCAAGCTGCTCGGGCGGCCGTATCAGATTCGCGGTACGGTGCAGGTGGGCAAGATGCGCGGCGGCAGCGAGATCGGATATCCCACCGCCAACCTGAAGGTGAATGAAGAGGATCTGGTGCCGCGTATCGGCGTGTATGCGGTTCAGGTGATCTGCGAGGGAAAATGTTACGGAGGGGTGCTCAACATCGGGTACAATCCGACGTTCGGCGAGGACAAGCTGGTGGCAGAAACCCATATCTTCGATTTCAACAAGGACATCTACGGCCGTCCGATACGGATCAATCTGCTCAAGTTTCTGCGGGACGAGCGCAAATTCGGGGGTATTGATGATCTGGCCAAGCAGATCGCCGAAGATGTGATCGCCGCAAAGCTGATTCTGCTGGAAAGCCGCAGTGAACTCGACATTTACTGCCAAACGGAAAACGGTGGCGGCACTTTGTAAGCGTTGACGGCCGCGCTCTAGAGAGGATTAATGCTTGAAAGTATGTCCCATGTGTCTATAGTGTAGGCCTCCGCTCAACCGGCCCGGCCAGCAGTGGGGCACATCGAGGGTACGATCGTGGACAGACCGGGAAGAGATTGTGCAGATCGAACGGCGGCGGCTTGCGATGGCAGGTCTCGAATATAAGGATTCAACTCAGAGCTGATAGACAATGGCAGAACAATTGAAAGAAGATCTCAAGGCGGTAATCGAAGAACTTGAAAAGAAAGTTGAAGAGCTGCCGGACAACGTGATGGCGCATCACCACCTCGGTCTCGTCTACATGAAAGCGGGCAGGGTCGCCGAGGCGATTGCCTCCCTGGACCAAGCGATAAAGATCGATCCGCAGTCGGTCGAATCGATTATCAACCTCGGGGCCATTTATTTTGGTCAGAACGATCTTGCCAAAGCCGAAGAACTCAACAATCGAGCGGTTGCAATCAATCCAAAAGCGGCCCAGGCGTATGCCAATCTCGGGCTGATCTGTCAGCACAGAAACGAGCCCGAAAAGGCCATCAAGCACTATGAAAAGGCGCTGAGAATAGATGATACGCTTGCCACGGCATGGCTCAACCTGACCTCGGTCCTGACCATGATGGGCGAGGACGCTCGGGCTCTGGAGGCAGCCAGAAAGGGGCTTGCCCTGGATGAGGGCTCACCGCTGGCGCACAATAACCTGGCGGTGGCACTTTATTTCAGCGAGCAGTTCAGCGAAGCAAAGAAGCACCTGGACAGGGCGAGGGAACTGGGCTACCCGGTCGAACCCAACTTTATCGCCAGCCTTGAAGAAAAACTGCACTGAAGTAACGCCGCCGGGCCCGCCGGCGGGATTCATGAAAACCAAGAAGCTGCAATTGAGACGACCGTGGTGTCCATTCTGCGGAATCGAGGTGAATAGACCCACCGATATACCCGATCGCCACATGAACGAGTTCAGCGTGGGGCAATGCTCCTGCGGGGCCGTCTATTCAAGTGATCCGACCGGACACAACGTCGGTGCCGCGCTGGTGGAAACACTCATCCATGCCTGCGGCGGCAACAGCGATCTGGCATGGGAACTGCTCCCGGAGGACGATTATTTGACCGGGCGGGTCGAACCGTATGACGAAATCACCCATCGGGTCGTCGAGACCAGGAGCCTGGACGGGCGATCGATCCGCGGAGTATTGTACTTCGTAAGGCTGCATGCGGAGATCTCGGATATTGCCGGCCGCCTCAAGCGCAAGAAGGAACAGGATGTCGAGCAGGTGAACGCCTACAGCGGCTTCGTGCCGCCGCCGGTTGAGCCAGTCGGGGCCGACCGGTCGGCACGGCAGAAGGCGACCAAGCGACAGGTCAAGAAGCTGATTGCAGACGGTGACGAGGATGGCCTGGTCGGCCTCTGCCTGGACGACCGCAAAACCCTGCGACTCGCCCAGCGGCTGCTCTACGATCCGGTCGAGGAGAACCGGTGGCGCACGGCCTGGCTGCTGGGGAAGGTCTGTGCCCGGGTTGCGACCCGGGATCCGGGGCAGGTATCGGAATTGGTGCACCGGCTTTTCGAGGCATGCTCCGACTCGGCGGCGAGCCCCTGGGGCATGATCGAAACCATCGGCGCGGTGGTATCCGCCCGGCCGGATATCTTCGGCGCCTTTACACCCTATCTGCTGAACTATGCAGCAGCCGATTCCACCAGGGTTCAGACGATCTGGGCGCTGGCCGAAATCGCCAAGAACCGGCCTGATCTGGTGCGCAAGACCCCGTTTTTCTCGATGTTTCACTTCCTTAACCATCCCCGGCCGGAGGTGCGCGGCCAGCTGGCCCGGCTGCTCGGCAGGCTGAACGCGACGGAGGCCGTCATTCAGCTGATGGGGCTGCATGAGGATACGGCCGAGCTGGTGATCTGGGAAGAGGGGGCGCCGGTACAGACAAGTGTTGCCGAACAGGCCCAAAAGGCCTTAAACTCAATTCAAAAACCTACATTATGAGTACACCGATTCAGAAAATCGATTCCATCACTTCCATCGAGGATGCATGCGGGGAACAGGGTCAGGCGGCAAAGTCCCAGGCCCAGCGAGATTATGAGGAGGGCAGAGGGTATGTGGAGCGGGGTGAGGCGGCGCTGGCGGCCGTATCCCTGCACAATGCGCTGCGGGGCTTCGAGGAGGAAAACAATCGCCAAGGAATGGCCAACGCGTCCAACCAGATGGGTCATGCGTGCATGCTCAAAGATGAATTCGACCGGGCCATCGCAAATTATCAGAATGCCTGGAAGATCTGTGAGGAGCTCGGCGATCACGTAAGCCTTCTGTCGCTGGCCAAACAGCTCGCCCAGGCACATCAGGGGGCCAAGGAGTATCGCAGGGCGCTGGATCTGTGCCTCGACCTGCTGGACAGCTATCAGCGCAACAACGATCCCCAGAACACGGTGGAGGTGCTCGAGCGCATGGCATCCATCTATAAAGATGCCGGTGAGAAGGAAAAGGCCGCCGATGCATACAAAACGGCTGCAGCGATTCACCGGAACTATCGTCACAATAAATTTGCCGATGCGCTGAAGCAGAAAGCCGAGGACTTAATGAAGGAAGCCGAATAGCCAAACCATGTTTACCGGAATCATCCTGGGCAGAGGGACCGTGGCGGGGCATCGTTCGGTCCGGGGCGGGCTCGTCTTCGATATCGAGGCAGGTTTCGCCATCGACGATCCCCAAGAAGGGGAGTCTATCGCGGTCAACGGTGTCTGTCTGACTGCCTATAACATTTCCGCAAACCGGTTTTCCGCGGATGTATCTCCAGAGACCCTGTCGCGATCGACACTGGGTGATCTCAACATCACCAGGAAGGTCAATCTGGAGCGGGCGCTGCGGCTCTCAGACCGGCTGGGGGGACATATCGTGTCCGGCCACGTCGACTGCGTGGCGCAGCTCATCGACAGGAAAACCAGGGGTGATTTCACAATCCTGAACTTTACGGTGCCGCCCGAGCAGGATAAGTATATTATAGAGAAGGGCTCGATTACGGTCGACGGCATCAGTCTGACAGTGAACGAGTGCTCCAGGGGAAAATTCTCCGTATCGATCATCCCTCAGACGATGCAGGTGACGACTCTCGGAGAGCTGAAGAACGGCGGCAGGGTAAATATCGAAGTGGACATGATCGGCAAATATGTCGAGAAACTGCTGGGCGAGAAGAGTGGTTCCGAACAGGACGGGGCGGTGATCAGCCGCGGTTATCTCGCCGAAAAAGGATTTTATTAGGTTTTTTCTGTTAACAGTGAGGCACTATGGCGGTCAGTCCCATTGCAGAAGTCATAAAGGATATCAAGGCCGGTAAGATCGTCATCCTGGTCGACGACGAGGACCGGGAGAACGAGGGGGATCTGTGCATGGCGGCCGAGGCGGTCACCCCCGAGGCGGTCAATTTCATGGCTACTCACGGCAGGGGTCTGATCTGTCTGACCCTGACCGGAGACATCGTCGATCAGCTTCAACTGCCGATGATGGTGAGGGACAACCGCTCACCCTACGGTACCGGTTTCACGATTTCGATCGAGGCCCGCACCGGAGTTTCCACCGGCATCTCGGCAGCCGACCGGGCCCGCACGATTCAGGTGGCGGTAGCTCCGAGTGCGACTCCCCACGATCTCATCAGCCCCGGTCATGTGTTCCCACTGCGCGCCAAGGACGGCGGAGTCCTGGTAAGGACCGGACAGACCGAAGGATCCGTCGATTTGGCCCGGCTCGCCGGCATGCGGACGGCCGGGGTGATCTGCGAGGTGATGAAAGACGACGGGACGATGGCGCGGATGCCGGACCTTGAAAAATTCGCCCGGAAACATGAGCTGAAGATCGCCACCATCGCCGACCTGGTCGCCTATCGGATCCGAACCGACGTACTCGTGCACCGGGCGGCGGAAGCGCGGATTCCCACCGAGCACGCCAACGAGTTCCGGGCCATCGTCTACAAGAACGATGTCGACAACATGGAACACATGGCCCTGGTTAAGGGGGAGATCGATCCAGACAAGCCGGTGCTGGTCAGGGTACATTCAGAATGTCTGACCGGCGACGTATTCGGATCGGCCCGCTGTGACTGCGGAGGACAACTGCATGCGGCGATGCGGATGATCGACAGGGAAGGCAGCGGCATCGTTCTGTACATGCGCCAGGAAGGCAGGGGCATCGGGCTGGTCAACAAGATAAGGGCCTACAGGCTGCAGGATGAGGAGGGCGTCGATACGGTCGATGCAAATCTCAGGCTCGGCTTCAAGGCCGATCTCCGCGACTACGGGATCGGTGCGCAGATTCTCAGGGATCTCGGGGTATCGAAGATGAGGATGCTGACCAACAACCCGAAAAAGATCGTCGGCCTCGAGGGATATGGCATCGAAGTGATTGACCGGGTACCGATCGAGATCAAGCCGGGCGAGGAGAACAAGGGCTACCTGATGTGCAAGCGGGACCGGATGGGCCACCTGATCCAGGTCAAATAAGTGACGTGAACAATCATCGCGGAGATCGAAAAAATGGTACACTTTGTCGAAGGACATCTGAATGGCGCAGGCAAGAAGTTCGGTATCGTCGTCGCACGATTCAACTCGTTTATTTCTGAAAAATTGCTCGAGGGTGCGATTGACAGTCTGACCAGATCCGGCGTGTCCGCTTCAGATATCGAGGTTGCCCGCGTCCCCGGAGCGTTTGAAATTCCGCTCATCGCCAAAAAACTCGCAGCTTCCCAGAAATTCGACGCGATCATTGTTCTCGGTGCCGTGATCCGCGGCGCCACCCCGCACTTTGACGTGGTCGTCAACGAGGTATCCAAAGGTACCGCGCAGGTCAGTCTGGAGTCGGGAGTCCCGGTGCTGTTCGGGGTGTTGACGACCGAAACCATCGAACAGGCCATCGAGCGGGCCGGCACCAAGGCCGGAAACAAAGGTGGCGAGGCGGCCATTGCGGCAATTGAAATGGCCAACCTGGTCGAGTCCATCGACTGACACCGCTTCTAAGACTTTTCTGAGCCGCCGTTGCCGGGAGGCAAGCGATGCGGCTCCGGTTATCGCCCATGGGTACCAGACGTAAATCACGGGAAGCGGCACTCCAGTTTTTATTTCAGGATGACTTTCTCGACCGCGACCGGTCGGCGGACGGTGCCGGTCTCGAGCAGCGCTTCGCCGATTTTTCCCTGCTCTATCAGATCGACAAGAAGGCACGCCCTTATGCGCTGACGCTGCTTTATGGAATTGCCGGCCGCCTGGGGGCAATCGACAAGGCGATACGCGCGCACGCCACCAACTGGAGGCTGGAGAGGATCGCCGCCACCGATCGCAATCTGCTTCGCGTGGCCATCTACGAGCTGATGTTTGCCGAGGATGTGCCCGCCCAGGTGGCGATCAACGAAGCCGTCGAGATCGCCAAGCGGTTCGGCAGCGAGGATTCCCCGGCATTCATCAACGGCGTGCTGGATGCGGTCCGGCATGCCCTGCCGGCCCCTGCCGGCCAGGAGCAATAGCTCGCTTCGTATTCCCGTTCCCCGATCTTCCTGCGTTTCCCCTCATTTTCAGATGCTGGCGGTTGACGACCTGTGCCGTCGAGCACCATGTCCTGTGGTTGATTGCGTCGCACCTTGCAATTTAAACTGATTCCGGGTACATCTTGCCCCATTGATTTCTCGTGAAACTGTGCAGGAGTGTGCTTCGTCGATGGCTCAGCCGCAAAACAAAAATAAACCCGGGTTCAGGCAGGAAGTCGTCGCGGTCTTCGGTCTCTTTGTCGCCGCCTTCATTCTGATCAGCCTGATCTCCGCGCATGTATCGAGGGACGGCAACTGGTGCGGGGAGGTCGGCCGTCTGGTTTCCCAGGTACTGCTCGGATTTACCGGCTGGGGCGCCTATCTTCTGGTCTCGCTGCTGGGCTGGGTTTCCTTTCTGTTCTTCAAACCGCGTATGTCATTCGAGCGCCTGCCGCAGGTGACGCTGGGTGTCACTGGAGCGATGATCTCCTGCTGCGCACTGCTGTCTTCCCTGAGCCTCAGGAATCCCGACTCGATCGAGCTGGGCGGTTTTCTCGGAAAAACCGTGTTCGGGCTGATCCATTCCGTGCTCGGAGGGACTGGAACGGTGCTCGTACTGATCCTGGTACTCGTGGTGTCGCTGATGCTGTCGACCCAGTTTTCTCCATACGAGCTGCTGTCCCTTGTCTGGCGCTCGGCTGTCGCCGTTATCAAGGGTTTGCTTCGGATGCTCCGGGCTCTGACCGGCAAAGTCACGGCCCGGCTGAAGCAGCCGAAACAAAACGGCAGACCGAAGAAGCGACGGACCGCGCCCACCGTCGAAGCGGTGCCGGGACCTGAGTTGGAACCGGCGGGACCGGTGGTGCAGCCGGTGGTCAAAGAGCCTCCAAAGTCGCTTGAAACGGCGGATGACGACAGGGGATTCCGAACCAGGCCGCTTGCCAAGGGTAACTGGAAGCTGCCGCCGCTGTCGTTGCTTATTCAGAGCAGGCAGGTTACCGAGGAGGTGGATAAAAACGTCTACCTGAAAGTATCCAAGCAGCTCGAGCAGAAACTGAAGAATTTCGGAGTGTCCGGCAAGGTGGTCGGCATCTCCCCGGGGCCGGTCGTTACCACCTACGAATATTCCCCCGCCCCCGGCATCAAGATCAACAAGATCGTCGGCCTTGCCGACGACCTTGCGCTGGGCTTGCGGGCGCAATCGGTGCGGGTGATAGGGTCGGTTCCCGGCAAGTCGGCCCTCGGTATCGAAATACCGAACGAAGTGAGGCGCGTCGTTCATCTCCGGGAACTGCTCGCATCCGAACGATTTCAGAAGCACAAGGCCAAACTTGGTATCGTACTCGGCCTCGACGTGATCGGCAACCCGACCATAGCCGACCTGTCGAGAATGCCGCATCTGCTCATCGCTGGAGCCACCGGGGCCGGCAAGAGCGTTGCGATCAACTCGATCATCGCGTCGATCCTGTTCAACGCGACCCCTGACGATGTCCGCTTCCTGATGATAGATCCGAAGCGCATCGAACTGTCCGGTTATGAGGGGATTCCCCATCTCCTCCACCCGGTGGTGGTCGAGCCGAAACTCGCCAGCCGGGCACTGCTCTGGGCGGTCCGCGAGATGGAGCGCCGTTATCGGATGCTCGAGGAAGCCCGCGTGAAGAGTTTCGACTCGTACAATGAGAGCGCCGAGGAAAAGCTGCCATATATCGTCGTTATCGTCGACGAACTGGCCGACCTGATGATGGTCGCGTCCAAGGACGTGGAGGGGGCCATTGCCCGGCTGGCCCAGATGGCGAGGGCGGCGGGCATCCATCTCATTCTGGCGACGCAGCGTCCGTCGGTCGATGTGCTCACCGGTCTGATCAAGGCGAACTTTCCAACCCGCA
The DNA here is from genome assembly GCA_022340565.1 of Desulfofustis sp. Lineage (GTDB taxonomy): Bacteria > Desulfobacterota > Desulfobulbia > Desulfobulbales > Desulfocapsaceae > JABDQA01. The sequence goes on from JAJDNR010000205.1 coordinate 7,867, forward strand.
TCGCTTTCAAGGTCTCATCCAAGGTTGATTCCCGGACCATCATCGACGGTTCCGGAGCGGAGCACCTGCTTGGCATGGGCGACATGCTCTACATGCCGCCCGGCACCGCGACCATCAAACGGGTTCACGGCGCCTACATCTCGGAGGAGGAAACCGCCAACCTGGTGGCTTTTCTGAAGAAGCAGGGAGAGGCGGTTTACGATGATTCGGTGCTCGAGCAGGTAGAGGAGGATGGCGGCCTGACCATCGATGGAGCCGACGATTACGACGAGCGCTATGACGAGGCGGTCGCGTTCGTCTGCGAAGCCGGACAGGCATCGATATCGATGGTGCAACGACGTTTAAGGATCGGCTACAACCGGGCCGCACGCATTATCGAGATGATGGAGAAAGACGGGATTGTCGGCCCGGCGGACGGAGCCAAGCCGAGAGAAGTTCTGGCCCGCCACAGCTATGAATGAACGTCACCCGGGTGTGATGAAATTTCTTGACAATCATCAGCCAACATTTTATAAGAAATGTCTTGGGAAAATGAGTGAGCGTTCATTTTTTCAAGCGTCAAGCGGGAAGCTGGTTTTGTTGGCAATTTTATATTGAAATCAAGTAGTTGCCGAATGGTCCCGAAACTGGCCGGCAACTGCAGACTGTAAAAAGTAGTAGAGATTTTGGTTGGTTCAAGTGGGTCCTGTCGGTTCAGGGCCACAACGGTTAATTTTAACTGAGGAGGTAGTTTAATGCCAAGTTATGTAGATCCTGAAAAATGTGACGGCTGCAAAGGTGGTGACAAGACTGCATGCATGTACATTTGCCCCAACGATCTGATGGTACTCAACGTTGAGTCGATGAAGGCTTACAATCAGGAGCCGGATGCCTGCTGGGAATGTTACTCCTGCGTCAAAATCTGTCCACAGGGCGCGGTCTTTGTACGCGGGTACGACGACTTTGTGCCGATGGGCGGCCAGGTGCATCCGATGCGCTCTTCAGATTCCATCATGTGGACCGTCAAGTTCCGCAATGGCAACATGAAGCGCTTCAAATTCCCGATCCGCACCACGGCTGAGGGTGCTGCCAATGCTTACGTGGGTCAGAAAGGTGCGAGCCTTGACGACGAATGTCTGCTCCTCGAGTCAGATCTTCCGACCCCGTGATGAGCTGGATTCATTAAAATCTTAAAATCTAAAAGGAGATTTGAATATGGCACTACCGAATAAACCAAAAGGTGAACTCAAAGCCGTCGTCGATCCTGCTATCGTCGAAATGGAAGTTGATGCGTTGATCGTCGGTGGCGGCATGGCCGCCTGCGGCGCCGCTTTCGAGATCAAGAAGTGGGCTCCGGAAGGGATGAAAATCCTGCTTGTGGACAAAGCTGCCCTCGAGCGCTCGGGCGCCGTTGCCCAGGGTCTTTCAGCGATCAACACCTACATCGGCGAGAACCCGATCAAAGATTACGTCAAAATGGTCCGCAACGACCTGATGGGCGTTGTCCGCGAAGACCTTATCTACGACTGCGGCCGCCACGTTGACGAATCCGTCAAGCTGTTCGAAGAGTGGGGCCTGCCGGTCTGGAAGCGAGGCGAAGACGGTGAAAACCTCGACGGCGCCAAGCCGGCCAAGACGCTGCGTGAAGGCGGCGAACCGGTTCGTACCGGTAAATGGCAGATCATGATCAACGGCGAGTCCTATAAATGTGTCGTAGCCGAGCCGGCCAAAACCGCTCTTGGCGACGACAACGTCCTCGAGCGCGTGTTCATCGTCAAAATGCTGCTCGACAAGAACAAGCCGAATCAGATCGCCGGGGCTGCCGGTTTCTCAGTACGCGAGAACAAGGTGTACATCATCAAGTGCAAGACTGCCGTGGTAGCCTGCGGTGGGGCGGTCAACATCTTCCGTCCGCGTTCCACCGGCGAAGGTAAGGGGCGTGCATGGTATCCGGTATGGAATGCCGGTTCCACCTACACCCTGGCCGCTCAGGTTGGTGCCACCCTGACCATGATGGAAAACCGTTTCACCCCGTCCCGCTTCAAGGACGGCTACGGTCCGGTCGGCGCCTGGTTCCTGCTGTTCAAGGCCAAGGTATCCAATGGTCTGGGCGAGTTCTACGCGGGCGGCGATGCAGCCACGGAAGAGCTCAAGAAATACCTGCCCTATGGTGTTTCACCGGTCACCCCGACCTGTCTGCGTAACCACCTGATGCTCAACGAGCTGAAGGCTGGCCGCGGTCCGATCTACATGGCCACCGACGTTGCCCTGAACGCCTTCATGGAAGATCGCAAGGCCGCAGGAATGGATGACAAGGCGCTGAAGAAGTTCTGGAAGCACCTCGAGTCCGAGGCGTGGGAAGACTTTCTTGATATGTCCGTCGGTCAGGCCGGTCTGTGGGCCGGCATGAACGTCGAGCCGGAGAAGGTCGGTTCCGAGATCATGCCGACCGAGCCCTACATGCTCGGTTCCCACTCCGGTTGCTGCGGCATCTGGTGCTCCGGTCCGAACGAAGACTGGGTGCCGGTTATCGATCACGAGTCCCGCGCCCACCAGTACAAGTGGGGCTACAACCGCATGACCACCGTAGACGGTCTGTTCACCGCCGGTGACGGCGTTGGCGCCTCCGGTCACAAGTTCTCTTCCGGTTCCCATGCCGAAGGCCGCATCGTTGCCAAGCAAATGGTCAAGTTCTGCCGCGACAACGCCTCCTTCACCCCGGAACTGAAGCAGAGCGCCCAGGAAATCGCTGACGAGATCTACGCTCCGGTCAAGCGTTACCATGAGTACGTCGGCGCCTCCACCGCGGCTGACGTGAACCCCAACTACTGTAAGCCCGCCGGTCTGATGATGCGCCTGATGAAGGCCACCGACGAGTACGGCGGCGGTGTTGCGACTTACTACATGACCTCCGGCAAGCTGCTGCAGATCTGTATGGACCTGCTCGAAATGCTGCGCGAGGATTCAGAAAAGATGGCCGCAGGCGACCTGCATGAGCTGCTTCGTGCGTGGGAGAACTACCATCGTATCTGGTGTGTCGAGTCTCACATCCGCCACATCCTGTTCCGTGAAGAATCCCGTTATCCGGGCTTCTATTACAGGTCAGACTTCCCGACCTGTGACGACGACAACTGGAAGTGCTTCGTCAATTCCACCTTTAATCCTGAAACCAAAGAGTGGAAGGTGGAGAAGGTGGATATGGTCAACATCATCGAGACCGAGCCGTGGCTGTAATCACTGAATGACAGCACGACCGTCATGATGTAAAAAAATCTCCAGGGGCCTTGCGCCCCTGGAGATTTTTTTCTATGGTGAATCCGCTTTTCCAGCGTGAAGGTTACAGAACTCTGCAGGTTTCCCGATGGAAAAGAGACGTTACCTATCGATACGGCTTTATTGAAAAATTGACGGAAGACGAAGCCGGCAAGCGGGGACAGGATTCCGTCAAAAGGACAATATCAGTAATTTATGGAGGAAAGTATGACTGACGAGCAAGGCACCAATGGTGCAATTTTGGTCGTAGGCGGAGGAATCAGCGGGCTGACCACAGCACTTGAAGCTGCCGAAGTCGGGAACGACGTTTTTCTGATCGACAAAAACCCCTACTTCGGTGGTCGGGTCGCTCAGCTCAATGAGTATTTCCCGAAGATGTGTCCGCCCAGCTGCGGTCTCGAAATCAACTTCAAGCGGGTCAAGAACAACCGTAAAATCCGCACCTATACAATGGCCACGGTGGCATCGGTCAGCGGCGGTCCCGGCAACTACGAAGTAACCGTCGACATTGCCCCGCGCTATGTCAACAGCAACTGCACCGCCTGCGGCGACTGCGCTGCCGCCTGCCAGGACGAGATCGACAACCCCTTCAACCTCGGCATGGACAAGTGCAAGGCAGCCTATCT
>JAJDNR010000036.1 GCA_022340565.1 Desulfofustis sp.
ATTGGCCAAGGAGAAAATCGACAAAGGCATCAAGGTCCGCCAGTTTACCGAGGCCCTCGGAGACCTGGTCGTATATATCGACGACGCAGACCCGGAAACCAATATCTGGAAAAACGTCTGGGTTTCCGATATGCGGGACAGGACTTCGCCAGCAATCACCATGGCCCGCTACGGCACCATGAATACCGACATGGAAACGATGGTGGTGACCCTGATTCTGCAGAACGGAAGCATGCAGATTCCCGAAACGGACACGGCCCAGATCATCGCCTTTGACCGCTACGTGATCAACATACCGCTGAAGCTGCCGGCCCAGGCGCCCAATGTCAGAAAGCGGGGGACCATGAACATGTCGGAATTGCTTGAGCGGGGCCATGAACTCGGTATAGACACCGATGCGGGACGATCCTACTATAGCGAATTTCACAAGCGCCTGGTACTTCCCGTCGGCTGCCTGTTTTTATCGCTTCTCGGCATGCCGCTCGGCCTTCAGGCCGGTCCCGGCAGGCGCGCCATCGGGGTGCCGTTCGGACTCATTCTCTACATCTCTTATTACATTCTTTTCACGATGTCCCGGAATCTCGCCAACAGCGGCGACCTTCCCATTCCCCTGGTAATGTGGGCACCCAATGTCCTGTTCTTGGTAATCGCGCTGATCTTCATCAATCAAGTCGCCCATGAGAAGCCGCTGGTGCCGCCGATAATCCAGAACCTCCTTGAGCAGATCGCGTCACTTTTCGTTCTTCCGTTCAGGAATATATATGCATTGATTATTGGAGACTCGAACGGGCATGACGAGCCCCGGGAGCTTGTCGAACTCCAGAAAAAAATCATCAGAGGCAATACCAAAACGCGTATTTTCCATTTTCCTGAATGCGATTACTATTACAGCAAAGATTGTACCGTCGAATTCAAGGACAGCGGCGTGGCGCTGGAAGCCGGGTTCGATCCCTGTATGTTCTGCCGAACCATCCTGGCTGAGAAACAGGTCGAAGAACGGCAGTCGGAATTATAGCGGAGGTGATAGGATGATTCTTCCCGACTCGAGCCAGATGCGGGCCATCGATCGATGCGCCATCGATCATTTCGGTATTCCGGGAATCGTTTTGATGGAAAATGCCGGGCTCGGAACGGTTCTCCTGATTGAATCACTGTTCGGCCCGCTTCGGCGTGTCTGCATTCCTATTTTCATCGGACCGGGCAACAACGGCGGCGACGGCCTGGTAATCGCCCGGCACCTCATGCAGAGAGAGGCCAATCCGGTCCTCGTGTATCTCGTCGAACCGGGCCGTCTCAAAGGTGACAGCGGCATCAACCAGCGCATCATAGAGACTTTCGAGCTGCCCGCGCTGGTCTGTACCGATTCGAGCAGCGTCCCCGAAACACTCGCCGCCCTCCGTGAACTTGAATACCGGCTCGGACCTGCCGGGCTCTATGTCGACGCGATTTTCGGCACTGGCCTGTGCCGTCCCATCGACGGACATTTCCTGGACATGATCGGGGAAATCAACGCCCTGAGCAGCGCCAGAACTATCCCGATCATCGCGGTCGATACCCCTTCCGGACTCGATTCCGATACCGGCTCCGTTCTCGGGTGCTGCATCAACGCCCACACGACGGCCACCTACGGGTATGCAAAGCTCGGCCAGATGATGGCTCCCAGCCGTCGCTACACCGGCACCCTGAAGATCATCGACATCGGGATTCCAGCGGCGGTGGCCGACCATGTCCCGGTGGCCGCCCTCTCCATCGACCCATCCGTCTGCCGAGATCGCGTCAAACGGCTGGATCGCTCACCAGACAGCCATAAAGGCAGCTACGGACATCTGCTCGTAGTCGGCGGCTCAGCCGGCAAAACCGGCGCCGCGATCCTTGCCGGCCGCGGCGCCCTGCGAAGCGGATGCGGACTGATCAGCCTCTGCTGTCCGAGAGCTTTGAACGTGATCTATGAAACCTCGGTTACGGAGGCGATGACCCTGCCACTTGCCTCGGAAACGACGTTTGAAAAAGATGACCTGGAGGCGATTCTCGGACATGCCGATGGGAAACACGGCGTCGTGCTCGGCCCGGGAATCGGCCAACACCCCTCCACTGCAGATCTCGTTGTAGAGCTGTATAACCATCTCGAACTGCCGATGGTGGTCGACGCCGACGCCCTCAACATCATCGCCGCACATCGCCGTCTTCTGCGGCCTCCGCCCGGGGCCCGTATTCTCACACCGCACCCGGGAGAGATGGCCCGACTGATCGACAGGACGGTATCCGAGGTCCAGGCCGACCGTATCGACGCCGCACGAACATGTTTCGAACGATTCGGCAGTTCTGATCATGAAACCGTAGTGATCCTCAAGGGCGCAGCGACCGTGATCGCCGAGACCGACCGGGTATGGATAAACACCACCGGCAATCCGGCAATGGCTTCCGGCGGCATGGGCGACGTGCTCAGCGGCATCATCGGATCACTGCTCTGCCAGGGGCTTTCACCCGTGGATGCCGCGGTCAGTTCGGTATTTCTGCACGGCTATTGCGGAGATCTGCTGCTGCAAAGCCATGGCATTGGATTCTCTGCTTCAGAACTCGCCGACCGTCTGGGAGAGGCGCTGAACGACGTGGTGACAGCCGGCTGAAGGCCGAATCCCGATTTACCAGTCGATGGCAGGAAAGCCGTGTATGGTCAGGTAACGGTTGCAGGCCACGAACACCCCGGAGCCGAGAAAACCCCGATGGGCCGACAGCGGCGACGGATGGCTGGTCTTCAGAACCAGATGTTTGGCGGTGTCGATCAGCGCGGCCTTCTTCTGCGCAAATGCACCCCACAGCATGAACACCACATGCTCCTTTTTGTTCGAAATGGTTCCGATGATGTCGTCGGTGACTTCATGCCAGCCCAGGGTGGCATGGGAATTCGACTGGCGTGCGATAACGGTGAGAGATGCGTTGAGCAGCAGGACCCCCTGCTCTGCCCACCGGGTCAGATCGGTACTGACCGTTCGCTGTACCCCACCGTGCAGGCTGTTATCGATTTCCGCAAATATGTTCTTCAACGAGGGAGGGATCGGAATTCCCTCCTTTACTGAGAAACACAGCCCGTGCGCTTCGGGGCCCAGCTTTGGATGCTCGTTGATATAGGGATCCTGGCCGATGATGACGACGCGGACACGGTCGAAGGTGGTGATGCGCATCGCATCGAAGACATGTTCGCGCCTCGGGTACACGCTCCTGCCCCGCGACGCCGGCCCATAGGCCATCTTCACCAGCTCCTTGTGACGTCCCTGTCTCAGCAGTTCCACCTGCTCTTCCCATAGCGCTGACATGTCCGCTCACTCCCCGTTCATGTCCCGGACGACGTCGCGTTCAGCTGACTGGAGCCGGCTCCGTCCTGAAATCGACAGATGAGATCGACGCAATCCTGCTCGGTCACGATTCGATCGATGTCGCTCTTTTTGAGGATATTTTCGCCAAGCTCCTTGCAGAGACAGCCGGCGGCATTGAGCACCGCCACATACCCCTCATTGCGTTTGACCAGTTTTACTCCTTTGTCGCCGTCCAGCTGCTGACCGGACAGCGTCAGCACGAACAGCCGGTTCTTCATCACCGTGGACAGAGAACCGAGCATCAGGTCGAAAGGGCCATGACCGGCCTCCGGGCTTCCCTTCCTGATGGTGAAGTTGGTAGAATGGGAAACCATGCAGAAGGTGTCCTGAGCCGCTGCTATATAGCAGTTTCCCCCTTCGATGTTCATCCCGGCGGTCAAGCGGATGACCTTCACGCTGCTCACCGAATCAAGATAACGGGCGAACAGGTCGATATGGGACGCCGGCTGGTGCAAAACCGCAATCAGTGTCGTTGGGCAATCTACGGGCAACTGCGGCACGATGTTGAGCAGATTCGCGGTGCCTCCATGCCCGGCTCCGATGACGCCGACCGACGTCACTCTGCGGTATCTCGTGATAACGACGCCATCGAGCAGATCCCCGCATTCGATGCATCGCAATTCCTGACCGTTGCCTCTTTTGTCCGCATCAATCACGTTTCGGGCGCCGCAATCTTCGCAGAACACGATCCGCTCACCGGGCGGCTGCCGGTCTGCAGCGGCCTTAGCCTGATACGGTTCCATGGGCCGTTTCTGGATCTGGAGTCTGGACGCGCAGAGGAGCCGATAGAGCAGTTCCTTGCGCAGCAGGCCGATCCCTTTTCGAGGATGCAGCGCGTCCTTGCCGATAAAGTCGACCGCCCCCTGTTTGAGCGCGTCAAAACTTCGCGCACTTCCTTCCCGGGAAAGACCCGAAACCATGACAACCGGGACCGGATCGTGGTCCATGACGCGCCTGAGGACGCTCATTCCATCCATCACCGGCATTTCCATATCGAGCAGAACCACATCGGGGTTCGTGCTTTCCAACATGGTTAAGCCGTCTCTGCCATTTTCCGCCTCGCCTACAATGGATATAACCGTACTCTCAGCCAGCAGTTCACCGATGAATTTTCTGAACAGCTCGGAATCGTCGACGATCAGCAGTCTGATACGCTTATCGGCGGAATAATTGAGCGTATGTGTTTTCATACACCTGAGAGAATGGTCGATGGCCGGCGCGGTGGAATCTGCACTCACTTTGTCGAAATGTAAAGACGCTTGGCTTTTATATAGTCCGCAACGGCACCGGGAACCAGGTGCTGCCAGGTTCTGCCGCCGGAAATTCTCGACCTGATATCGGTCGATGAGATATCGGCCATTTCATCGGCAAGGAAGATTATTTCATTTCTCCCCTGCTGATGAGTCCATCGGTCATGGGCGTCATACCGCTGCTGCCTGAACCCCTTTCGCCCGAGCAGCTGTTTTATCTCTTTTACGGAAAAACCGGGTCGTACCGCAACTATAAAATTTATGGAAATCAGCAATTTCTGCCAGCGGTACCAGGTCTCAATTTCAGCTATTGCGTCTGAACCGATGATAAAATGGCAGTGCGTGAGGGGCAGGCCAGCCCGTTCCAACTCCTCCAGGGTATCGATGGTGTATGACATACCCCGCCTGCCCATCTCGATGTCGGAGATCGCCAGAGCATCCCTGTCAGCCAGTGCCAGTCTGAGCATCGCCAGCCGGTGACAACTGTCGCTGACCTGAAATTCATCCTTGTGCGGTGGGTGTGCAGCGGGAATGAACAGAATCCGCTCGAGCCCGACGCTGTCGAGCACCACTTGACTCAGCTGCAGGTGGCCGTTATGAACAGGGTCGAAGGTTCCTCCGAGCAGCCCGATCCTGTTCATCAATCACGTACCTGTCCGCTGCCGTAGATGATGAATTTTCTCGTGGTCAGCTCTTCGAGTCCCATCGGTCCGTAGGAATGCAGCTTGGTGGTGCTGATTCCGATCTCGGCGCCGAGGCCGAGCTGTCCTCCGTCGTTGAATCTGGTGGAGGCGTTCACCATGACCGCGGAAGCGTCGATGCTCGCCAAAAACTCCTGGGCGGTGCTGTAGTTTTCGGTAATGATCGTTTCCGTGTGCTTCGAACCATAGGTTTCGATATAGGCTCGAGCCTCATCCAGCGATCCAACCACCTTAACGCAGAGTTTCAGGGCCAGCCATTCGGTTCCCCAGTCCTGCTCCGTCGCGGGCTCGACCTGCGGACAGATCGAGACGGCTTCCGGGCACCCCACCATAGTGACCGAGGCCCTGTCGAATTGGGCGGCAATCTCGGGCAGATAGGCGTTAGCAATCTGGCGATGGATGAGCAACCCTTCGAGTGCGTTGCAGACCCCGGGACGCTGCGTCTTGCTGTTCATGATGATCGGGGTTGCCTTTTTTAGGTCCGCATCCTTGTCCACGTAAATATGGCAGACGCCCTTGTAGTGTTTGAGGACCGGGATTCTCGAATTCTGTGCCACGAACCGGATCAAACCCTCCCCGCCCCTGGGGATGATCAGATCGATGGAATCTTCCTGCTGCAGCAGGTATTCAATGGCCGTGCGGTCTGTGGTGTCGACCACCTGGACACTGTCCGGGTTGATGTTGTTTTTCGCCAGCGCCTGCTGCAGAATGTCGGCCAAGGCGATGTTTGAGTTGATCGCCTCCGAGCCGCCGCGCAATATCACCCCGTTGCCGGCCTTGAGACACAGCACCGCGGCATCAATGGTCACGTTCGGTCTGGATTCGTAGATCATCGCGACAACACCCAGTGGGATGCGCATCCTTCCCACCGTGATGCCGTTCGGTCTCCGGGACATGTCAGATATCCTGCCGACCGGATCGGGCAGCGCCATGACCTCCTCGACACCGCCGATCATGCTGTTGAAAACCTTGTCTGACAGTTCGAGGCGATCCATCATCGCAGCGGACAGCCCTTTCTCCCGCCCGGCAGCAAGGTCCTTGGCATTTTCCCCCTGCACCTGCCGTTTGTTCTCGTTCAGCAGTCGGGCAACATCACCAAGCACCTGGTTTTTTACCGCAGTCGATGCAACCGCCAGATTACGGCAGGCGTGCTTCGCCTTGCCGGCCATATCCGTAATGTGCTGCTCCATAGTCATGATCGTCCTCGTCTCGCCTCGGACCGCATCGCCTACAGGATCACGATGTTGTCACGGTGCATCACCTCTTCGCTGTCGCAATACCCAAGGATTCGCTGAATTTCACGGGAATGATACCCGCGTATCTTATTAATATCAACAGAGCTGTAATTTATCAAACCAACGGCGATCTTTTCCCCGTTACGGCGCGCGCAGTGGACCGCGTCGCCAACCCCGAAAACGCCTTCAACCTTCAGAATCCCTGACGGAAGCAGGCTCCTGTTGCGCTCAACCAGAGCTCTGCATGCACCCTCATCGAGGACCAGGCTGCCCTGTGGCTTCAGGACCGTCGCGATCCAACGCTTCCTGCCGCTGATCCGTTCCTTGTGGGGCAGGAAGAAGGTACCGATCATCTCGCCGCTGAACAGTTTTTTGAGTACTTCCGGTTCTCGCCCGGGACCGATGAACGAACTTCCTCCTCCCGCGGAAACCAGCTTGGCAGCCCGCAATTTCGACTGCATCCCGCCGGTTCCCAGTTTGCTCTTGGAGTGTGACACCATGGCCTCGATCTCTGCGGTAATTTCATCGACCGTATAAATCGGTCTGGCATCGGGGTCGGTGGACGGATTGCCGGTATACAGCCCGACCACATCGGTGAGACAGATGAACATGTCGGCCTCGATCAGATTGCAGATGTGGGCCCCCAGCATATCGTTGTCGCCGAACCGGAGCTCGGCGACCGACACCGTGTCATTTTCATTGATAATCGGGATGGCCCCGAATTCGAACAGTGCAAACAGGGTATTGCGGGCGTTGAGATAACGCCTGCGCACGGCAAGATCCTTGTGAGTAAGCAGGACCTGGGCCGAGGTCTGCCCCAGCGCACTGAACACGCGGTCGTAGATCTGCATAAGGTTTGACTGACCGATCGCCGCCAGTGCCTGCTTTTCTTTGATGCTCAGTTCATTGCCGGCGTTATGGAATTTTATCCTGGCCCGACCGGCAGCGACCGCACCTGAGCTGACGAGGATGACCTGACGGCCGCTGTCATGGAGAAAAGCGATTTCTCTGGCGATGTTCTCGATCACCTCCTCGGCAATACCGTGATCACCGGTGAGCACGGCGCTGCCGACCTTGACGACAATTCGTCTGGCTTTGTCAAACAGGGTCTGGCGCAGATACAGTCCGTCGTGTCTGGAAAAATCATACGTCATCTGCTTCGCCCTCTTCCCGATCAGCGCGTTCTTCGAGCCGCTTCCGGTATTGCATCTCTTCCATGATGGCAACGATCCGAGATCTGAGTTCAGCGATTCCCTCACCGGTCAACGCCGATACCGCCGCCACTTCGATTGAGCCCTTCCGGTAATCTTCCTGAATCTCCGAGACCATCTCCGAATCGACCAGGTCGGATTTATTCAATACCACGATTTTAACCCGATCCTTCAGATCCTGCTTGTATTTCACCAGCTCGTTTTCGAGAATCTCGTAGTTGTGTCGATGACCGTCCTCGGACATGTCGACGACATGCAGGACAATCGATGTCCGCTCGATATGCTTGAGGAACGCATGGCCAAGTCCCACTCCTTTATGGGCGTTTTCGATCAGCCCCGGGATGTCTGCGATGATATACCCGTCTGAAAACTTTTCCTTGAGCACCCCGAGCTGCGGTTCGAGCGTGGTGAAGGGATAGTCGCCGATTTTCGGATGTGCCGCCGACAGCTGCGACAACAGACTCGATTTTCCGGCATTGGGCAGACCGACCAGGCCAATGTCGGCAAGCAGCTTCAACTCGATCCTCAGCCACCGCTCCTCGCCTGGCCTCCCATCAGTTGCAAAGCGGGGGGTACGATTGGAGCCGCTGGCAAAATGGCTGTTGCCAAGCCCCCCTTTGCCGCCGACGGCAGCCAGATATTGCTGACCATCCTCGGACAGGTCGACCAGCACGTCGCCGGATTCATCATCCATGATCACCGATCCGGTCGGCACCTCTATAACGAGATCGGCGCCGTTGGCACCGTGCCGGTCCTTTCCCTGCCCATGGCCGCCGCGTTCCGCCTTGAAGTGCGATCGGAATTTGAAATCAATCAGGGACTGAAGCCGATCCGTGGCCCTGACGATCACACCGCCCCCTGCGCCGCCGTCGCCGCCGTTGGGGCCGCCTTTCGGGACATATTTTTCCCGCCGGAAGCTGACGCAGCCGTTGCCTCCGTCACCGCCCTTTACGTAGAATCTCGCGCAATCGACAAATGCCATATCTTCAGCCTGAATTTTTCACGAGTTGAGACGGCCTGCGAGCCAAGGAAACATGGGGAGGGATAACAGCTTCACACGTAGCGCAGCCTTGGGTCATTAGACAAGGTTTCGAGGCAGTCTTCAGTCTGAACCAGCTCACATGATAAAAAAAAACTCGGGCATCACGGGGTGATGACCGAGTCCTTTTGACGAAACCGTCGGAAGACAGTTTCTGTTCGATTCAATCAGGCTTGCGGATACACACTCACCCGTTTTCTGTTCTTCCCGAATTCCTCAAAGGTAACAACCCCGTCGACTTTGGCAAACAGCGTATAGTCTTTGCCGCAGCCGACGTTGGTACCCGGGTGGATTTTGGTGCCGAGCTGCCTGACGATAATGGATCCTGCGGTGACGTTCTCACCGCCGAACTTCTTGATGCCGCGTCTCTGCCCGGCAGAGTCCCTCCCGTTTCTGGAACTGCCTCCCGCTTTCTTATGAGCCATCTTCTACTCCTTTCGATAATCGAGGATCACCTGCAGATCTCGTCTACATAGTAATGTCTGAAACCTTCAAAGCGGTATACTGCTGACGGTGTCCCTTGGTCAGCCGATACCCTTTTCTGCGCTTTTTCTTGAAGACCCTTATTTTCCGGTGCCTGCCCTGTTCGGTGATTGTTGCGGTGACTTTGGCACCCTCAACGACCGGCCTGCCGACCGTAATCTTTTCACCGTCGGCCACCAGCAGAACCTCGAGGAGTTCAACGGAGTCACCGACCTTGCCTTCGAGTTTCTCCACCATCAACTGATCGCCGGCGGCTACTTGGTATTGCTTGCCTCCGGTCTTTATGATTGCGTACATGAATTAAAACCTCAATTTAAATTAATGCGATCCGGGGAAATTCAAAACCGACAGAACAAAATAATATAACAGCCGCTCTGGAGGATTGTCAACAACGTATTCTTAATAAATTGTGGTCAGATAATCTCGAAACAAACCGGGGAGGTGCCGGTCTCGGCAGCCGGCACCCGTGTGGAAGATAAACCTTAGACGGACAACCGGGCGGACTCTCGTTCCCTGCGTATCTTGCAGGCACGTTCGAAGGCCGCTTTTTTACCGTGCTTCCTGATGGAAACCGAGGTCTTGCCCTGTTTCCCCTGGGGGGTAACCCAACTGACCTCGAAGCGATTCAGCTTTTCGTTGAGGCGCACACCGACGACTCCGGTACCGGAGTTGCTGACCGTTACCATATGCTTGTTCGTCCGTACCTTACCAAGTTTACGCTCGGTCTGGTCACGCCATGAGATTGCCGACAGCAGGCTTGAGTACCGGCCGCCGCATTTCCTGTCAGAGAAAAATTTGGAATGGGTTTTGCCCTTGAAGCGAACACGGACATACCAGCCATGAGTCCGTTTCGACTCCTGGTCGATCCGGGCAATATCCTTGTGCTTCTCCAACAGCAGTTTCTGTTTCTTGTCTTGGTCGATCACGTTGCAATGCCTCTTTTTATTTTTTCTTTCTTCTGGATATTACTCTAGTTTTCATATAAACCGAAGTCAATATCCGACCATGCATCAGATTTTCGCCTCTCAAACATGCGAAGCAGTTAAAAAGTCATACACTACATAGTTGGTCAGGAGGAGATTGTCAACCTCTTTCGTAATTTAATTTTATTCTAAAACTAATGTAAATATAGCAATTTTCCCTGGAGATTAAAGGAGACAGAAAGATCATGACTACCGCATCGCATCCCTTTGACCGGCTGCAGCAGACCGTCAAGCAGCTTCGCGGGCCTGATGGCTGCCCGTGGGACCGGAAACAAACCGTCCATTCCCTGGTGAAATATCTCCGTGAAGAATTCGCTGAAATCATCACCGCAATCGACACGGACGACGCCAATAACCTCTGCGAGGAGCTGGGCGATTTTCTCTATCTCATCCTGATGATTGCCGAAATCAGTTCAGAACAGGATTATTTCACGATCAGCGACGTGATCGGGTCGATCGACCGGAAATTGATCAGGCGTCATCCACATGTATTTGAAACGCATTCCCAAATCGATGAAGCCGAGCTCAGAAAACAGTGGGAACGCATCAAAAAATCAGAAAAAACCGGCGAATAAACTTGACTGATATTCAATAGTCAATTATTTATAAGAGTTTGAGCAGCGAACACACGACTAGTGTGTCCGCGTTCTCCATACCTCTTCGCTCTCTGCCTTGGATAGCGAGGGCCGTACAGCGGAATGACCCGCATTGAATAAGTCCACGAGGAGGATCTTATGAGAAGGTACGAACAGGTCTATATTCTTCGCCCGTCCCTGAGCGAAAATGAAATCTCCCAGATAATCGAAAACACCAATCAGCTTATCCTCGGCGATAATGGCGCCATCATCTTCCAGAATAAATGGGGGATGAGAAAGCTGGCCTATCAGATCAAGAAGGAAGCTCAGGGATACTATGTGCTGTGCGACTTTGCAGCAACTCCAGAGGTAGTATCCGAGATCGAAAGAAAATTCAGGATCGATGACTCGGTTCTGAAATATCTTACCGTCAAACTTGCCGATTCGATCACCGCGGAAGAGATCGAAACCGCCCGCAATGAAGCCGAGGCCAAGGCCATCGTTCCGGATTCTGAGGAACCGGAAAAACCCGTGCCGGCCCAGGCAGCTGCGGACGAAGAAGCACCATCGGCTGACGATGAGGAAGCGGATGAATCCGATGAAGACGATGAAGATAGCGATCGCTGATCCACCGACAAATTACCTACCTACGGAGCAACAACATGGCTGCTAGACAACAGAAGAGATTGTTTTCAAGGAAAAAGGTCTGCCGTTTCTGTATCGATAAAGAACTCGGTATTGACTATAAAGACCAGAAAACTCTGAGAAACTTCGTAACCGAGCGGGGCAAGATCATTCCCCGCAGAATCCTCGGAACATGCGCTACCCATCAGCGCCAGCTGTGCTCTGCCATCAAGAAGGCCCGGCAGATTGCCCTGCTGCCCTATTCCGGAAACGCCCAGGGCTAAATGAACAACCTGGTCGGTGAATTCGTGCCACAAGACGCCGAAGGAAGCGCCAGCACAGGCAGAAGCGTGATCAACAGCGCCTTGTTTGCACTGGCTCTGTTGCTGCCAGGCATCAACCTTGCCATTTTCGGCTGGGTCTACTTCATGATTCCAGTCATGGTGCTGTTATACATGTACCGCTGGCAGCATGGGTTGCGATTTGTCACCGCAGGTTTTGTGCTGGCCGCACTTGCATCGCTTTTCATCTCGTCGATTGCACTGGTTATCGCCACCGCAACCCTGATTCCGGTCGGAATTACGCTCTGCCAGTCCGGGTTCAGAGGTGAATCTGCGACCAGGTCGGGCCTCAAAGGCTCAGTCGTCCTCTGCTCGTGCTGGCTGATTCTGCTGGCCGTACAGACGATGCTTACCGGGGTGAATCCGGTTACCGATTTCATCGCCGCACTCAATGGGAATATAGAGGCGGCGCTTGCCTACTATCGGCAAAGCAGCTCGGTTACCCCAGAGACTATGGTCCTGCTCGAGGATTCGTTCCATCAGATGAAAATCATCTTTCCGAGAATTCTGCCGGCACTCATGATCGGCTTGATTCTGATGATCAACTGGTCGACGATGATCATCGGCAACAGACTGGTCAACCGCTACACCGGCTATCGGCCGTGGCCGGCCCATCAGTACTGGCGGCTGCCGGACAGACTGATCTGGGTGTTCATCGCCAGCGCGCTGATAACGCTTCCACCGCTGCCACTGCTGCGAACAGTCGGCATTAACCTGCTGATATGCCTGGGCCTGATCTACATGTTCCAGGGATTCAGCGTGCTGAGCTTTTATCTGCACAAATGGAAGGTACCGCACCTGCTGAGATATTTTCTTTACGTGATGATGCTCTTTCAGTCCTTCGGTACCGTACTACTGCTTATCGCCGGTGTCGCCGATGTCTGGCTCGATATCAGAAGACTCAAGCATGACAATGACGAAAAAACCAATGATGAATAAGGCCCGGCTCCGGGCATAACCTATATGAGGGGTCACTCATGAAGCTCATACTCAAGGAAACCATAGACTCTCTGGGCAGAGAAGGCGATCTCGTCAAAGTAAAACCGGGATACGCCCGCAACTATCTCCTCCCCCAGGGCAAGGCTGTTGAGGCCACCAAGGAAAATCTGGCGGTTCTCGAGCAGAACAGAGCCGAAATTCAGGCACGGGTTGATGCAGAGAAAAAGCAGGCTGACGCCCTGTTCAAGAAATTATCCGGTATCACCCTGGAGTTCTTCGAGCTCGCCGGGGACGATGACAAGCTGTTCGGCTCCGTCGCTGTTAACGATATTTACGAAAAGCTTGCCGAGATGAACGTCGAAGTGGAAAAGAAAAATATCTTCCTCGCCGAGCCGATCAAGGTTCTCGGTGAGAAAAAGGTATCCGTCAAGGTGGGGTTTGACCTGGAAGCGGAAATTCTGGTTGTCGTGAAGGTGCAGGAACCGGAAGGTTGATAACGACATCAGGCACCGCTCCTTGCATCTGCTGAGAGATCGTAAGTCATCGGTTTACTTAACTTATAGGGAAACACACCTGGAAGGATTTTCAGGTGTGTTTTTTGTTTTGACACAAGCCATCCCGTATAATAGTTTGACAGTTTCGAGAGAGACAACGACCTCCATGGTCAGTTCAAACACGGTTCCCATATGAAGGATTTCTACGAACCCGAGCGGCCTTCCGGCAGCAGGATTCCGCCGCACAACATCGACGCCGAGCAGTCTGTGCTCGGATCGATCATGCTCAAGGACGACGGATTTCTCAACGTCAATGAGATCATTTCCGCAGACGACTTCTACCGGGAATCGCACCGGCTGATTTTCAAGGCCATGATCGAACTTTTCGAGCGCAGTGAACCGCACGATCTGGTAACCCTCAGCGGCCATCTCAAGGATACCAATCAGCTCGAAACGGCCGGCGGCGCATCCTACCTGGCATCATTGACATCCATCGTACCGGTTACCGCAAACATTCAGTCCTACGCCCGCATCATCAGGCAGAAATCGATCCTCAGGAAACTGATCAATGCCAGCAGCGATATTGCCAATCGCTGTTTTGACGAGCAGGATGATATCGACCACCTGGTCGACGATGCTGAACAGACCATTTTCGAAATTGCCGGCAACAGAAGCACGACCCAATTCACACCGCTGAAAAGCATCATCCCGGAAAGTTTCAGGGCCATTGAAAAACTCAGTGAGAGACGGGAATTGATAACCGGCGTGCCGACCGGGTACCTGGAACTCGACAGGATGACGGCGGGGCTGCAGCCGTCGGATCTGATCATCCTCGCCGGACGGCCTTCCATGGGAAAAACCGCGTTGGCCCTCAACATTGCCCAGCATGCGGCCCTGGTCGACAAAACAGGCGTCGCCGTCTTCAGCCTGGAAATGTCCAAGGAGCAGCTTGCCATGCGGCTGCTCAGCTCAGTTGGCAGAATAGATTCCCAGTCCATCAGGACAGGCAGGCTCAGGGATGAAGACTGGAACCCGCTCAGCCGCGCCGTCGGTATGCTTTCTGAGGCGCCGATTTTCATCGACGACACGCCGGCCCTGTCGATTCCCGAAATGAGATCCAAAATGAGGCGCCTCGCCTCGCAGAATGATATCGGCCTGATTCTGATAGACTACCTGCAGCTGATGCGGGGCCGCTCCATGGAGAACCGCACCCAGGAGATCAGCGAGATTTCCCGGTCGCTCAAGGCCCTCGCCAAGGAGCATAATATTCCGGTACTGGCGCTGTCACAGCTGAATCGCAGTCTTGAAAGCAGGACCGACAAGCGCCCCATGATGGCCGACCTCAGGGAATCGGGCGCCATCGAGCAGGACGCCGACCTGATCTGTTTCATCTACCGGGACGAGGTCTACCACAAGTCAGAAGACAACCCCGACAAGGGCATTGCCGAGATCATCATCGGCAAGCAGCGGAACGGGCCCACCGGCGTCACCCGTCTCTTTTTCAAAAAGGAATTCACCACCTTCGAAAATCTCAGTTCCTTTGATGAACCGATCCACTGAAGGCGCAGACATCCCGATTGGGCGCGGGCAAAACCGAGAATGTGAGGAAATTCATGAGTGACGCACAGATGTCCGGCTCCCGGTACGATTTCAAGCATGTTGAGCGGAAATGGCAGCAGATCTGGGAGACCAGCAACACTTACCGGGCCGTTGAGGATGATACCAGGCAGAAATATTACGTCCTCGAGATGTTTCCCTACCCTTCCGGGCGTATCCATATGGGCCATGTCCGCAACTACTCCATCGGTGACGTGGTGGCCCGTTACAAGCGGCTGCGGGGTTATAACGTGCTGCATCCGATGGGCTGGGACGCGTTCGGCCTGCCTGCCGAAAATGCCGCCCAGAAAAACAACACCCATCCTGCCAAGTGGACCTATGAAAATATCGACTACATGCGTTCCCAGCTGAAACAGCTCGGACTTTCATACGACTGGGATCGGGAATTCGCCACCTGCGGCAGCGATTATTACCGCTGGGAACAGAAGATCTTCATCGAGATGTTCGAAAGGGGCCTCGTCTATCAGCGAGTCACCACGGTCAACTGGTGCGAGACCTGCCAGACCGTACTCGCCAATGAACAGGTCATCGACGGAGCCTGCTGGCGATGCGACGAACCGGTCGAGCCGCGCCACATGAACGGCTGGTTTTTCAAGATCACCGACTATGCGGAGGAGCTGCTCGCCGATCTTCAGGGCCTGAAAGGATGGCCGGATAAAGTGGCGACCATGCAGAACAACTGGATCGGCAAATCGACCGGCCTGACCTGCTCCTTTGACATCGTCGGCAGCGATGAATCGATCTCCATTTTCACGACCCGTCCGGACACTATTTTCGGGGTCACCTTCATGTCCGTGGCTCCCGAACACCCGATTCTCGAAACGCTCTTGAACGGCAACACGCAAGCATCCGGAGTCAAAGCGTTCATCGACCAGATTGTCAAGGAAAAGCAGCGCCGGAAAATCGACGAGGAACCCGAAAAAAAGGGGGTCTTTACCGGCAGGTACTGCATCAATCCGTTCAACGGCGAACAGGTTCCGATCTATGTGGCCAATTTCGTGCTGATGGAATATGGAACCGGTGCGGTGATGGCGGTGCCTGCCCATGATCAGCGGGATTTCGAGTTCGCCCGCGCCTACGATCTGCCGATAAAACCGGTGGTCATCCCCGACGGGGTAACCATGTCACCCGAATCGATGCTCGAAGCCTCTACGGTGCCGGGTACCCTGGTCGAATCTGGTAATTTTTCCGGCATGGATTCGGTCGAAGCCCAACAGGCTATCATCGAATTTGCGAAAAGTCGTGGGTTCGGCAAGCCGCTGACCACCTATCGTCTCAGGGACTGGGGGATTTCGCGGCAGCGCTACTGGGGCGCCCCGATCCCGATGATCCACTGCGATTCCTGCGGGGTGGTGCCCGTTCCGATCACCGACCTGCCGGTCGTTCTGCCCGAAGACAAAGACATCAGCAGCGATGAGTGCCGGCCGCTCAGCCTTCGCCCCGAATTCATCCACACCACGTGCCCGGTCTGTTCCCGGGAAGCCCGGCGGGAAACCGACACGATGGACACTTTTGTCGAATCGTCATGGTACTTCGCGCGCTTCACCTGTCCCGACGACGATCAATCTCCGCTCGACACGGTCCGATCAGGTTACTGGCTGCCGGTGGACCAGTATATCGGCGGGGTCGAGCATGCGATCCTGCACCTGCTTTATTC
>JAJDNR010000040.1 GCA_022340565.1 Desulfofustis sp.
GAACAGCTCAATGCCCGCAATCCCGCCGAAATCAGTCGGCTGGTGAAAAAATATGACGTGGACCTGCTGGTTAACGCCTGCGATCCGTCCTTCAATGAAGTTCTCTTCGACACGGCCTACGAGTGCGGCATCAACTATATAGACATGGCCATGTCTCTATCCCGGCGGCACCCCCAGGATCCGTTCCATAAGTGCCATGTGAAATTGGGCGATTACCAGTTTTCCAAGGAGAAGCTGTGGGCGGAAAAGGGGCTGCTGGCTCTGGTGGGGTCGGGGGTCGAGCCCGGCATGTCGGATGTTTTTGCCCGCTATGGTGAAAAACATCTCTTTGACGAGATCGAGGAGATCGGCATCCGCGACGGCGCCAATCTGCGCGTGGAGGGACATGACATCGTCTTTGGGTTCTCCATCTGGACCACCATCGAGGAATGCCTCAACCCGCCGGTGATCTGGGAGCGGGATCGCGGCTGGTACACCACCGAACCGTTCTCGGGCAAGGAGACCTTTGTTCTTCCCGAAGGCATCGGGCCGGTGGAGATGGTCAACGTGGAGCACGAGGAGGTTCTGCTGATCCCCCGCTATGTGGACAAGGGGCTGAAACGGGTGACCTTCAAGTACGGCCTCGGGGATGATTTCATCCAGGCCCTCAAGTACCTGCAGGCCGTGAACATGGACCGCACCGATATGAAAATCCCGGTCGGCAACAGCGAAATCACGCCCCGCGACTTTCTGGTCAAGCTGGCGCCGGACCCGGCCAGGATCGGCGATCGGATGACCGGCAAAACCTGCGCGGGCACCTGGATCAAGGGAAAAAAGGATGGACTGGAACGGGAAGTCTATCTCTACCAGGTGGCCGACAACGAAACCTGCATGAAGGAATTGGGCTGTCAGGCGGTGGTGGCCCAGACGGCCTTCAACCCGGTAATCATGATGGAGCTTATCGCCAAGAGGATCTGGACCGGCGCCGGAGTCCACGGTCCCGAGGCCTTCGATCCCGACCCCTTCGTGGCACGCATGGAGGCCTGCGGCTTTCCCGGCGGGCATATGGAGATGGAATCGGAGTACCTGCGCAATATACAGCGGGGTGGATTCACCCGTCCCATCGCCACCCAAAAACGTGCTTTCATCAGAAAACCCAGGCGCGAGGCGCAACTGGCGCCCTGTGCCTGAACCATGTACCACTGACTCAGCACCATCGGTTGAGCCGGTCAAGATTTGTCCGGAGGCCGGAGCCAGGCGGCATCAGCGATGCCTTCTGGCTCCGGCCTCTTCGTTTCCTGCCGACGGCCTCGCCGTCCCTGCCCTGCCGCTGTTCCTTGGCCGCGTTCGCCGGTGCCGACCCGGGCCGGTCAGCGGCTCCCGTCGAGTGTTGTTATCGCTCCGTACAGGTCGGGCCGGCGGTCGCGGAACACGCCCCAGCCTTCCCGGTATCTGCGAATTTCATCGAGATCGAAGGTGTGGACCAGGACCGTCTGGTCGGTCCGCTTGGCCTCCTGCACCTTGGCGCCGGTGTGATCGGCGATAAATGACGAACCGTAAAAGGTGATTTCACAGGATTCGTCGCCGCTCGCGACTTCCCTGCCGATACGGTTGGACGCCGCCAGGGGCATGAGGTTGGCGGCTGCGTGACCCTGCATGACCCGCTGCCAGTGATCCCTGCTGTCAAGGGCTGGGGCGGGCGGGGGCTCGGAGCCGATGGCGGTCGGGTACAGCAGGATTTCCGCGCCCATCAGCGCCATGCAGCGGGCTGCCTCCGGAAACCATTGATCCCAGCAGATGCCGGCACCGACTTTTCCATAACGGGTGTCCCAGACCTTGAACCCCCTGTCCCCCGGGCTGAAGTAATGCTTTTCCTGGTATCCGGGTCCAGTGGGCAGGTGGGTTTTTCTGTAGATGCCCAGCATGCTTCCGTCGGCATCCACCATGGCGAGCGAGTTGAAAAAGGCGCGGTTGGCTCTCTCGAACCAGCTGAACGGCAATACCACCTGTAATTCTCTCGCCAGGTGCTGAAAACGCTTGAGGCTTTGATTTTCGCGCAGCGTCGTCGCCAGATCGAAGTGACTGGCCTGCTGCTCGATGCAGAAGTAAGGCGTTTCAAACAGTTCCTGGATCAGGATGATTTGCGCGCCCTGTTCCGCCGCCTCGCGGATGAGGGTTTCCGCCTTTTCCAGGTTGCTCGGCAGATCCCAGCTACTGCTCATCTGGGTTGCGGCTACGGTGAGCTCTCTCATGACAATCTCCGTGGACAACAGGCTGTTGGTACTCCTGCAGCCTTTCTTATTGGCGCGCTCTTGGGACACACGCCGGCAGCCGCTGATGTCTACCTTCGAGCTTTCGGCTGCTGCTGGGTTATGCAGTGGATGTTTCCTCCGCCCAAAAGAATTTCTCTTGCATAAACGGGAACGATCTGCCGATCGGGCAGGGCCTCTCCGAGCGTGTCAATCGCCAGTCTATCGTGTACCTCATCATCGAACACCGGCATAATGACGGCGCCGTTGGCGATATAGAAATTCGCGTATGAGGCGGCCTGCCGGTCTCTCGTCCGGCGGCGCCTGGTGCCCTCGACGACATCCACGCCCCGGCTTTCCTCCTCGCTGATCAGCATCTCCGCCGGGGTATGCAGCCTGAACACCTGCAGCGTTCTTCCCCGTGCATCGGTGGTGGCCGCCAGCACCTCGCAGGCCTTCCGGCTCATCGCATACTGGGGATCGTTTGGGTCATCGGTCCAGGCGAGTACAACCCTGCCCGGGGCGACATAGTGGATGATATTGTCTACATGGCCATTGGTTTCATCCAGATAAACGCCCTCCGGCAGCCAGATAATTTTTTCAACGCTAAGGTAGCGTTTCAGGATGTCCTCGATTTCCCCTCTTTTCAGATGCGGGTTTCGGCCCCGGTGCAGCAGACAGGTCTCGGTCACGATCAGCGTCCCTTCACCGTCGACGTGAATCGACCCTCCTTCGAGAACGAAATCATCCAGGCTGTAATAATCAATCCGTTCGATGTCGCAGATTTTCCTGGCGACCTTGTCATCCTGATCCCAGGGAAAGTAGAGGCCGTCCACCAACCCCCCCCAGGCATTGAACCGCCAGTCGATGCCGCGGACTTCGCCGGTCCGGTCGTTGATAACAAAGGTGGGACCGGTGTCACGCACCCAGGCATCGTCGGCGGCCATCTCGATGACCCGGATACGCCCATCGAGTATTCCTCGCGCCGCGCTGAACTGGGATTTTGAAACCAGCATCGTAACCGGTTCAAATCGAGATATCTGGTGGGCCACCTCGGCGTAGGCAGCCTGAGCAGGTTTGGCTCCCAGTCTGAAGGTGTCGGGACGCTCCGGCCAGATCATCCAGCATCCTTCATGGGGCTCGAATTCCCCCGGCATCCTGAACCCGTCGGCCTGCGGATTCCCGCTCAATTTCCTGGCCATGTTCTATGCACGCAGCGACCTGCCACCGCCATTAACTGATTCTGACAGTGAGCACCGGGCACGGCGCCTCCAGAATCACATACTGGGCCGTCGATCCAAACAGCAGCTTGCCCAGTTTGGATCGGCGCCTGATGCCGATAATGATTTCATCGATCTGGTGCCTGCACGCATACTCAACCAGATCCTCACCGGCCGCATTATCCGTCTCCAGGAGGCTGGTGATGCAGTCAACACCCGCGGCGCGGCAGAAATCCCTTCCTTTTTCAAGGTCATGTTCTGCCTCGTCGAAGGCGTCTTTGGGCACTTCTTCTCCAGTCTCCATGCTGGTCACCAGATGAAGCCGGGCCTTGAATGAACGGGCGTGATCCAGTGCCGTGGCGAGAATCCGGCTGTCGATATTGAACCCGTGATAAGCCAGCACAATGTTCATACGTCCCCCCGCGTTTCGTATTATCGCTGCCGTGCCTTTCCCCGGCAGTCCAACGGGTCCGCTTGGTAGCGTGTCACTCCGCGAATGCGTGAGCTACTTCGGTCAAGGTTTCGTCCAGACGCTCGATGATGGTATCGATGGTCTGGTAGGATATGATCCCCGGGGGTTCAATCCGGTTAACCTTGGCGTTGTTCAACGTACCGCCGGTCATGATGCCGCGCTTGAAAAGTCCCTTGGACACCGACCAGCCGATTTCAGGAGTCTGGTACTCGAGCCCGATCAGAAATCCCTTGCCCCTCACATCCACCAGGATCGAGTGCCTGGCTTTGAGTTTCTCCAGCTCGACCATGAAATAGGCGCCTTTCTCCTTGATCTGTCCCGGCAGGTCATTTTTGATGGTGAAATTGATTGCCGCGATGGCGGCGGCACAGGCCAGGGGATTGCCGCCGAAGGTGGGGGATCCTAAAATCCACGGATTCTGCTTGAGATCCTCCGTCCACAGGTGAGGTCTGGCGATGATGCCGGTGATCGGCATCACTCCTCCGCCGAAGGCCTTGCCGAATGTCATGATGTCGGGCACCACGTCGTAGTCTTCACAGGCCCACATGGAACCGGTCCGTCCCATGCCGGTCTGGATCTCGTCAAAGATCAGGTAAACCCCGTAGCAGTCGCAGATGGACCGCAGTTCCTTGAGGTATCCGTCGGGCGGCAGGATAATGCCGGCCTCCCCCTGGATGGGCTCGACGATCATCGCGGCTACGGTTTCCCCCACCGCGATGAGATTTTTAATGGCGGCTTCCGCTGCCCCGGAGTTGCCGAATTCGACATGCTGCACTCCCTGGATGATCGGCAGGTAAGGCGTCCGGTACGTGCCTTTTCCGGTAGCCGACACGGCTCCCAGGGACTTGCCGTGGAATCCGTTGACGGTGGAGATGTAGAAATGCTTTCCCGAGGCGAGTCGGGCGAGTTTCAAGGACATTTCCACCGCCTCGGCGCCGCCGTTGCAGAAAAACGCGTACTGCAGGTCACCAGGGGTGCACATGGACACGAGCTGGGCCAGGTAGCCGCGCAACGGATCCACCAGTTCCTGGCTGTGCAGTGCATAGCGGTGCAGCTGGGCCTCCACCGCTTTGACGATCTCGGGGTTGCGGTGTCCGGCGGTGTAGACGCCGAAACCGCCGAGGCAGTCTATGAACTCATGGCCGTGCATGTCGGTGAAGGTCTCCTGGGAATCGGCCCATTCGACAAAGCTGGCGTCTGTGGACACCGATTTCCGGTATTTCAGCCAGCCGGGATTGACGTGGTTGTTGAAATTCTCGATCGAGTCGGAAATGATCGTGTTCTTGTCGGCTTCAGTGAGTTCACCTTTCAAGATGTAGTCCAGGACCCGGGCCGACTGCTTGAGCACTCGGTCTTTGTAATCATTCATGAAAAATCACCATGGTTGTCTTGTTGAAAGAGCGGAAAACGTGAATCCTCACCCAAAATAGAATGATGCCGCTGTATTGTCAACGAATCATTTGACTATTATCTCCTTAAAATGTAAATATCGAGCTATGAAGTTGCGAATTATGAGTAATTTATTGCCAGAAACAGAATAAAATACGATTATGTCAAAAAAAAACAAACAGACGTTGAAGATCGACGCCGTTGATTCCAGGATCATTCTGCTGCTGCAGGAAGACGGCAGGATGTCCAACAAAGCGATCGCCAGGGAACTCGGTATCGCCGAGTCGACGGTACGAACCAGGCTGAAGCGTCTGATCGAGGACAGAATCGTTAAAATCGTCGCCCTCAGCAACCCCTTCGATCTCGGCTTCGAGATAGCCGGAAACTGCAAGATCAACGTCGATCAGACCAAGCAGGACGCCATCATGGAGGAGCTGGTGGCTATCAAGGAGCTCTGGTATGTGGCCCTGACCACCGGGGGAACTGACATCGATGTCGACTTCATCATTCCGACCTTTGCTGACCTGGAGCCGCTGCTGGCGAGGATAACCAAGATCGATGGAATCAGAAAGGTGGAAACCAATCTGATCATGAGATACGGCAAGCATGAATTTAACTGGGGCACCGTTATATCTTGATTGCGGCGCCGGATATGATATAGAAATCGGCGAGGAGGAGCCTTGCCGACCCCCCGATTCGATTGCGGCGATTTTCAGTATGATCAGTGTGATAGCGGGAAAAGGGACGGGCCATGCGGAGATCGGACGGTTCATAGAACCTGAACCGGTCGGGCCTGCCGAACCGGTCATGAATATCATGCCGGATCACCATACTGCCACGGACCTGCTGGACATTGGACCGCAATCAAGACGGGTGATAGAGGAAAGGACCTCCGGAACAGCTCTTCCTGAATCACCGGGTTAATTTTATCGAGAGGGCAACGGGCCTCGGATATGAAGGGACTATTTCTGAAAGGCATCAACAAGAGTTTCGGCAGCGTCAGGGCGGTCGACAATGTCTCGCTCGAGATTCAATCCGGAGAATTTTTCACCCTGCTCGGCCCGTCCGGCTGCGGCAAGACCACCCTGCTCAGAATCATAGCCGGACTGGAACTCCAGAACTCGGGCCAGGTCATTCTCGACGGCGAGGACATCACCACGCTGCCGGCGATCAAGCGTCAGATCAATACCGTTTTTCAGAGTTATGCGTTGTTTCCTCATCTGAGTGTATTTGAGAACGTTGCCTTCGGACTGCGTTCCCGGAAGGTGCCCAATCCGGAAGTTGAGAAACGGGTCAACAGGGCGCTCGACATGCTTGAAATCGGACAGATGTCCAAACGCTTTCCCCACCAGCTCTCCGGCGGCCAGAACCAGCGCGTGGCACTGGCCCGGGCACTGGTCAACGAACCCAAGGTGCTGTTGCTGGATGAGCCCATGTCCGCCCTGGACGCGAAACTGAGAAGCCAGGTTCAGGTGGAGCTGAGACGACTTCAGCAGAAATTGGGCCAGACCTTCATTCTGGTCACCCACGATCAGGACGAGGCCCTGGTGGTATCCGACCGCATCGCGGTGATGAAGGATGGGAAAATCGCCCAGTTCGGCACCCCCAACCAGGTCTACGACTACCCGGACACCCGATTTGTGGCCGAGTTCCTCGGAGCCGCCAATGTTTTCTCCGGTACCTACCGGGACGGTTTATTCCACTCGGAGATCGGTATTTTGAAATTTGATAGGGCGCCGTCCTGGGAACACGGTGAAATGGCGATCCGCCCCGAATGGATCAAAATCTCGGATACCGAGCCGGAGATTAACGGCGTGCGCGCGACGGTCAGAGAGATCATCTATCGGGGAACCAATCTCGATATCTGGATGGATCCCGGACCGATCAGGGTGAGAAGCGCAACGACCGACAGTTTTAAAATCGGCGACCAGGTGTGGCTCGAAATCGCTCCGTCCGAGCTGGTGGTGTTTGATGAATAAAGTAATGATCTGGTACGGCGAACTGTTAAGCCAGAAAAGTCTCATCAAACGGGGCCTTTTTTTTCTGACTCCGGGGATGCTGTGGCTGATTCTTTTTCTGATCCTGCCCGGTCTGATCCTGATCGTGGTCAGTTTTGCCGGCCGGGGCGCCTACGGTCAGCTGGTATGGGACTTCAGCCTGGAAAATTACAAGCGGATGCTGGGCTTCGGGATTTTCGGCTGGACTCCCGATTATCTCATCATCCTGCTGCGCTCGATATGGGTTGCGGTGGTTACCACGGTCCTGTCGGTGCTGCTCTCCTATCCGCTCTGTTTTTTCATCGCCGGAAAACCGGAACGCACGCGCTACCTGTGGCTGACCATCGTGATCATTCCGTTCTGGACCAACATGGTGATTCGAACCTATGCCTGGTTTCTGATTCTTGCCCCGGAAATGCCGCTTGCCAAGATCGCTTCCTGGCTCAAGATCATCTCCCCGGGAATGCCTCTGTACCCGAGCGCCTTTGCCGTCTACTTGGGGATGATCTCGATGTTTTTGCCGTTCGTGGCCTTGCCGCTTTTTTCCAGTATCGAGCGGTTGGACTGGACCCTTGTGGAAGCGGCGCAGGATCTGTATGCGTCAAACGTCCGGATCTTCGTGCATGCAATCCTGCCCCAGACGCTTCCGGGGCTGTCGGTCGGGGTCATTTTAACCCTGGTTCCGGCCATGGGCATGTTCGTGGTTCCCGACCTGCTGGGCGGGGCCAAATACATGCTGGTCGGCAACCTCATCCAGCAGCAGTTCGGTACCAGCCGCGACTGGGCGTTCGGCGCCACGATCAGCATGTGCCTGATGGTCTTGACCATGTTCAGCCTCTACGTCTACAAGCGTAAATCCAAGGGGGTCGAGCTGCTATGAGAAAGATCCGCGTGCTGGTCAACATCGTTGCCGTCTTCACCTTGTTTTTCCTCTATCTTCCGCTTCTCGCGGTGGCCTTTTTCTCGGTCAACAACACCAAGTACGGGCTAGTCTGGAAAGGCTTCACGCTTGACTGGTATATCAAGCTGTTTCACAACGAGCTGATTCTGCAGGCGGCCTGGAACACGCTGGTGCTGGCGGTTGTCTCCACGATCGTGTCGACCCTGCTGGGGACGGTCCTGGCCATCGGCATGGATCGTTTCCCGTGGCCGAGACGGATGAACACGGTGCTCGACATGATCCTGCATATTCCGGTCATCATCCCCGATATCATCTTTGCCGCGGCAATGGTCGTGGCCTTCGGTTTCCTGCGGCTGCTGTCATCGATGTTCGAGCCCGGCCTGATCAACATGATCATTGCCCACATTACCTTTCAGACCGCGTTCGTGGCGCTGATCGTGAGAAGCCGGCTGGTGAGCATCGGCAAAGATGTGGAGGAGGCGGCCAGGGATCTTCATGCCGACACTCCGTATCTGCTGCGCAGGGTTCTGCTGCCGCTGCTGACCCCGGGGATCGTGGCCGGAGCCATGCTCGCCTTTACCCTCTCCCTCGATGATTTCATCATCAGCTTTTTCACGGCGGGCCCGGATTCGGTGACCCTGCCGCTCTATATTTTCGCCGCGGTGCGGCGTACGGTCACCCCCCAGATCCACGCGCTGTCCACGATCGTGCTGCTGGTGACCGTGATCATGGTCATCGGCATGGAACGGTTTACGAGGAATGTACAGGTGAACTAACGATGTGCAGATCAACCCCACAATTCAGACAGAGGAGAATCGCGATGAACAAGTTGATGGCAGTCTTTCTGGCATTCATGGTCCTGGTTCCCGGTGCCGCCTGGTGCGCTGAAGAGCTCAAGATCTTCACCTGGTCCGAGTATATGGACGAGGAGAACATGCCGAAGGAATTCGAGGAGGCAACCGGCATAAAGGTGCATCTGGATATGTATGAGTCCAACGAGGAGATGATGGCCAAGCTGCAGGCCGGCGGACTGGGGCAGTATGACTTGATTATCCCCTCTGATTACATCATGCCCAGCCTGATCAACCTGAACCTGCTGACCCCGCTGGATCATTCCAAGATTCCGAATCTCAAAAATCTCGGGGATAAGTTCAAGAGCGCAACGTTTGATCCGGGCAACAAGTACTCCGTGGGATGGCAGTGGGGAACCGTCGGGCTCATGTACAACAAGGAGAAGTTGAGCGAAAGCGATGTGCAGTCCTGGTCCATACTGTTCGATCCGTCAAAAAACGTCGGACCGTTTTACCTGATCGACTCGGTCAGGGAGATGCTCGGCATCGCCCTTGCCTACCTCGGCTATGATTTCAACTCCATCGATCCGAAAGAGCTCAAGGCCGCTTCCGACCTGTTGATCGAGACCAAGAAACGGTCCAGCTGCCTGGGCTTCAAAGGCGGCGTTGGCGGCAAGAATGACGTGGTCTCCGGGGTAGCGGATGCGGCGATCGTCTACAACGGGGACGCCATCCAGACGGTTTCCCAGGAGCCTGACAAATTCGGCTTCATCGTGCCCAAGGAAGGCAGCGAAATCTGGATCGATTCCATGTGCATTCCGGCCAAGGCTCCAAACGTGGATGCCGCCCATAAATGGATAAACTGGGTCCTCGAGCCCGAGGTCGGCGCCTCGCTCTCCAACTACAACCAGTACGCCACGCCGAACGAGGCGGCCATCCCGTTCATCACCCCGGAAGATCTGAAAAACCCGGGTATCTGGCCGACCCCGGAAATCATGAAGACCCTTCATTTCGTGAAGGATCTCGGAATCAACAACAAGATCGTCGACGAGGCCTGGACCAGGACGAAATCCCAATAATTCCGGCAATCGGTCACGTTGATTCACCCTGGCGGCAGCGCTGCGGCCCGCAGCGCCGCCGCCAGGCCCGTGCCTTACTCGTCTTCGCTCGTGCTTCAATGGCCAGGAGCAGCCTTCTGCTCCTGGATTGGTGATCATTGGCATGCCCCGGGTCTGACGGCCGACCATCCGTCACGGTCCAGCGGACTCAGGCCTCCGGGGCAACCGCCTTGTCAATCACGAGCAGCAGTTCATCGAGATCGATCGGCTTGCTCAGGTAACCTTACGCGATTAATACCTTTTGTTTTCAACTGAAAGGCGGTAAACTTTTACAGATGCATTATCAGAGACTTCATATACGTGTGCCGGTCACCGCGGAGGTGACTCTATCCATAGGCAATGAAGTCAGGATCGCCGCACGCGCAATCAATATCAGCGCCGGCGGATTGTGCATTTCCGCCCCGTCCCACCTGCTCGATGAACAGGAGTATCATGTCGGTATCCTAACCCGGGAAAAAGGTAAGATCACCTTCTCCGGGTTCCCTGTCTATCAGACCGCATCGAGCGTCGGTATCAAGATCACTTCCATCGACCGGGATAATCTTCGGACCATTTATGAGTTGGTGGAGGGGTTTCAGCTCACCGAGGAGTTCATCAAGCACATCGATGAGCATGATATTCTCAAAGACTGGCTGGTCGACGAAGCGGGTAATGACCTTTCGGTCACTTTCGAAACCGATTCCAAGAAAAACGAGTAGCGTTGCGGCGGATTCCCCAATCGAACGGGGGCATGTGTACCGTATTTACGACGGTCAGCTGTGGCCGTGCGCCATGAAGACGGTCACGGTCGGAGAGAGAGAATTGACACCACAAATTAGGGTATTTATTCTTTAGTCAATTCTGTCCGTTCACTGCTTTTTCCCGTGCTCCCGAGTCGCTGTCGGCGATCGGACAGCAGGCTATCTTACCAGCGAAATCGAATCGAGGGCACGCATACGGAGGTTCTCATGGCCCATACATGTCAGAATTGCGGGGCGACGGCAGACGATCCCGGTCATCTGTGCAATCCGATTCAAAGCACGCTGCACTGTGATTACTGCGGCCAACACAACGTGGCGGCGACCCATGTCTGCAAAGGCAAGCTGGAGGCGATGAAATATTCGTGTACGACCTGCGGCCGGGTCGCTGAGACCGAAAAAGATCTGTGCAACCCGTCCTTGATCGTCTGAAGGTTGCGGGCCTGCCCCGGGGCAGGCCCGCTGCCGTCCTCATCGTGATTTTTTGAGCGGAATTACAACTATGCTGTGGACTCCCAGTAGCCGCCGAGCATCGTGTAGTGTCCTCTCAGCAGCACTGAGGCACGTTCCCGACCGTGTTTCCGGAAGGCTTCCACGATCGGAGGATGCAGCGAATAGACCTCGTCGAGCGGCATGGATGCCTTGATAAGGGTCGCTATGACCTGCATCTGGACCTTCAGAGAGTCCCACATGGCGAGCATGGTCGCGTTGCCGCAGTACGCCACGATCGACCGGTGAAAGGCGTTGTCGGCCTGGGTGAACATGCGGATGTTTCTTTTCCGGGTTGCAGCCCGCATCTCGTCGAGATGCTTGTCGAGTTCGCTGACCAGAGCATCCAGCGGCTCGCGTACCAGGGAAATGGAGTGAACCTCCAGGGCTTCTCGCACCTCATAGGCTTCCTCGATCTCACCTTTGTTGAAGACTCGCACCATCGCACCGACGTGGGGGATATGTTCTACATACCCGAGAGTTTCCAGGCAGCGGATTGCCTCCCGGACTGGGGCCTGCGAGGTGCCCAGTTCCCGTGCCACCTGCAATTCTTTGATGCGGTCGCCCGGGGCTAGATCCCCACTGATCAGCCGGTCGATGAGGATCGATTTGACCTGATCCTTCAGGCTCTGTCTGACAACAGTCGTTTGTGCCATGCGAATTCCTTTCGATTATCGATAATGTATGGCTGCCTCAGGTTATCTGTCAATCTTTTCTAAGGAAACATCGAAAAAATTGACCAGACCGGGTTCGCAGGCCTGTGCTCGCCTGCCGGATGCGAACAGGCGAATCAGGGATTGGTCCGGGGAGTTTCTCCGGTCAGGAAAATGATCGACAGCAGCAGTACGGCAACGACGATTACCGCACCGAGCCGGATCACCCGCCGGCGGTTATCATCATGATCCTCGAGCCAGATGACCATACCGAGCACCATGTGAACCACAAGCAGGATTACGGCAACGGTTCGTATCATGTTCTCTGCTGCACCGTCACGGGGCAGGGGCGCGTGCTTGTGTTGCGGATGTTGCCGGGGCTACGGGAGCGGTTTTCCCCCAGATGCCAACCGGCAACTCCCTCGCGGCTCAGACAGATTCCTTGAGCTTCTTGCCAGCCTTGAATTTGACGCTGTTGGATGCCTTGATTTTGATGGCTTCGCCGGTCTGCGGATTTCTGCCCGTGCGGGCTTTGCGGCGGACTTTGGAAAAGGTGCCGAAGCCGGTCAGGGTGACTTTTCCGTCTTTTTTCTTCAGTTCACCGGCGATGGTGCCGAGAAACGAGTTGACGGCCTTGGCCGCTGCTCCTTTCGATATGCCCGCATCTGCAGCGATTTTTGCAATCATTTCTGTCTTGGTCATGGTTCGTACCCCCCTGTTGAGACTACTCGTTAATGTGACGGGCTCCCAGCCGCTGCCGACGTGGGCCGATGCGGCGCAACAGCTCTCTGTGTAATCCGGGCGGTGGAAATGGGCAACCAATTTTTGAAGAAGACAGAAAATTCCCTGCCGAAGGTCATCGATCCGGTGCGCGACAGGGCAGGTTCTGTCATCCTGCCCGGCGGTTTACAGTCACCCGTAACCATCTGCTGTAAACGGTGTGCTCGGCGCTTTCAGGAAGATCTGAATTGCCTGCGAAACCAGTCGCCTAACTGCACGTTACTCTGCGGATTTATTTTTAAAAAGCTCGGGTTGACAAGGAAAAATCGGCTACTTATTGTTCGCTCAGGTTTTTGGGGAAGCCGTCGACAGAACCCGTTCTGCGATGGCTTAACTTGTATGGGCGCATCATATCCGTACAAAATCAGATTTCAGGTATGTACTGGTGAGTGAAGAGAAAAAAAACGAACAGATGGTGACGGATCAGGATCTCGGCACACCCGAAAATTTCGTGGTCGAAGAGGCTGTTGCTGAGGAGCCCGCGGAGGAGAAAACCACCGAGGAACTCCTCGAGGAGGTTCGAGCCGAAGCCGCCGCCTGGCAGGACAGAGCGCTCAGGGTCGCCGCCGATTTCGAAAATTTCAAGAAGCGGATGGAGCGCGAGCAGGCGGCCGTTTTCAAATACCACGGTGAGCAGATCTTCAGGGACCTGCTGCCGGTGGTGGACAACCTTGAACGGGCCGTAGACCAGGGACACGCTCCGGGCGTCGATGCGGAACAGGGGCTCAAGGCGCTGCTCGAAGGAGTCGACCTGACCTTGAAGAGCCTGCGCGCTACCCTCGAGAAATTCGAGGTGAAACCGATCGCAAGTGTCGGCGAGCCGTTCGACCCAACCATTCAGGAAGCCCTCACCATGGAGGCCAGTGACACGGTTCCCGCCAATCA
>JAJDNR010000055.1 GCA_022340565.1 Desulfofustis sp.
ATCTCTCCGTATTTGCTGAAATCCTCCAGCGGCGGAGCCGGCAGTGAAAACGGCGAGGCCGCCGGGCTTCCTGGCTGGGCGGCTGCTTTCAGCTTCAGCTTCACGTAGTTCAGCAGATCCTCCTTCTGGATGCGCCCTTTCGGTCCGGTCGCCTTGATCAATGAGAGGTCGACCTCGAGCTCACGGGCGTAGCTGCGCACCGACGGCGATGCATGGAAATCGCCGGCCGGTTTTTCCGGCGGTTCAGGTGCCGGCGCAGGCTCCTCCTGCTTATCCGCTGCTTTGGCAGGTTCCGCTGCAGCCGGTGGTTCAGGTGCCTCAGGTTCAGCTTCTGCCGGCTCCGGGGCTTCAGCGGGGGTATCCGGGGATACCTCGCCCGCTGTTTCAAGCAGCAGAATGAGGTCGCCGCTTGCCACCGTATCACTCTCCTTTACGCTGACTTCGGTGACGGTACCTGCAGCGGGACTGGGTATGTCCATGACCGCCTTTTCGCTCTCCAGAGCTATCAGCGGGTCTTCGATTTCCACCCGGTCACCCGGTTTGACGTAGACGTCCACAACCGTGATTTCCTGAACGTCGCCGAAATCGGGAACAATGATTTTCTCGATCGCCATAAACGGTTCTCCTGTCAGCTGATAAGGGGGTGCGGCGCATCCGCAACGATCTGGTATTTCCGTATTGCCTCGAGCACCGCGTCGGATCCTATGTTCTGCTCGTCGGCCAGGGCCTTGAGCGCTGAAACCACGATGTTGTACCTGTCAACCCGGAAAAAGCTCCTGAGCACCTCCCTGGTGTCGCTGCGACCGTATCCGTCGGTGCCGAGAATGGTCAGGGGCATCGGCACCTGGCTGCGAATCTGTTCGGCATATGCGCAGACATTGTCGGTACTGATAACGGCAGGTCCCTTCAGGTCCTTCAGCAACGATTCGACATGACTCTGTCGTGGCGGTTGGTCGGGGTGCAGCCGGTTCCACTCGGAGGTCATCAGACCGTCCCGGTAGAGCTGGTTTATGCCGGGAACCGACCACACGTTGGCACTAATGGAGTAGTCATCGGCGAGGATCTGGGCGGCGCTGATCACCTCGCGCAGGATCGAGCCGCTGCCCATCAGCTGGATTGCCGCATCACCGGATTCCGGCGCAGCAAAGAGATACATGCCCCGATGGATGTCCTCCTCGACGCCTTCCGGCATCGCCGGCTGGGTGTAATTCTCGTTGAGCAGGGTGATGTAGTAAAATACATCTTGACCGTTTTCATACATTTCTTCAAGGCCTTTACGGATCAGCACCGCGACTTCGTATGCAAAGGTCGGGTCGTAGGCTCGGCAGGACGGAAAAGCTGAAGCGAACAGCAGCGAGTGGCCGTCCTGATGCTGCAGGCCTTCTCCGTTCAGCGTCGTTCTGCCCGAGGTCGCGCCCATCAAAAACCCCTTGGTTTTGCAGTCTCCTGCTGCCCAGAGCTGGTCGCCGATGCGCTGAAATCCGAAGATCGAATAAAAGATGTAAAAGGGGACCATCGGTACACCGTAATTGGCGTGGGCGGTCCCTGCCGCCATCCATGAAGAGATGGCGCCGGCCTCGGTGATGCCCTCTTCGAGAATCTGCCCCTGGGGGTCTTCCCGGTACCATGCGATGGTTTCCGAGTCCTGCGGTTCATAGAGTTGTCCGGTCGGCGCGTAGATGCCGAGCTGCCGGAACAGCCCTTCCATCCCGAAGGTGCGGGCCTCGTCGGGAATGATCGGTACGATGTGCTTGCCGATCTGCCGGTCCTTTACGAGGCTGCTCAGCATCCTGACGAAGGCCATGGTCGTCGAGATCTCCCGCTTGCCCGATGATTCGAGCAGCGCCTTGAAGGTATCGAGTGAAGGAATCGCACATGACGGCTGCTCGGTCGACCTGAACGGCACCGGTCCCCCGAGGGCCCGGCGACGCTCTTCCAAAAATTTCTGTTCCGGGCTGCCGGGTTCGGGTTTGATGAACGGCAGCGACTCGAGCTGATCGTCGGCCAGCGGCACGTGAAAACGGTCGCGGAAGGACTTCAGCGATTCGACATCCATCTTCTTCACGTTGTGGGCAACCATCACCGATTCGCCGGCCTGTCCCATGCCAAAGCCCTTGATGGTCTTAACCAGGATCACGGTCGGCTGGCCCTGGTGTTTGGAAGCCCGTGCAAAGGCCGCATACACCTTGCGGGGGTCGTGGCCGCCCCTGGTCATCTGCCAGAGTTCGTTGTTGCTGATGTCTTCAACCAGGGCCTTCAATTCAGGGTCGTCGCCGAATACCTTCTCGCGCAGATATTCTGGACCGCGGGCCCTGATCGTCTGGAAATCGCCGTCGACCATTTCGCCGAATTTCTTGATCAGCAGTCCATCCTTGTCGCGCGCCAGGATTTTGTCCCACTCGCTTCCCCAAAGCACCTTTATTACATTCCATCCGGCCCCGCGGAAGCGCCCCTCCAATTCCTGGATGATCTTACCGTTTCCGCGGACCGGACCGTCGAGCCGCTGGAGGTTGCAGTTCACCACGAAAATCAGGTTGTCGAGCCGTTCCCTGGCGGCCAGAGTCAGCGCC
Organism: Desulfofustis sp.; assembly: GCA_022340565.1. GTDB lineage: Bacteria > Desulfobacterota > Desulfobulbia > Desulfobulbales > Desulfocapsaceae > JABDQA01. The sequence continues at coordinate 2,571 of JAJDNR010000055.1, forward strand.
CCCAGCGACTCGGGCTCGTCCGACTCGCCGTCGCCCATGAAAAACCAGACTTTGCGGTCACCGGCCGGTTTCAATCCGCGGCTGTCCATATATTTCATGAAGCGGGCCTGGTAGATCGCCATCATCGGGCCCAGACCCATGGATACGGTGGGGAACTGCCAGAAATCCGGCATCAGCCACGGGTGCGGATAGGAAGGTACGCCTGTACCATCCACCTCACGACGGAAGTGGGCGAGCTGGGCTTCGCTCAACCTGCCTTCGACGAAGGCCCGGGCGTAGATGCCGGGAGAGCTGTGACCCTGGAAATAGACCAGGTCGGCGCCGTCGGGGGCGTCTGGACCCCTGAAAAACCAGTTGAAGCCCACTTCATAGATTGCCGACACCGAGGTGTAGGTCGCAATATGTCCCCCCAGGCCAAGTCCCCCCTTGTTGGCCCGCGCGACCATGGCCATCGCATTCCAGCGCACGTAGGCGGCTACGTTGCGGGCGATATACGAGTCGCCGGGTATTTTCTCCTCCTGATCGGGGGCGATGGTGTTGCTGTACGGGGTGAGAATGCCCGGTGAGGTTGACACTCCGAGGGTACGGGCCCGGTCGGTGAGGGTACGCAACAGGTAGTCGGCTTTCTCCGCACCTTCGTGATTGATGACGCCGTCAAGCGCGTCGAGCCACTCGCTGGTCTCCTGAGGATCGGGGTCTTTGTAGTATGAACTCATGGCAGCTTATAAAATGATCTGAATTTATTGAGAAACTGAATCATCGGCAACTATCTGTATCATTGCGGTGTTTGGCAAGTACAGCAGCAGTCAAAGTTGGGGAACGAGCGCAGTTGTGGCGGGTCTGCCGATCCTCAAACCGCACTCTGATGCTGCATCTCGACTAACACCCGGGAAGGGTGAGATCCGGCAGGAATCGGGAGGTGTGATCCTGCCGGACTGATCAGATCCTACTTGACATCCTGCTTGAATAATTCCGAATAGATCTGCTGGAATCTGCCCGATTTGATCTCCGCCTTGATCTCTTCCGTAGCGGTATCGAACCAGTTGTGCATTGGATCGTTGGCGAACAGGTTGTCGATATACACATTTACTTCGGGATCATCGTAGCTGCGCGCTTCGGGGATGAATTTGAAGTAGAAATTGTAGGCCACATCGTAAATCCCGTGCCACCATGCATAGTCCGGCGCCATCATCGCCGCACCCATGCGGGCGCGTCGTCCCTCATGATGCCAGAGTTCCCAGTATTCCCATTCGATATCGTTTGAAAATGCGGCCTTGTTTTTCAGCAGCTGGTTGTACTTCACCATCTTCATGATATCGGTTGCCGGCTGAGCGAACTTTTGGTTGTAAAGCTTGACCAGCGCATCGTACTGATAATAGTGACCATCCACGAAGGCCTGCTGGTGGCAGTTCAGGCAGACATTCTGCATTGCTTTGCGCTTTTTGGCGGCATCTCCCTTGTAGATTGAAATCGGGGGACGCAGCGTCCAGGAGATGCGGTCGCCGACGTCATGGGTGACGGGCTGGGTGGCGGTGGCCGACATGTGGCAGGTCGCGCAGGTCGGTGCGTCGTAATAATCCCTGCCCACGATCCATTCGTCTTTGCTCAGGTTGAGCCGGTCTTTGTAGCCCCGATAGGCGATTCCGTGCTTGGACTCCTCGTAGATCTCCTTCTGGGGATGATCCGGGCCGAGATGGCATTTCCCGCAATTTTCGGGTTGTCGTGCCTGGTATTTGGAAAAAGCATGGCGGGAGTGGCAGGCGTTGCACGCGCCTTTCGAGCCGTCGGGGTTGATGCGTCCGATTCCGCTGTTCGGCCAGGATTCCGGCGACAGCTTGTTGGGCGCCTTGGCATCGATCTTGATCTTGGCGCCGTGGCACGACTCGCAGCCGGTGATCACGATCGGGTAACCGCCGGCGGCGTGGGCCAGGTACGCATCGCTCGATTCGATGATTTCCCCGGCATGGGCATGATACGAATCGGTGGTTTCCTGGGATTGACGTTCGTGGCAGGCTCCGCAGTCCTTCGGGGTAACCAGCGTGGCAATGGTCGCGCCGTGATGCTCGAAGGCATCAGCATCGGCAGGGTCGGCCTGATGGCAGTCGAAGCAGCCGATATCATTGACACCATGGGCCGAATTCTTCCACTGCAGGTAAAGTCCCGGGTTTTTCTCCTGGTGGCAGCTCAGGCAATCGACATCTGCGGCGACTGCCGGCAGTACCCAAAAACAACCGAGCAGCAGGAACGCTGCGACTGCCCATCGTTTCATTCTCTCCTCCCCTTGTAAATGTGAAGAACATCAATCAGCCGTTGCGATCATGGCCAACCCGTTGCTGCCGAGCTCCGGTAAGCAGCCAGCCTGCATCCCGGATGGTTCCCCCGTTTTCGCGGGCAAGGTCCGGCTGGTCGATCTGTTCTTCTGGAATAACGGTTTTTTATCATAAATTTAACGGTTCGATAAAACAAGTCATTTGTCTGGATATGCCGTTGTCGAGCTTGATTCTTGAACACCTTTTTGGTATTCAACCCATGTCGATGAACACAGAGGCCTGCCGCCTGGAAGGGCGTGGCGGTCTTGTCGGTCATCGCTGAACGTACCGGGAGTCAAGATGAGTCCGCCGACCCTCCGCTGTCGCCGGCTCAGGCTGTTGAAGCCGATCTGTTATTTGCTGTCCGGGCCGCGTCCGGGCAGAGGTATGGCATGCAAGGCGTATCTATAATCATTCCGACCAGGAATGAGGCCGATAATATCGATCATCTGCTGCGAAGAATCTTCGCTGTCGATTTTCTGCAGTCTATCGATCATGAAGTCATTTTCGTCGATGACAGTTCGACCGATCTGACCCGGGATCACATCAGGCAGTGGTGCGGCTGCAAACCGGTGATCCTGATCGAGCGAGACGGGGGAGGGGGATTGGCCAGTGCCGTCGTGGCTGGAGCCGAGCAGTCGCGCTACGGCGTTGCGCTGGTCATGGACGCCGACTTGAGCCACCCTCCGGAAAAGATACCCGAACTTGTCGAACCGCTCCTGGCCGGCGATGCAGATATGGTGATCGGCAGCCGTTATGTGGAAGGGGGGGCTACTCCCGAATGGCCGAGATCGAGAAGAATCGCTTCCAAGCTGGCCACTCTGCCGGCGCGGCTGTTCACCGACGTCAATGACCCCATGGCAGGCTTTTTCGGAACCACCACCGAGCGCCTGAAAAGCCTCCGGCAGGATATCCCCGGATTCAAGATCGGTCTCGAATTACTGGCGGTCGGTGGGGATGATCTGCGGGTTCAGGAGGTGCCGATCATCTTCAGCGACCGGTTTGAAGGGTTTTCGAAGATGAACAAACGGATCATTTTCGAATACCTCAAGCAGGTTGCGCAATTGAGCCGCTACCGCAGCGACGTATTCACCTGGACTCGTCTGGCGTTGTTGCTGATTATCGGCACCATCGGTGATGTGGCCGTGTTTATCGGCATGAGGCAGGCGGGGATCCCGGCAATGTATGCGCATCTTGGCGGCGGCGGAGCTGGTGCGGCGCTGCTTCTGCTGAGCATGGACCGCATGATCGCCGGGTCCGGATCCAGACCTGGCCCGGTTCTGGGTCCGCTGTCGATCCTGCCGGTCCTGTTCATCTATGCGCTCAGTCTGCAGGGCGGGGTCTTTTATCTGCTCGGCTCATACCAGATCCTGCCCGACCTCGCACAGTTCATCCCCGCGGCAGCCTTGGGTTCGGGTTGTTTCATGCTGAGCGTCAGCATCTTCGTGTTTTCAGACTTTTTTCTGCTTTCCAAACGGGTTCAGGCAAAACTGGCGGTAATCTCGACGGTCGCTGCCCTGGTGCTGCTGAGGCTCGTCTATCTGGGCCTGCCGGAGTTGATGGAGCAGGAGGCGTATTACTGGAACTATGCCCAGCACCCGTCGCTGAGCTACCTCGATCATCCGCCCATGGCGGCGCTATTGATCGGTCTGGGAAGTACCCTGCTGGGGATTTCCGAATTCGCCGTCCGTATTGGTGCGTTCTGCTGCTGGTTCTTCACCGCATTTTTTGCCTACCGGCTTGCCGCCGACATATTCGGCCGTACCGCGGCCTGGGGCAGTGTCCTGCTGGTGAGCATCCTGCCGCTGTATTTCGGCAGCGGTTTCGTCATCACACCTGATTCCCCGCTCCACGCTGCCTGGGCGGCTTTTGTCTACTTCCTGTATCGGGCGGTAATCTCTGGTCGGAAAAAGGCTTGGATCGGTGTCGGCATAAGCCTCGGTATCGGCATGCTGTCAAAATATACAATCGTGCTGCTGGCCCCGGGCATTCTGCTCTTTCTGCTTGTTGACGGAGAAGCGCGGAGGTGGTTCCTGAAGCCCCAGCCCTACCTGGCGCTGCTGATGGCGCTCGCTCTCTTCTCACCGGTTCTGATCTGGAATTACCAGCACGACTGGGTGTCTTTTCTATTCCAGGGAGAGCAGCGGGTCGCCGGCCAGAGCTTCTTTACGACTCATCGACTGTTGGCCTACATCGCGCTGCTGCTGACACCGGCGGGTGTGGTGGGCATCTGCTGGTTCCTGCTGGGCGGCAACCGGTTCTTCAAAACCGCATTGCCGGCAGCGGATTACAGCGGCAGAGCGATAAGCCGGGAG
>JAJDNR010000071.1 GCA_022340565.1 Desulfofustis sp.
GCTGACGTTATGAAATCCCCTTTCTTGCATTTCCTTTTTGAGCTGGAGGGAAGACACCATCATGCCGGAACCCCGGTTGTGGAAGCTTCGCAGTACCCGATATGAGAGTCTCAGCGGCACCGGAAAGCGCATCCTGATATACTCGGGAAACCTGGTGTGATATGAGGTTGTGAAGTCAAATCCACTGGCGATGCAGGATCTGCGGGCCGCCCAGCCGAGCGGACCTTCTGTTGCTATGTGCACCGAGTTCGGCCCGATGCGCTTCAGCGATTGTGAGATGGTTGAAGGCCGAACCAGGGACAGCGGTATTTCCGGATAGGTGGGGCAGGGAATGGTTGGGAAGGACTCCGGGGTGATCGTGGTCACTTCATAGCCCCGCTTCTGCAGCTCGCGAATGGTTTTTACATAGGTCGTTACGACTCCATTAATTTGAGGGAGCCAGGTGTCGGTCACGATAACGATCTTCATAGTAAACCTCGGATTTTTTTGCAGGTGAGACAGATGGTTCATGCCAGAAAATAGTGCCTAGGGTGCCGTTGCGGTTTTCAGCCAGTGCCGTGCAGCTTTCAACCCAGTCACCGGTATTGCAGTAGAGCGCCCCGTTGAGGTCCCTGATATCGGCATGATGAATATGTCCGCAGATCAGCCCGTCTACTTTTTTTGCCCGAGCCTCGCTGATGATTGCCTCCTCGAAATTGCCAACATAATTTACTGCCGTTTTGACGCGGCGTTTGATGCTTGCAGAAAGTGAATGATATGTGAGGCCAAGATGAGATCGTATCGCGTTATACCAGCGGTTGGCGACAAGCAGCAGGTCGTATGAAACGCTGCCGAGGTTCGCAAGCCATTTCTTGTCCTGGACGACACAGTCGAATCTGTCCCCGTGCATCACCAGATAGCGCCGGCCGTCCTCGGTTTTATGGATGATTTCATGTACCACGGAAATTCCGCAGACGTTCATGCCGCAGTATTTCCGCATAATTTCATCGTGATTTCCCGGCAGGTAGAAGACTTTGGTGCCGTTGCCGGCTTTGTCGATGATCGCCGAGATGATCTGATCGTTTATTTTCGGCCAGAACCAGCGGAACCTGATTTTCCATAAATCGATGATGTCGCCGACCAGGTAGAGGTACTCTGACTCGGTTGAGAGCAGAAACTGCAGCAATTTCTTGTTCTGCAGATCACGTCCCCCGAGATGGGTGTCCGATATCCAGATTGCTCTATAAAAAGATGTATCCATATCACTCTCTCTCCTCTGATTGAGTTTGAGCCACCCTAGAACAGTCCGGTTACGATTGCGTCAATAATTGGTTATGATTAGGTAAATTTGTTCGATACCGGGACAAGAGATGACCGGGGAGAAGTGCAGTATTGAGAAGCGAGCTGCACCCTCAAATCATCGAAAAATGGTGCCGATGCCCATTGCCTGTTTGCGGGCAAATTTCGGGATCATGCTGGGGTGGACCCATGCGAGCATCCGGTAGCAGGTGCCGAGCAGGTGCAGGGTAAAGAGATAGTCGACAATCCGGTATCCGCGTTTGCTTCGCACTGCAAAACGGATCAAGAGGCGCAACTGGTTCATGCTCAATGGTGCCGGAGTATAATTCGTTTTGATACGGTAGCGCGGCCTGAAGGACCTCGGGTAGCGTTTCTTATAGCGAAGTTTGGCTTTCTTGATGGCTGCCCGTTCCTCCTCGCTGTCGGGAAGGAAGTAGAACCTGCGGGCCAGGGCAAGGAGTTTGAAGGTGTCTTCCATGTACTCGAAATCTTCTTCCGGAAGATTGAGTTCACGGGCTATTTCCTTCATCCTCTTGATCTTTCTCAGCGCCTCCTCTCCTTCACGCAGGGTCTCTTCGCGATTCTTTACCAGGGCCAGCAGGATTATTTTGCTGGAATGGTTGATGAAAATATTGTTCCAGTAGACGGTCAGCAGGGATGGAATTCTGACTCTTCTGAAGAACAGCTTCTTCTGGGCGACCTCTTTAATATAGAGAAGTTCCTTGATGACCGAATCATCGAGCTTTAACAACTCGAGCATAGCCCCGCTGTCCGGGCAGTTTATTTCCAGGCAATACGAAGCCACCGCTTGTTCGACCGACCAGCCGTCTTTGAATAGTTTCAGTGACACATAGCTGTTCAGCTCATTCCAGATGGCCAGCGGCTCGAGATAACTCAGACGGTTGAACGGAACCCAGCCGCCGGTCTGACACCAGACGCTGATTCCGGCCATATTTTCCGCATGCTTGAGCTGCTGAGCGTACTGGTGGTAATCCCAGCCGACGAACGAAGGAAATTCCCCGCACCCCTCGTACTCCCGTCGCGCCTGGAGTTCGATGATCTTGCGGACCTTGAATGTGAAGAAATGGTTGTTCAGCGGCAGGTAGCGGAAAAAATCCGATTCACCATATTTCATCGACAGGATGAAACGGGGACTGTCGATGCCTCTCAAAACCCTGGCGGTGGTGTCACGATGCCAGACAAGATCACCAATCCGGTAGGCGCCGATGGTCCAGGTCCGCAGGATCATCGTGCGGTTGTGGATTTCGAACAGCGGCAGAAGTTCTCGAATTAACCGGTTGACTTCAGCTGCGTTGCGGAGGAACAACTCGCTCTTGAAATCTCCCCTGACGTCATGTCCATCACATTCGCCGATCCGGAAAATAATGCCGTCGATCGCATCAAAGGTGGTGAATATCGTCTCCAGCTGACGTTTTAGGAACTGCAGCGCTCTGCCCAGGCTGGTGCCGATCATCGACTTGAGCAGGGGTGTAAAGGACAGGATATCCATGGTCAGGTAGACCCGCAGACCATAGGACTGCAGTATCGAGAAGAGTCTCCGGTACTCTTCCTGGAATATGCCGATGGTGATGTTTATTTCAGCTTCCAGCCACTCATCGGGAGCCAGGTGGGCGACATCGTCCAGACTGACCGCGTTGTATCCGACAGCGCTGACCCGTTTTGCGAACAGTTCCATGTCCCTGGCGATCTGGTTGAATTGAGGACGCCTTTGATCGGGATCGGTCTTCAGGTGCTGGAAGGGAATTTTTGACCAGTTGATCCGCTGTTTTGTATAGCCCCGGAAAAATGGTCCGATGGCGTCGATCAGGAAGATGTCCATCAGCGGAGGGTTCAGGAGGGAGTTATCATGATCGCTGGAAACGCAGCATGGCGCTGGTCCGCGGGGCGAGCCTTCCGTTGAAGAAACCGCAGGCCTTGTAATAGCTCAAATCTTCCTTGAGCAGCCTGAAGAACTGCGGTTCACGCATCACCTTTGCAAGCAGTTTGAACGGATGAGAAAAAAAATCCGCGAATGGGCCGAGCACATCCGACGGATCTCTGAAGCACTCCCATTCGCACTTTTCGCAGTTGACCACGGTACCGAAGCGTTTACCGAGAAACGGCAGCTCATCCTTGGGATCATCGAGGTATCCGCACGGGTGAATCATGCCTTCCCGGCATTCGACGAAAAAGAAATCGGTGCCGCCCCGGCAGGGGAACAGAAACGGCTGGCCAACCTGGTATTTTTTGATCAGGCTGTAGAGCGAACAGCGGGGCGAGAATATCCGGAGGGTTCCTCTGAATTTCGGTATCGTATCGAACAGGGCCTGAAAAATGAGCGATTTCTCTCGTCTGCTGAAGGTGATGACGGTATCGCTGGAGATTGCACCGTAGGTTGAGTCTGGGGCATCTCCGGCGTGTTCCCGCTCACCATCGGATCCCTCGCTCATCGGGTAGCACGCGTTCGCCATGGTAAAGCCGAGATTGGCTGCAAACCGGTAAAACGATTCAAACGATTCCCTGAATGTCTGCAAAAAACCATTTTGTCCCATGGCAGACAGAAATGGCTGCCGGTGGCCGGAGCCGGTGGCACGGTTGATGCCGAGATTGACGGCGGGGTAGATGCCGTGATCATGGAAGATCGGCAGCGCCTTTTCAATCCCTGTGACAACGCCGTTAAGCCCCCGCATCCGTTCATGGCTGGCAGGGTTGGCCGAATCCATGCTGATCCAGAAGGTATAGAGCGGGGTGGAGGCCAGTTTTTCGGTTATTCGCGATATCCTGTCCTGGTAGTCGGGAGCATCCGAGTTTGTGAAGATGAATCCGTTGGTTCCGGTCCGCACATACGGGATCCCGGCTCTGCTGGCATGATTGGTGAGTTCGACGATGTCATCGAGAAACATCAGTGGTTCGCCGCCGGTCAGCGACAGCGAGCGAACGCCGTTTGCCGCCGCCGAGTCGATCAGTTTCTTGGCGTGAGCCTTGTCGAGCGTATAGCGGGAGATCTGCTCGGACCGGCGCATGCCGCACTGCGGGCAGTCGGCGTTGCAGCGGTTGCTGTATTGAATGATGAGCTGACCGGGGAGACGGCCCCTGATCAGCGGCATCAGGTTGCTGATATTTCTGAATGGTGATCGCATACTGCGCGATATCATTTCACAATCGAGGATAGGATACGGTTTGTTTTCGGTTATGTTCTGTTTAAGCGAAGCGTCCGAAAGCTCCCTGATCAATCTTTCTCATCGTTATCTGATGATAATCTAACCGTGATCTAACCGAGCTTGTCTAATACCTTCTGTTCAGGGACAACCCCGCATTAAAAATTTAACAAAAGGAGTTGAGAATGAGCAGAAAATTGACCTTTGCAACCAGTGCAGCAACGGCTGTATGCCTTCTTGCCGGATCGGCGCTTGCCGCCGACGAACGGCTCGTTTCGTTGAACGATCCGCTGGCACCGTTTCTGGAAACCCGTGAATATGCAAAAAAAATGGGGGCTTCCGCCGAATTCAGGAAGATGGAAGGGGTTGCGTATGACACCAAGAACAACAAAATCTATATCGCCATGAGCGAGATCGGCAAAGGGATGAGCGATGATAAGGGCGATATCAGGCTGCCGGAAAATAAATGCGGTATCGTGTATGAGGCGGCGCTCGATGCCAATTACAACATCTCGAACCTGAAACCGGCCGTAGTCGGCGGTCCCTATGACAAATCGGTCAAATCGAGCGTGATCTCCGGGTTCAAGGATCGCTGCGATGTCAACAATATCGCCAACCCCGACGGTCTTTATGTTGACAGGCACGGTAACCTGTGGATTTCAGAAGATACCAGCGACCATACCAACAACGTGTTGTGGCGCTGGAAGGACGGCAAACTCGAGCGTTTTGCGACGGTCCCCACCGGTGCCGAGATTACCGGTATCACCACCACCGACAACGATGACGTCCTGTTCAATATCCAGCACCCGTCAGCGATGAGCAAGTACCCCTACAACCGCGGTGTGGTCGGTATCGTAACCGGCTTCAAAGCCAATGATTCCTTCACTCCTGTGGGTCTTCCGGAGGGCGACGACATATACGGCGTGCAGGTTGCCGGCGGCGAGTATCAGGTGCTTGCCCGGGTCGGCGAGCCGATCCCCAACGATGTCTACGGCCAGCGCTTCGGCCAGGTAAACCGTCTCGACGGATCCTTGAAGGAGATGTGCAACCACCCGGACGGCAACATGTTTCTGCCGATCACCCAGAGCGGTGACGAGGCATACCTGTTTACCAACTACGAGTGCCGCCCGGGCACGGTCGGCAAGATCTACCTGAAGCGCAACGGCGCCATGTGGGATGTCGTCGACGGGGAAAACGTCGACTTCGCATCGGTCAGAGGCACCTGGAATAACTGCAACGCCAGTGTTACCCCGTGGAATACCGGCCTCACCAGCGAGGAGTACGAGCCGGTTGCGGTTACCTCCGGCTGGCAGAAAAACGTTGAAGATATGACCGCCTATCTCGGTGAACAGGCCAATCCATATGATTACGGGTACCCCCTCGAACTGATTCCCGACCCCAATGGGGACAGTGCCGTAACCAAGGTGATGAAGCACTATGCGATGGGGCGCTTGAGCTACGAGATGAGCCGTGTCATGAACGACGGGAAAACCGTCTACAGCGGCGACGACGGAACCGATGTCATTCTCGTCAAGTATGTGGCCGATGAGGCACGGAATCTGAGTGCCGGCACGCTCTATGCAGCCAAGGTAACACAGAAGGCAGACGAGAGTTTCGATATTGAATGGATCGAGCTCGGTCGCGCCGCAAACGCAGATATCTACGACAAGATCAGGTCCGTAGCCCTCAACTAGGCTTGCCGGTTCCGGTGGAGCAGAAAAGCCCGGGGTTATCCCGGGCTTTTTTTATATGAGGATAATCAGGATGGGTGTCCCCAGTTGGCGAGGTAAAAGACGACATCGTCTATATCCTTGGCCGTCAGCGTACCGCCGCGGGTCTGTTCCCACGAGATCATCAGCGATCCGGGAACTCCTTGTTTGATAACCGATTTGAAGAAGAGATCCGGTCTCAGCGACGGCTTGACTTCCCGCAGTGTCGGGCCGATATACCCTTCCCCCCGCGTCCCGTGGCAGGAGCGGCAATTGGCTGCATAGATCACAGCCCCGGCCTTGTCGTCGCCGCTGATCGGTTGGTATCGGGTCAGGCGCAAGGGCACGAAATCAGCCGGGTCCTGTGCCGGGGGGGTCATCAGGACGCGGGCGACGGCGAGCGGTTCGCCAGCCTGTTCGGAGGTGACGATGTAGGTGGCGATCGACTTGATTTCGTCGTTTTTCAGGGTGCCGCCGAGCATTCTGCTGAACGGGGTCATCTGGGTCGAGGTTTTTCCCTCGCTGATGGTGCGTTGAACTGCATCGATATCCAGCCCCTTGCCCATTCGCGCCTGTTCATAGCTGAGGTGGCAGCGATAGCAGTTGTTTGTATAGAGCCAGCCGCCTTTTGCCACAGGATTGGTATCGACAAGGTGGCGCAGCTCCGCCGGCAGTTCCTGTTTCTCCGCGACCGGTTTGATTATTGCCTGTTCCCGGGCGGCTGCTTCCTCTATCGGAGCTGTTTCGTCGAACTGCAGGGGCGGCAGTTCAGGAAGTTTCGGTCTCTTGTCCTCATCCTCCCATTTCATCATGAAGGCCGCGAGGCTATTCAGTTCCTGTCCTGAAAAGGGGCCGCCGCCGATTCGCGACCAGTCGATTTGGCACCCGTCCCCGCTCATTGCCTCGAGCAACTCGGAGCGACTGTCATAATTTTCGGCGAGCCGGGCGGAGTCGTAGTCGCTATGGCAGCGGGTGCATTTACTCCGGTACAGCCAGGCACCAAGTGCCAGCGGATCTTCGAGGACTCCGGTGTATTTCGCCGCGGATGCGATGTGAAGGATGCCGGCGACAAGCAGGGATGACAGGGCTACGTAGCGTTTTAATCGCATCGCCTCGATTCTCAGGTACTAGTGCATCAGAAAGCCGCTCACCGCCGTCAGTTCGGATTCGGTCAGCACCGCCCCGCAGCCGTTTTGAGCGGCCAGGGCCTGATATCCGTCGACGATATAGGCGTTGGGAATCAGGACCGATTCTCTCAGATAATCAGCGGCCTCGAGGTCTGCACGGCGGGTGCCCGCAACCGACAGGATTCGGGTGAGATCGGGACCTTCGATCTCGTGGGCAGCGCGGTTCCCATAGCGGTGACAGCGGCTGCAATGAAGATCGAACACCGCCGCCCCCCGCCGAATAACCGCTGGATCCTGGGGATGGGATTTCGGCAGTTCCAGTTCGACCAGGACAACCGAGCCTTCTGCGGTTTTTTCCCAATTGAGGATAAAATCGGCGATAGTGCGAATTTCATCGCTTCTCAGCGGCCCACCGAACTTCTGATGCCACGGCGACATGACCGCCGTCGAGCCGTTCCCGGCGTAGATGGGACGAGTTCCCATCAGTCTGCCGTGTTCCGTCGTCGCAATAATATATTCTTCAAGGGTTGACTGCCAGCCGACCTCGGCGAGGCGCTCTTCAAAAAAGTGAGCATCGCCGAGAGCCGGACCAAGCTGGCCCACCCCCTCGCCCCGGAGCCCGTGGCATGTTCTGCAGTTGAGGCTGTAGAGCATGGCACCCTGCTCGATGTTTCTTCCGTTCTGAAGCTGCTGTGCCTGCACCAGTCTATCCGGTTCGGTGGCCGCCAGGTAGGTCAGCAGCGCGAATAGCAGGACAGAAACGGTTATCAGGACATGTATCGGATATTTGTGTATCATGTGTTCGGTCAGGGAAGACGGTGTCACCCGGACTGGTGCACGAACAGGACTCTCTCTTCACTCTCGAAACGCTGCTGATCGGATTCCTGCGGCCAGGTGATCCGCAGCGTGATTCTTTTCAGGTCCCACTGCCAGTCTTCAACAATCAGAATTCCTCGTGCATGCTGAAACGAAGGGTTCCCGTCAAGAGACGAAACCCGCACAGCCAGGGACTGCACCAGTGCGGACAGCTGCCCTGGAGCAGCGTTCGGCTGACTGCCAGGGGTCAGTTCATAGATGCCCTGCTGAAGGCTTAAATAACCTATTTCATGG
>JAJDNR010000078.1 GCA_022340565.1 Desulfofustis sp.
CCCGTTTGGTGGCGGGGTTGTCTTAGTGTTGCAGACATTGGGAAATCGGCAATGGACGAACTTGATTACCTTGTTGTTTTGATCGCATACCTGGTCGCTGGAGTGATTAAGGGGGTGACGGGACTCGGTTTCTCGACCTCATGCCTGCCGATCATGGCTTTGCGCCTGGATCTGAAACTTGCCATTCCGCTGGTAATCGTCCCATCGATCGTCAGCAATGTCATGATCATGATACAGGCCGGTCATTTTCTCGACGTCGTCCGCAGGTTCCGGATTCTCTACGTCTCAACGGTTCCAGGACTGCTGCTCGGGCTGTTCATGCTGGTAACGATCAACGTCGATGTGGCGAAATTGGTTCTCGGCCTGGTGCTGATCCTTTATGCGCTGATGGCGCTGTGGCAGAAGCCGTTCACGCTGTCGAAGGCGTCGGAGCGAAGGCTGAAGGCGCCGGTCGGCTTTCTCACCGGTTTTATAAACGGCCTGACCGGATCTCAGGTCATGCCGGTTCTCCCCTACCTGTTATCGCTGGGCCTGAGCACCAGTACCTTTATTCAGGCGATAAATATTTCCTTTACCTTTTCAAGCCTGATCATGCTGCTTGGCATCAACCAGGCAGGCTACCTGTCCGCTCCTCCCCTTCTTGTTGCCTTTGCCGCTGCAATTCCGGTGACGGCCATCGTCTATGTGGGCGGTAAGGTGCGCAATCGCATCTCCAGCAACCTCTATCAAAAGCTGGTGCTGCTCTTTTTGCTGGTGCTGGGGGGCATTTTGTCCGTGAAATCCCTGGTGTAAGTGCCGAACCAGCCTCAATATTTCATGGAAAAACCACAGCAAAGTCAAAACAACACATCATATCAGGATAGTATTTGGTATTGTTGGGGAGACGTCAGTGCTGCAGTTTACGCGTTTTCAAATCAATACTGAAAAGGTGAACTATTCAGTCTGTGCAGATCATGCCCGATTCCCAGAGTCTGGGGCAGGCCCGGACCATCGGGGCAATTGGTGATTCAGCAAGAAAGACGATTCTATCCGAGGCCGACGAGAACGACCCCGGCAAAGAGCAAAACCACGGCGGCGATTTTGGGTCGGTAGGCGATTTCCTTCAGAAACAGCATGCCGAGGATCAGGCCGATAGGTATGCTGAGCTGACGAAACGCCACCACATAGCTGACATTGGTCACATAGCCCATACTGATGAGAACCAGGGCATAGGTGACCAGGATCCCGGTCCCTTTAACCAGTGATGAGCCGGGCCGGGCAATCTGCTTCCTGAACAGGTCACGCTCACGTTTGTTCGGCAGCACCGCCAGAGCCTGCCAGAAGATGGTGGTCATCTGCTGCAAACCGATATAATAGAACGCGATCAGAAAATTCTCCCTCAGGCTCACCGTTCTGTTTCCTCTAATCAGATCCAGGGCATAGTCATCCGTCAGGGAATAACCTGCGGTCCCGGCCGCAGCGACCGCGGCAGCAAAGATGGCGATGCTTCCATATCTGTGCAGCGAGAAATCCCTGAACGACTGCAGCGGTATCAGGAACCCCCCGGCAATGATCAGGGCAATCCCGACAAGGACTGCATTGCCGACCGAGCCGCCCTGGCCGGACAGAAAAGCCACCATCGTCACCATCAGTGCCGGCAGAGAGCGGGCCAACGGATAGGCAACCGACAGTTCACCCCTCCTGTAGGCATAGGCAAGGCCGGAGAAGTAGAGTGCCTGAAAAAATCCGGTCAGCAGCAGCAGGGGCCAGAGGCGGAAGACAATATCGATCACCTGATCTCTGCCGTAAATCAGCAGCGGCAAGACGAGAAGCGTTCCGAATATATTGGCCAGCAGGAATGACGCCGTTGACGGGTAATCTGTTTTGCTGAAACAGTTCCACCCGGCATGAGTTAGCGCGGAGGTGATCAGCAGTATTGCGGCAGTCAGTGTCATTACAGGGTCTTTTGCTGGTTTGAGTGGATCGTATGCCTGATCGATCGTGACGCTACACGAGCAGGACTTCCCCCGAATACAGGATCGCATCGGTGAACGCAAGAGATCTTTTTATATCGATCCGGAAAAGAGCGGAGATCCGGGACGCGGTGATTCGCTGCAAGGTTTGAGCGGTCAACCAGAGTGGTTCTCCTGGCGCGGCCAACCGCCTGGTGGTGTTTCCATGGAATATGTCATTGATGTAACGTTATAATCAAGCACCATTACCGATTATCCACGGTACTGTGGCGGCAGCCTCAAAATAAATCGATACGGGGGTGAGGAATTTGCTTGACAGGTTTCTGATGTGTGATATATCAGATATCTATAGGATTGACTCATCCACCAGACTGCTGCCGGAACAATTCCCTGCAGGGTAGTTCGGGATAACACTAAAAATTGGAGGTTCACAATGACGGCAATGAAGATGACCACGGAAGAAGCCTTTGTAAAAGTTCTGCAGATGCATGGCATAGACAATGCCTTTGGCATTATCGGCTCAGCCATGATGCCGATCTCCGATCTGTTCCCCCAGGCCGGTATCACCTTCTGGGACTGCGCTCACGAGTGCAACGCCGGGATGATGGCTGACGGCTACAGCCGGGCCTCCGGCAAGATGGCGATGATGGTCGCCCAGAACGGCCCCGGAATCACCAATTTCGTGACCCCGGTCAAGACCGCCTACTGGAACCATACCCCGCTGCTGCTGGTAACGCCGCAGGCGGCAAACAAGACCATCGGCCAGGGCGGCTTCCAGGAAGTCGAGCAAATGGCCCTGTTCAAGGATATGGTCGCTTACCAGGAAGAAGTGCGCGATCCATCACGCATCGCCGAGGTTCTCAACCGGGTGATCATGAAGGCCAAGCGCGCCTCCGCCCCGGCCCAGATCAATGTGCCGCGGGATATGTGGACTCAGGTCGTTGACATACAACTGCCGACAATCATTGAATTCGAGCAGTCCTCAGGCGGCGACAGCTCGGTGGCCCGGGCCGCCGAAGTGCTGGCCAAAGCCGCCTTTCCGGTTATCCTGAACGGCGCCGGTGTGGTGCTCGGCGATGCGGTCAAGGAGACCATGGCCCTGGCCGAAAAACTCGACGCCCCGGTGTGCTGCGGATATCAGCACAACGATGCCTTCCCCGGCAGCCACCCGCTCTCCGCCGGGCCGCTCGGCTACAACGGCTCGAAAGCGGCCATGAGCCTGATCCTCAAGGCCGATGTGGTTCTCGCCCTGGGTACTCGCCTGAACCCGTTCTCGACCCTGCCGAGCTACGGTCATATAAATTACTGGCCCGAAAACGCTGAGATTATCCAGGTTGAAATCAATCCCGACCGCATCGGACTGACAAAACCGGTCACCGTCGGTATTATCGGCGATGCCAAAAAAGTCGCCGCCGCGATCCTTGCCCGGTTGCCCGAGACTGCCGGAGACAACGGCCGCGAAGCGCGCAAGGCGCTGATCGCCGAAACCAAGGCCGCCTGGGCTGCCGAACTGGCTACGATGGATCATGAGGATGACGATCCGGGGACCACCTGGAATGAACGCGCCCGTAATCGTGAACCGAAAAGAATCTCTTCCCGCATGGCCTGGAAAGCAATCATGAAAGCCCTGCCGAAGGACGCCATTATCTCGTCCGACATCGGCAACGCCTGTGCCATCGGCAACGCCTACCCTACCTTCGAGGAAACCAGAAAATATCTGGCCCCTGGCCTGTTCGGCCCCTGCGGATACGGCTTCCCGGCAATCTGCGGCGCCAAAGTGGCCCGGCCCGATGTCCCGGTTGTCGGCTTTGCCGGAGACGGCGCCTTCGGTATTTCAATGAATGAAATGACCGCCTGCGGGCGGGACAACTGGCCGGCTATCACCATGGTGATTTTCCGCAATTACCAGTGGGGCGCCGAGAAACGCAACACAACCCTTTGGTTTGACGACAATTTTGTCGGTACCGAACTGGATACCCAGGTTTCCTATGCAGCGATCGCCAGGGCATGCGGCGTCGAAGGCGTGCAGGCGGCCACCATGGACGAGGTCACCGCAGCCCTGAGTGCCGCCGTCAAGGCCCAGATGGAAGAGGGCAAGACCACCTTCATCGAAATCCTGCTCAACCAGGAACTCGGCGAACCGTTCCGCCGTGATGCGATGAAGGCTCCGGTGCGGGTAGCGGGAATCGATCCGGCGGATATGCGTGCACAGAAAGCCTGAACAAACGAAACTAAGGATAAGCGCCTGTAACCATACACTGAACACGTGGCCAATGTGGGAGACACACTCATGAAAACGACTGACTGGCTGGAATATGACACTGAAGATATGGTAGCAGCGGACAAAGGTTGCCTCTGGCATCATCTGAAGCCGCACAAACTTTTCGACATGAAGGAACAGATGATCATCGTCGAAGGCAAAGGCCTTATGGTCAAGGACATCCGGGGAAACGAGTACCTCGATGTCACCTCCGGCGGCGTCTGGAGCGTTATGGTAGGCTACGGCCGGGATTCAATCGCCGATGCGGTGTGTGCGCAGATGAAGAAAATGCCCTATTTCGCCGGCGCATTCGGAACCATTCCCGCCATCAAGTTTGCCCAGAAACTGCTGGAGAAACTGCCGCGGCTCGGCAAGGTCTATTTCTCGAACTCCGGATCGGAAGCCAACGAAAAGGCTTACAAGCTGGTCCGCCAGGCTTCCAGGATCAGCCCGGAGCGCAAAGGCAAGTTCAAGATCATGTACCGCGAACGCGACTACCATGGAACCACCTTCGGGGCCATGAGCTCCACAGGGCAGATCCAGCGGAAAGAGGGTTTCGGCCCGTTCCTCGAAGGGTTCGTCGAGTTTCCGCACTGCTGCTGCTACCGCTGTCCCTATGACAAGAAATATGGCGAGTGCAATATCGAATGCGCCCGCAAGGTTGAGGACATCATCCTCAAAGAGGGCCCGGAGACGATCGGCGGCCTGATCGTCGAGCCGATCACCGCGGGCGGCGGGATTCTGAAGCCGGTGCCGGAGTATTTCCCGATTCTCCAGGCAATCTGCAGAAAATATGACATCTGGCTGATTATCGACGAGGTTGTCTGCGGTTTCGGCAGGACCGGGAAATTCTGGGGACACGAGCACTTCGACGTCGACCCCGATATCGTCACCATGGCCAAAGGACTGGCCAGCTCCTACGAGGCGCTGTCGGCAACGGTGGTCAAACAGAAGATCTACGATCTGTTCCTCTGCGATCCTTCCGATCCCGAAACCCGGCTCAATTATTTCCGGGACATCAGCACCTACGGCGGCTGCACCGCCCCGATGACCGCGGCCCTGGAAAACACCAGGATCATAGAAAGCGAAAATCTTGTCGAGAACAGCAGGGTGGTCGGTGAGTACCTGCTGGAAAAGCTCAAGGGTCTGGAGCGCTATGACTGGGTCGGCGAGGTCAGGGGACAAGGCTTGTTCGCCGGCGTCGAGTTCGTCGTCGACAAGTCCACCAAGGAACCCGTAACCGAGGGCCAGATGGCGGCCCTGATGGGCAACCTCCTGGCCGAGGGTGTGATCGCCGGCAGAACCAACTCGAGCTTTCACGGCCTCAACAACGTCATGAATTTCGCACCATGCCTCATCATTACAAAAGAACAAGTTGATACCGTAGTTTCGGCAGTGAGCAAAGCCATAGAAAAAACTTTCAACTAAACGAGGGGGGCCTGACAATGATTGTCGGTATACTAAAAGAAATCAAAGTGGCAGAAAAACGGGTCAGCATGACGCCGGCCGGCGTAATCGCCATGATCAGCAACGGGCATCAGGTACTGGTTGAAAAAGCGGCCGGGGCGGGCGCCGGTTATCCCGATTCGGAATATCTCGAGGCCGGCGCCACGATCGTTGATACCCCCGCCGAGATTTTCCAGAAATCTGACATGGTCATGCATGTCAAAGAGCCGCAGCCGTCCGAATACGAGCTGATCAGAGAGGGGCAGATCGTCTTCACCTATCTGCACCTGGCCGCGGACGAGCAGCAGACCCGCGCGCTGATCAAGAGCAAATCGGTTGCCATCGCCTATGAAACCATAGAAAAAGACAACCGCTCTCTGCCGCTGCTGGTACCGATGAGTGAAGTCGCCGGACGCATGGCTGCCCAGGAAGCCGCCAAGTATCTGGAAATGCCCCAGGGGGGCAGGGGCATCCTGCTCGGCGGCGTCACCGGCGTTCCCCCGGCCACCGTGGTCGTCATCGGCGGCGGGGTGGTCGGCATCAATGCCGCCAAAATGGCCTGCGGCCTCGGTGCACAGGTCTATATTCTGGACACGAACCTGGAAAGACTCGCCTATCTCGACGATGTGATGCCGGCCAACTGCTTCCCGGTCCTGTCCAATGCGACCGTTCTCAGGGAACTGGTCATGAAGGCCGACGTGGTCATCGGTGCGGTCCTGGTGGCGGGCGCCAAAGCGCCCAAACTGCTCACCCGGGACATGCTCAAGGGGATGAAGCAGGGATCCGTCATCGTCGATGTCGCCATCGACCAGGGGGGCTGTTTCGAAACCTCCACGCCGACCACCCATGACAACCCCACCTATGTAGTAGACGGGGTCATTCATTACTGCGTCGCCAACATGCCGGGGGCGGTCGCCAGGACTTCGGCCCGGGCCCTGACCAACGCCACCCTGCCCTACGCTATAGAGATCGCCAACAAAGGCTGGAAGAAAGCCATGCAGGAAAACAAGGAGATCAGGCGCGGAGCCAACGTCGTCAACGGCTCGGTAACCTACAAGGCAGTCGCCGAGGCCTTCGATCTCAGCTACACCCCGATCGATACTTTCCTGTAAGGCCGGAGACATGGAAGCCTGATCCTCCCACGTGTGACACCCCGGTTTCGACCAGTTGGAGTTGCCGGATTTACGCACCGGGGAGCATCAGGCTTCGAGCAGAAAGAAGGGAACGATGCGATGGAAGGCAAACTGGAATTTTCTTCATTGAGCGACCAGGTCTATGCCTACCTGAGAAGACAGTTGAACCAGGGCAGCCTGATTCCCGGCTCAACCATCCACATTGGAGATATCGCCCAGCAGCTTGGCATCAGCAAGACTCCTTTGCGAGATGCGTTGATTCATCTGGAACTCGAAGGGTTTGTCGAAATCCTTCCGAGAAGAGGTGTTCGGGTAAGAAAACTGCAGGTTCAGGATGTTAAAAATGCTTACGACGCCGTCGGGCTGATCGAGGCCTTCATCGTCTCGAGCTGCATCGACAGGATCACGCCGAAACATATCGACAGGCTGGAGGAACTGAACGAGAAGATCATCTCGGACATCAAGCGTGATGACTTCTCAAGGCTGTTTGCAACCAACCTGAAGTTTCACAGTGTCTATCTAGAGACTTCGGACAACGAACCCCTGAAAAGATTCATTCTTCCGATCAAGCACCGGCTCTACGATTTTCCCCGGCAGAACTATATCAGCGAGTGGGAGCTGAACAATTGCGAGGAGCACCGGCAGTTCATCGAGTACCTGAAAAAAGGCGACGGCGAAGGCGCCGCCAGGGTGCTCAAGGACACCCATTGGTCGTTTGAGGTTCAGAAGGACTTTATTTATTCGTTCTACGGGTTTAACAAGAATCGGGCCTGAACCGCTCAGAAGCCCGAAACCAAGAAGGCGGGACTGCCCTCCCGAGGAAGAGGGCAGCCCCGCCTTTGTTGTGTAAAGCGTTTGCCAGATAAGGCTAGTTCAGCACCCTACAGTTCGCCGATATCCATCAGGAACTGTTTCCACAGTTCGACGCCTTTGGCGTTGCGCTCGGATTTTTCCGCCACTTTCGGCCAGATATCCTGGACGGCTTTCTCGCGCATGCGCTTGAGTTCCGCCTCTTCCATGTAGATTACCTCGCCTCCGGCCTTCTTCAGGGTTTCCAGGGCCTCCTCGACGCCCATGGCATGCATCCGGCTGGTTTCGAAGTAGACGGGCTCGAATACGCTGTTAATCTTGTCACGCTGCCACTGGTTCAGAGCCTTCCATTTGTCCAGGTTGACATAAATCTCCTGGTGCTGGGCCGGGCACCAGCCTGGCTGAATCGCATACTTGATGACCTCATGGAAGGCCATGTCGTCGATGCCACCGGTATCCCAGTAGGTACCGTCGATGGTGCCGAGCTTGATGGCGGTGTAGATGTCACCGCCGCCCATGGCTACCGGGGCGCCTCCCATGGCTTCATGGAACAGGGCGTGCGGTCCGCCGGCGCGCATTTTCTTGCCGGCCAGATCTTCCATCTTGTGGACCGGGAAGTTGGTGAACATCGCATTCGGTCCCTGATCAGACCAGCCGACCCACTGCAGGTTGCGCTCGTTGGCCGCTGCCTGCACGAGATCACCGATGCGGTACTTCGGGTCTCCCCACATGGCCGCCCAGGCATCCCGCCAGTTGTTGGCGCCCATCGCCAGACCGAAGGCCAGCATGCCTTCGGGCATGTCGCCGCCGTACACGGTTGCCCACCCAGCATAGACGTCGATCATGCCGGCACTGGTGGCGCCGAACGCCTCGGAACCGCTGGTAATCGCGCCGGCCGGCTGCAGTTCGATCTTGACGGTGCCCTCAGTGGCTTTTTCCACAGCCTCAATCCACGGCACGATGCCATTCGCCCAGCCGGCATCCGATGAATCGAAACAGGGCTGGAATACCCACTTGGTCACTTTATCAGGTTTTGCATACGCTTCTTCAGCGCTTGCCGTGCCGGGTTGTACCAACATGCTGCAGGCAAGCAGTGCCGCAGCGACTCCAAACGACCACTTCTTCATAACGTCTACCTCCCAGTTATTTGTTTTTCTTAGTGGGGAAGAAGTTTGCACAGGTTTGTGGCAAACCGCTTTCTCCATGGTCAGAGGCGGGATGCGGTTCCCGCCCCAAACTCATATTCAGGCTTTCGGCAGCGGTTTCCCGCCTGTCCGCACGGTATTGATGTCGTTTACTAATTTCTTTATCACCACGAGCAGCACGATCACCCCGGTAATCGGGATCAGGGTCTTGATCGGGTAGATCGGGATCGGGATCGCGTCCGGCGTCACCTGCTTCAGCTTGATCGACATCATGGCCGCCTGATAGCCCTTCCAGATCAGGACCGCCAGATAGAGGAAGGTCAAAGAAGAGGTGATAATGTCGCAGATCGCTTTCATCCGCGGCGAAAAGTTGGCGTAGAACAGATCGAGCTTGACAAAGGCGTCAACGTTGAGCGCATAGACGCCTCCGGTGCAGGCCATCAGCACCAGGGCCGCCTGCACCGTGGAGGTGATCCACAGCGAAGGAGAGTTCAGCACATAGCGGAGAAAGACATCGGCTATGCCGAAGAAGGTACAATAAAGAATCAGGATCCAACCGATTTTTCCCAATATTGCCGAGATCCAATCAATTGCCTTTTCATATCTTTGCCACAGACTCATGTTCATCTCCATGCATATCTCATCGGGGATACTATAAGTGCATTCTCTAATATTGTCCTCGTGCCGTATGTCAATTCATCAGGCTCGGCAGCCAGGTGCCGATCTGCGGAAACAAAAAGACCAGGGTCAGGCCCAGCAGCTGCAGGAGAATAAAGGGGCCGACCGACCGGTAGATGTCGCCCATGCTTACATCGGGAGGCATCACGCTTTTGATCCAGAACAGCACGAAGCCGAACGGCGGAGTGAGGTAGGCGACCTGGATATTGACGATGAACAGCACCCCGAACCACAGCTTGTCCACACCCAGCTCATTGAGAATCGGTACGTAGAGCGGGGTACAGAGCATGATGATGGCCCAGTCGTCCATGACCATGCCGAGCAGCAGGACGATGAACATCATCATCAGGATGATGCCGGTTTGTCCACCCGGCATGCCGAGCACCATGCTCGTGACCAGTTCCTGGCAGCCCAGCGAGTTAAAGATGTTCAGATAGATGTTGGCACCGATCAGGATCCAGAGTCCCATTCCGGTCAGCTTGATTGTGGTCTCAAGTGAATCCCTCAGCACCTGCCAGGTAAGCTTTCCATAAATAAGATTAATCAGCAAGGCTCCGGTGGCACCGAAAGCGGCGGCTTCCGACGGTGTCGCTATCCCGCCCCAGATGGCACCGAGCACCATGAAGATCAGTACCAAAAAGGGCCAAATGTTCAACAGCGCCCGCAGTTTCTCACCAACTGAAAACTTCTCGTCTGCGGGAATTGCCGGACCGACATAGGGCTGCAGCTTGCAGCGGATGCCGATGTAAGCGATGTAGAAAAATGCCAGCATCAGGCCAGGCAGGACCCCGCCGAGGAACAGACCGCCGATGGACACCTTGGCGAGCAGCCCGTAGAAGATGAACGGCACACTTGGCGGAATCAGTGCCCCCAGCGCCCCCCCGGCGCCGATACAGCCGATTGCGATCCGCTTCCGGTATTTGTATTTCATCATCGACGGATAGGCGATCTGGCCCATGGTAATGGTGGCCGGCGGGGTAATACCGGTGATTGCCGCAAAAATGGTGCAGACCACCACCGTGCCCATGGCCAGGCCTCCGTGGATATGACCGATCAGCTTGTAAACCGCATCATAGGCGGCCTCGGCTATACCCGAAAAACGGATCAGACTTCCCATGAAGAGAAACAGTGGAACGGTTACCAGGACTCCGTTCCACGGGGTATAGTAAAATGCGCTGGGAATGGCCAGAAGAGAGCGGGGTTCAAAGATGGCGGCAAAGATCACGGCGGTGCCGCCCAGACCAAGAGCGACCGGCAAACCAAGGAACAATCCCAGAAACAGACTTAAGAAATACAATACGGTGATCAGTTCAATGCTCACGTTCTCTCCTTTCTTGTGCCTTCAGCTCCCGAGCTCTCGCAACAGACGCAAGCCCGCTCACCAGAACACGTTTCTGTATCAATTCCGAGTGGCTGCGGGGCGGGTCAGCTGACGAGGCCAGCTCCCGCCAAAACTCAATCGCTCCTGCTTCCGTCTTTTGAAGCTCATTGTACTACTCCAGACCGTCGTTTCATACTTTATTAAATAACGGATAATGGCAAGCGAAAAATCAATTCATTTCAAACATATTGAACATGCATTTCGGTTTACTGAGCCACACAACTCCGAACAGTGGTTTTCTCCTTCTTCTCAGCGCTTGCCGCCGACTCGCCGCCGCTGTAGTGCCCGGTGGGAGGGGCAACCCTGATGGTGGCGATCTTGTTCTGGACGAAAAAGTCGATCCCGTCTTTGCCCTGGACCTTGTTGGTGCCAAGATGGGAGTCCTTGATCCCGCCAAAGGGCAGGTAGGGATGCGGCGCGCAGACACCGACGTTGACCCCGACCATGCCGGCATTGGCCTCGGCGATAAAGGTCTCGGTGTAGTACTGATTCTGGGTGAAGATACAGGCGCCGTTACCGAACGGCTGGGCCCGGATGAGTTCCAGGGCGTCGTCGAGATCCCGGATTTTCATCACCGAGACGACCGGGCCGAAGATTTCTTCCTTGGCGATGGTGCGGCACGGGGTGACTCCCTCGAAAATGGTCGGGGCGACGAAATAGCCGTTTTTATTCTTCTCCGGCAGGTCGGGGTTGCGGCCGTCCAGAACGAGGTTGGAACCCTCCTTGATGCCGATCTCGATGTAGGTTTCGATCTTCTTCTTGGCGGCGGCCGAGATCACCGGCCCCATATAGACATCAGGATCCATGGCATCGCCGGTCACCACCCCTTTGCCGGCTTCGATCATCCGCTCCAGCAGGGAATCATAGATCTCCGGAACGGCCGCGACGATCGACCCGGCCAGGCAGCGCTGACCTGCCGAACCGAAACAGGAATGGACGAAATTTTCTATGAAGATGTCCGGCTGCACGTCTTCCATCGCCACCAGCATGTTTTTGGCGCCGCCCAGCAGCATGCTCCGCTTGCCTCCGCGCCCGCAGGCCTCGGCCATCTTTTTGGCGGTGGGGGTAGAACCGACCAGGCAGACCCCGCTGATCTTCGGGTTCTCGTACCAGGTGCCCGGAATGGAGCGGTTTCCATGGACAATGTTGACCACGCCTCCGGGGAGTCCGATGGCCGTGAAGATGTCGCCGATTTTCTGCATGAACAGCGGTGACTGGGTCGACGGCTTGAAGATGAAGGTGTTGCCGACGGCAATGGCGTAGGGGATGAACCACGCGAATACCAGGGCCGGGAAATTGAAGGGGGCCACCCCGCCGAACACGCCCAGGGGTTCCTTGACGACCCTGCCTGAGATGTTGGTCGAGATTCCCTGGAGGCTTTCACCCTGCAGCAGGGTCGGCACCGAACAGGCGGTCTCGATGATCTCTATGATCCGCCGGATCTCACCCCTGGCCTCGCTGATATGCTTGGCCTGATCGACCGCAATGGCTACGGCCAGGTCTTCTTCCCGGTCGATGATGGCCTCTCTCAGGTCGAAAATATAGGCCATCCGTTTGGACAGGGCCAGCCTTCTCCACGAATCGTAGGCGGAGTGTGCCGAATCGATGCATTCCCGGGAGGTCTTTTCCGAGGACAGCGGCACCTCACCGATCTGCCCGCCCGTCGACGGGTTGTAGAGCGGCACGGTCTCGACACCGCTCTCCTCAACCCATTCGCCGTGAATAAAATTCCTGATTTTGAAATAGTGTTCCTGTGCGGACATAGATCACACCCCTCTGTCTGGATTTTGTTGTGAAAGAGATATGGCTCGAGCGGTCATGCACTGCTTCCCCCATGCGGTCGAGTCTGGAAGATGGCGGGCCATGATTCGGAAACGACCCTGATGCCTAATATATCAGACATCAGAATCATGTCAAGAAACTTTTCAGAGCTGGTATAAAGGCGAAAGGACTCACTTTTTTCCGGTAATCACAAGGAAATGGGTTGACTGGATGGGTCAGCGAGGCAATTATCTGCTGAAAGCCCACGGGGATGGTCCCCAGGGACCGACCCTCTAACCCTGAAAGATCGGAGCAATATATGACGGCCAAGAACAGAAGCGAAACAGTCGTTGGTTTTATCGGTATCGGCGTCATGGGGAAAAGCATGGCCCTGAATCTCCTGAACGGCGGTTATCCCATTCATCTATACAACCGTACCAAAGAGAAAGCCCGGGAACTGCTGGACCAGGGCTGCACCTGGCAGGACAGCCCGGCGGCGGTTGCCGCCGCTGCCGATGTCGTGATCACCATGATCGGCTCCCCGAAGGATGTGGAGGCGGTCTACCTGTCTGCAGACGGGGTGCTGGCCAGCGCCCGTCCGGGAACAATCGCCATCGACATGACCACCTCCAGCCCCCAGCTGGCCCAGCGGATATACCGGCAGGCCAGGGATCTACACATATCGGCCCTGGACGCACCGGTGTCCGGCGGCGACATCGGGGCCCGGCAGGGCACCCTGTCGATCATGGTCGGCGGCGACCTCGAGGCATTCGAGCAGGCCCTGCCGCTTTTCGAGATCATGGGTGAAAACATCGTATACCAGGGACCGGCCGGCAGCGGGCAGCACTGCAAGATGGCCAATCAGATCGCCGTCGCCTCGACCATGATCGGCGTCTGCGAATCCCTGCGTTATGCCGAGAAGGCGGGACTCGATCCGCAAACCGTGCTCAAGAGCATCGCGGCGGGGGCCGCGGGCAGCTGGACCCTGAGCAATCTGGCGCCGCGCATGATCAAAGGAGATTTTGGTCCGGGATTTTACGTGAAGCACTTTATCAAGGACATGAACATCGCTCTCGAGTCGTGCAAGGAAATCGGACTCGATGCGAGGGGACTGGCGCTTGCCAAGGAATTGTACGATCGGATCGCCGCCGACGGCGGGGAATATCTGGGCACCCACGCCCTCTATCAGCAGTACTGATGGAAGCGCCGCAAGGCAGCCTTGAAAAGGCCGCTGCCGGCAGCGGAGCCCGGCTGCCGATACACCCGGTTCCTGGAGGCGATTGCGGCATGTAGATTCGACGGCAGGCTCCGATGGTACAGCATGTGTAAAGGCGGCGGAATGGTACCGAGACCCGCCGGATCAAGAATTGTGATTATTGAAACAGCATGGAGAAACAATGAAAAATCTGGCAGTGATGGTGGTGCAGATCGTCGTGCTGGCAGCAATTCCGGCGGCGGCCGTGAATCGATCCGGAAACGACCTGCTGGTCGACTGCGCCAATCTGGTCAAGAGCGAATCAATCGAATCGGTGCCTGCAGACAATGTCCTCGGAATGGGTTACTGCATCGGGATTATCGACGGCATGGTCACCTTCAACTATGTGTATGAATCCGTGCTTCGGGCCGGAGAGAACGCTGATCTCGTCCAGATGTGCCTGCCCCAGCGCATATCGACGAGGGAGCTGGCAAAGGTCATCGTCAAACACCTCGAAAACAACCCCGGTAAACTGCACCAGTCAGGCCAGGCGCTTGCCGCCCAGGCGCTCACCTCAGCCTATCCATGCGGGCGGGAACCGGAGCCATGAACCGGTAGTTTGAACTTCTCAGGTTTGTTCAAGCCTTCGCCGTTACCGAGGCTGCTCCGGCCTTCAGCGGAGATGCCGGCAGAGCATATAGCCGCCCGACACCGATAGGCACTCGTAGCCGTGGGCGCTGAGGATGCGGCATCCGAGATAACTTCTCAATCCGGCAAGGCATACGAGGATATAGGTCTTGCCGTGATCCAGTTCGCCGAGCCGGTCCCTGAGCTGGTCTATGGGTATATTGACCGCTCCCGGGATCTTTCCGTCGGTCTCCAGTTCAGGCTCTGTCCTGACATCGAGAATTACCGTGTCATCGCCGGCCGCCTTCAATCGCCGCCAATCGGCTATCTTGACGTCTCCCTTGAGGATGTTTGCCGCATGATACCCCGCCAGGTTGACGGGATCCTTGGCTGACGAGTAGGGCGGGGCATAGGCCAGCTCGAGTTCCTCGAGATCGAAAACGCTCATTTCTCCGCGAATCGCGGTTGCCAGCACATCGATTCGTTTATCCACCCCCCTGCCCCCGACGATCTGGGCTCCCAACAAACGACCGTTTCCGGGTGAAAACAGCAGTTTTATCAGCATAACCTCCGCCCCCGGATAATAGGAGGCATGGGACAAGCCGTCTGTGTAGGATACCAGATGGGCGGTACCGTCCCGTTTCAGGCTTGTCTCGCTGGCCCCGGTGCTGGCAGCGGTCAGGTCGAAAAGTTTGACGATTGAGGTGCCCTGGGTTCCCCGAAATATCGATGTCCGGCCCATGGCGTTGTCGGCGGCAATACGGCCCTGCTTATTGGCCGGGCCGGCCAGGGGGATCAATACCGGTTTGCCGCCCACAAAATCCGTGACTTCTGCGGCATCTCCGACCGCATAGATGTGCGGATCCGAGGTTCGCATGGCCGCATCGGTCTGAATCCCCCCATGCGCGCCGATGGCAAGGCCTGCCGCCCTGGCGAGCTCATTCTCCGGTCTTACCCCGATTGACAGAACAGCCAGATCACAGACCTCATGATCCATCCGGCTGGTCATGACCACCAGGTTTTCAGATTCATCAGCGAAGCCGGTCACTCCGGTCCCCAGTCGAAGCTCAACGCCCTGCTCCTTCAGGTGGTCGTGAACCGCCGCCGCCATCTCCGGATCGAGCGATGGCAGAACCTGATCGGCCAATTCGATCAGAATCACCTCCAGGCCTCTCCGCTTCAGATTCTCCGTCATCTCGAGCCCGATGAAACCACCCCCGACAACCACGGCACGCTTCGGCCTCCTGGAGTCGAGGAAGTCTTTGAGTTTATCGGTGTCGGGGATCGTTCGTATGGTGAAGATGCGTTCGGACTCAATACCCGGCAGAGGCGGCTTGACCGGTACCGCGCCTGGAGACAGGATCAAGGTGTCGTAGTCTTCGCGGTAGGTGCGCCGGCTTTTCCGGTTTCTCACCGTGATCCGCCTGGCATGACGATCGATGGCCGTGACCTCGTCCCCGAGCCTGATGTCGATCCGGTACCGGCGGCTGAATTTATCGGGGGTGGTAACGAGCAGGTCGTCCCTTTCGCTGATTGGCCCTCCGATATAATAGGGCAGACCGCAATTGGCAAAGGAGATATAGTCGCCCCGTTCAAACAGCACAATCTCGGCCGACTCATCCAGGCGGCGGGCCCGGGCAGCCGCGGTCGCTCCGCCTGCCACACCTCCGACAATCAGCACCTTTTTTGATTTCACCATGCTCTGCCTGTTGTTGTCTGGAAAACAGCCGTGGGGTCCCTCCTACCTGAATAGGCTCCTTGAACGTATGCCGATAGGTACCCAGCGAGGCAAGGAGGGTAAATGTACCCGGCTCACCCTCTCAATTCAACCAGGAATCTGAACCGGCTGCAGTTCCCTCCGGTTCATTTGCGAATCCGGACTCAGGCAAAAGGCGATGGAAAAAACGTCAGCCGAATCCCGACCGGCAAACCTGAAGGCGGCCGCAGATAACCTCTGAAGTGACATCTGCTGATGTTCACGGCTGCCAAGGAAAATAAGGATTTTAGTTCGAAATCACGGAGCATCATGATAAGGTTGAGAAACAGGCTTTGGGGAAGCGAAGGGCAAAAGAGCTTGGTAATCGGCAGATAAACGAAAATCAGATACGGAGATTGCGATGAGACTGCATGTATCATGTTTGATGTGTTTGTCAATTATCTTACTGAATTGTTTTCAGGCATATGCTCGAGAGTCGGTCGTCCTATCCGGCCAGGAAGTTACAGAATTCCTGGCTGACCGCACCATGACCGTGACTGAAGTCGAGCCCGATCAAAAAACCGGAGAGATATACAGTTTCAAGGCCTATTTTTCTCAGCTCGGCGGTATTCGGGCTGTCAGGTCAGATGGAGAAACCTTTCAGTACGAATGGGAAATTGGAGACAACGGGACCTTGTGCCTGACCAATTACACGAGGTACAGCGGGAGACTCTGTGGTTTCGTTGTCGTCTATAAGGATGCAGGATTTGTTGTTCAGAAACATCAAGATGAGTACAAATTCTACATGAATGACCGGGGAAACACGTCGGCAACTCTCCAGGACGATAAAGTGGTGTTTAATCCCAGCTGGCGCCACTTTTTTTCCTTCTCTGACGTCCAGCAGGGAGAAAAATTATAGTCTTTTTTACCACGCCGGGCCTGACGCTCCCGAGCCGAGACGGCCTGCGAGCTAAGGAGACACGGGGAAGGTTTTTGACTTTTCCACTCAGCTCCTATGCCAAATGGAGATGAGGTGCGCACACCACCGCCGTCCCGCCTTTTACCAGGGCCTCCGCGGTCCTGTTGACCGACTCGTGTTTGTCGAGATAGTTGATCTCCATCGCCTCCATCAACCCTTTTGCCACGATCTCGTCTTTGGCCATGAAATAATCCAGGACATCTGAAGGGTGTGTCCGGTTCCGCTCCACCTCAGGATCGCCGCCTTCATGCTTGGCGCTGATATTGGGGACCTCCCGGGCCAGTTCCACGAGTTCGTCGCGTCGCAGGTAGGGTTGTCTGACAATCGATTTCCAGGTTTCCGTCACGTGATGCTCGAACCTGACTTTGTGTTCAAGACCCAATTCCCTGCGTATGTGGCTGGCGAGTTTGATCGTCTGATTGTTTACCGAGTTGGATAAGTTGAAGCCTATCAGGCTCGTCGTGTCATCCGGCCGGCTGAAGAGCTTCGCCGTCATCAAGGTCCAGAGGACGCTGTAGGAGTTGTCGTTACCCATGAAGACGGAGATCTTGAATTCGTTATCCACCCCGAGCTTGTTGAGCAGGTACCCAAGAAGCACGGTCCCGGGGTTGATATTGAGCACCTGACGGGTTCCGTAGGCGGTGTAGTAGCTGAGCGCTTCCTCCACCCACCTGAGAGCGTAGTCGTTGGGCTGCCCGATCCCACCGAAGTACCCGGTGATGGTTTCGGGACCACCCAGATGTATGTTGCTCCCGTCGGTGCCCTTGGTGTCCAGGGTCTCAACCCAGGTTGCGCCGATCATGCGCATGGCGCAGGCGGTGGCCATGATATCCCCTTGGTCCCTGCTCTGTTCACCCATGTTGCGGACCCGGATCACCCTGCCGGGCATTAACTCACGCCTGTCAATGGCCTTCCGGGCCTGGGCAATGAGCCAGGGAAAGAACTGCAGGGCGCTGATCTCGAGGGTGACCGCATTCTGGTGGTTGAGCTGCTGAGGATCCACCCCCCTGGCGTCACACCAGTCAGCAAAATCGACGAACGATTTCCTGTCGATCTGTTCCGCGAGCCAGTCCAGATCGGCAAGGTAGGGGGAATCGATCTCCTTCAGGCGATCCCTTAAATTGGCCGGATCTCCCGCGGCCAGGGCCTGCTCATTGATCGATTCAGGTCCGCCGAATTTATCGATGACGGCGAACAGCGGATCCGTCAGCGGGTTGTCCCGGGCGGTCAAAAACCTGTTGACCGCCTCCAGTTTATCTTCTCCGATCGCCAGCAGGTTTCTCATCTCGCTCATCGCACTGCCTCTCATTTGGACATGAGTTCAGGAAATTTCGATTGTTCCTCGTCTATCATAAGCTAAAGCCTCACGCTATTCAAAGTAGAGCGGATAAGCTATGAGAACAGGCGCAATATGAATGGGTGCGTTTCAGGCGCGCAGAGGACTGCGAGATGGAGCCGCCGCCGGAAGTACCGGTGCCTCCCGGAGACGATTATCCGGATTCGCTGTTGTCAGCAGATATTTCGCTGAATGTCGTATCCCGCGACACCCAGGTTATTGCCCAGGTCGCAGTGGTTGACGGCATTGGTCAGCCTGCGGTCGATGCCACCGTGAAGGAAGCCCGGTCAGGTGTGAAAACCAAAGGCGACACCAGCCGCATTCCCGGCTCCGATGGAGTAGCGACCTTTTATTCGACGCGGTCAAGGGCAGCTGGAGCTGTTGAATTCTGCGTTCTGGATATTACCTGGTCCAGATCAACTTTCAACCCGGATGCCAGGCTGCAGATCCGCGAGACAATCGAGAAATAAATATTATCAATTGATGATGAGGGTTTTGATAAAGCCATCGATCTACATTCAAACCCGAACTGGCAAGTTCGCTTGAGTCAGCAAGGGAATCTGCCTGGCGTGGTCACGTCTCATTTTACAACGAGTGCGTCAAGGTACGGCAGATAGAGTTAAACGCTTCGAAGGAAGGTTTTGCTAGCCAATTCCTGGAGCCCAGGCATACGGGAAGTTCATCGCCTTTGACCTGATGGAGGAGGACACCTCATGAAGCCAATAACCATCGCAGAAATCATGATACTTGGCTCGGCGCTGATCGCCGGCAGCGCACCGGCCTATGACTGCAGCGGGCTACCCGAGTGGAAACGCCAGGTCTATTACCTGGCGGGCGACCAAGTACAATACCGGGAAGTCGCCTATGAGAACATCGGCGAACCGTCCAAGCGCGATTACCCCGACGACGGCTATCCGTGGGAATCACGTGGCGATTGTGAAATCAGCGGCGGGGGAGGCGGCGACGAGGATCCTGTTGTCCCACAGTCCATCGCCGTCTATGGCGCCTGGCATTGCGGAAACGATTATTGCACCTGGTCCAGTGTTCGGGACATGCATGAATTCGACGAGAAAAACCGCTGGCTGATCGACCGCGGCGGCGGTTTTCCAAGCGTGAACCTGGTGGTTCTCAGCTTCGTTCATCCGCTGAGGCTGCTTCACGAGACAACCGACGATCAAACCACTGATGGCGTTCCAAGGGGTATAAACCAGGAGGTGGTGGACTACTTCAAGGACCGGGGAGTCCGCGTGATGCTCTCGATCGGCGGCATCACCTACGTCGACGCATGGAACCAGGCTCTTGCCGAGGATGCCTGGCAGTTGGGCCTGAACGCCGCCGTGGTGGCGAGTGATTTAGGGGTCGGCATTGAAATCGATTACGAGGATAATAGAAATCCCGACCTCGAGGGCCTGCAGGACTTTATCGATGCGTATCGCTCCGTTCACCCTTATGATAATATGGGCACCGATCATGCGGCCCGGCTAACCATCGACCTTGCGGCAGGCGACCGCTGGCTGATCGCGCTTACCGAGCGCGCCACCGCTCAGTGGCTGGATACTGTCAATCCGGTGCTCGATTACGCCAACGCCATGGTGACGCCACGGCAGTCGAGCGCGGACGATGTGATCGCCAACTGGCAGGAACACATCGATGGGAAACCACAGTACGACCCTCCGATTCTGCCCCTGGCCCCAGCCAAGCTCACCGGCAGTCTCTGGCTTACCGGAAGAAAGCCGGCACCTGAGTGCGTGGACTTCAATAACTCGCTCCAGCAACCGGACGCCACCGGGGACTTCGTGCAGACGGTCATGCCCAACGGTGCGGGGATCACCTCCGGCATGCTTGGCTACATGTTCTGGGCCGCCGAGTGCGAGGGCACGCGAACAGCCTGTACGACACCGGACTATAAAAATACCTGCGAAGCGGGCATGGGTGCAGCGGCAGCGTACTACGACATTCCTATCCCCATGCCGCAGCTAAGACAAGATTAGAAGGAGACACTCAGTACCATTCCAATCGCCCAGAATGAATTGAAAGATAGATTCCGTGGGTTCCTCAAGGCATCGGCACCCAGCCGCACTGGCTGAGGCAGGCGGTTCTTTTCTCCCTCATCATCTTCCTTCGGCACCAAACCGGCACGTCATTGCATGTGCTGAGAAGACGCCGATCCAGGGCTAACCTATCAGTCTGCAGCATTATTTAACGTGGTGAACGGGCTACGAACGTCCCGGCGCCGGCAGCCACGTTCACACGACCGTTTTCGAACACCACCTGCCCGTTGAGGATTGTCAGAGAGGGTGACCCTATGAATTCATACCCTTCGAAGACGCTGTAGTCTATCGCCTGCCGATGAGATCCCGCGGAAACGGAATGGCTCTTATCAGGGTCCCACAGGACAATATCCGCATCGGAACCGGGTTTAATGACGCCCTTACGTGGATACATGTTGAAAATTTTAGCCGCATTTGTCGAGGTGGCGGCAACAAACCGTTCCCTGCTCAACCGCCCGGTCCGCACCCCCTGATCCCAGATTATCCGGAGACGATCTTCGATACCCGGCGAGCCATTGGGTATCCTGGTGAAATCGTACAACCCCAAATTGCGTTGTTCCTGGGTGAAGGTGCAGTTGTCGCTTCCGATAACCTGAATGGATTCTGTCGCGATCCCGTCCCAGAGTGCATCACGATGTTCCCTGCTCCGGTAGGGGGGGCTCATGACATAGCGTGCGGCGATCTCGCGCGAATGATTGAAATAGACGGACCGGTCGAGCAGCAGATGCCCGCAGAGGCTCTCGGCATAAACTTCCTGCCCCCTGATCTGAGCAGCTTTCACCGCGTCGAGCGCACCGGCACAACTGAGATGGACAATGTAGACCGGCACTCCGGCAACTTCTGCCAGTGCTATAACCCGATTGGTCGCTTCAGCTTCGGCGATGGGCGGCCTCGATAGGACATGCCCTTTGGGGTGGGTGATCCCCTTCTTCAGAAGATCGTTTTGGAGGTGGGTTATAATCACATCGTTTTCCGCGTGAACCGTAGCGAGGCATCCGAGCCTTGCGACATGGAAGAAGCTCTGCAGCATGCCTTCCTGATTCAGCATGATGGTGTCCCGATAGGTGGTGAAGTGCTTGAAGGAATTGACGCCGCCGCGTTCTGAGAGATACCGCATCTCCTCCGCCGCCTGGTCGTCGAACCACGTTACGGTCACATGAAATGAGTAGTTACAGGTTGCTTTCTGTGCACGCCCCATCCACTGCTCGTAGGCTTCGACATACGACTGCCCCCGCAGCGGATTGACAAAATCAATAATGGTCGTGGTTCCACCCGACAGGGCAGCTTCGCCTCCACTATCGAACCCGTCCGCGGTATGAATAGCGCCGACCGGCATCTCGAGATGGGTGTGAGGATCGATACCACCGGGGATGACCAGCAGCCCGTCTGCCTCGACAATTTTACATGTTTCCGGTGGGAGGATCCCCGGTTCGACAGCCTCGATAAGCTTCCCGTCCGTCAGGACATCCGTGTTCCTGCTCCCGTCATCGTTGACGACGGTGCCGTTTCTGATGAGTATCTTCATATGCAATGGCGGCAATGGTGGTCGTTATCTACTGGTGCACCTTTCGTCTTCTGAGCCATTCGCTCGCGATAATTATGCAAATATTAAACAGCACGATGAGCATTGCCAGCGCATTAAGGCTTGGTGAAAGGTGGAACCGGAAATCGGAGGCGACGAGGACGGACAGGGGTTGCACGCGTCCGCTGGTAAAAAACGACACGGTGTATTCGGCATTGGAGAGCACGAAACTTATGAACGCAGCGGCCAAAATACCGTTTTTCATGAGGGGGAGGGTGATCCGGCGAAACTTCTGCCATGGTCGAGCACCGAGGTCCTCCGCGGCTTCTTCGAGCGATTTATCTATCTTATAAAGCACAGAGGCAATGATGATCGTTACAAAAGGGAGGATGATAAGCGACTGGGAAATCCAGACGGTTATCAGTCCCTTGTCCATCCCGATATCATTGAGAAAGGTGACCTGAGCTATGGCAAATATCAATTTGGGAACAAAAAACGGCAGTACGAGGAGTGCGGCGAACAGGGGTTTGAGCCGGAACTGATATCTGGTCAGTACCAGAGCCGCCATGCTGCCCAAGACAGTCGTGATCAGCGTAACCGGAATAGCAACTGCCATGGTGGTCAGGAGTCCCTTGAAAATCCTGCCGTCGTTGAAGATCTGCACATACCAGTTGAACGTGAAACCGGTAAGCGGAAACGCTATGAGATTAGACGAATTGAGAGAAAACAACCCCATGAGGAGAATCGGTAGATAGACAAACCCATAGAATGCGAACGCGTATCCCTGCAATATTGATCCGCCCCGATTTTTCATTTGTCTTGCTTGCGAATTCCCCTGCCCCACGGCGACCGATAAAAACCGTACACGACACAGGCAACGAAAAGGGCCATGCTCGAGAGCAGCAGCCAGGCCAGTGCGGACCCCGTGGGCCAGTCAAATGCTGCACCGAACATATCATGAATGGCACTCGTCACCGTCACACCGGATGAGCCTCCCATGAGCTGCGGGGTCAGATAGTCGCCGACAACCAGCACAAAGACCATGAGAAAACCTGCGACAAGGCCAGGCCCGCTCAACGGTAATATGATTCTGAAGAATACCCCGAGATCTCTGGAACCCAAGTCCATTGCAGCCTCCATGTAAGAATCGTCTAGAGCCTCAATGGCGGCCCAGAGCGGGAAGAGCATGAACGGCAGGTAGTTGTAGGTCAGCACCACCGTCGTTGCAAACGGGCTGAAAAGAAGGAACCATATCGGTTCGTCGATCAGTCCGAGCCACATCAACAGCGAGTTCAACACTCCTTCCGCGCCCAGCACCACACGCCACGCAAATATTCTGATGAGGTCCCCCGTATAAAGCGGGATCAGGAGCAGTGTCAGCAGCGCCGATTTGTAGATATTCACCCGCTTTGCGATGAACAGGGCCAGCGGATAGGCAATGACTCCGCACAGCACGGCAACACCAAGTCCATAGATCAGGGCCTTGAGGATCAAGCCCCGGTATGTTTCGCTGTGAATGATTCGATTATAATTGTCAAATGTCGGTTCACGTAAGATCGAAACGAAATCGACCTGGAAAAAGCTGTAGCTGAAAAGGACTCCGAGAGGAAGAACGCAGAAGGCAAGAACGAACAGAACGTTCGGTGCAGTCAGAACCAGCGCGGTGCGCCGCCGCTTGGCTTCGATCCCGGTAAGTTTCAATGGATTTCCTTGGCTACCACTGGGGATCCGTGCACGATCCTCAATTTTGCTTTCGCAACGGCGAGTTTTATGGGCTCCCCGACGGTTACCGGCACGTCGTGGTCCAGCTTTGCAATGAGCTTATGCTTTCCGGTATGTACCTCGACAAGTTTAGAACTGCCCTGGAAAATGATATGGCTGACAAGCGCCTTAAAGGAAATATCTCCGCCAATACCCGTATCGACTCCAATCTCCTCGGCCCTGAAGCACAGGCTTGCAGGTTCATCCGGTTTGACTGATCCGCTGCAAGCCGCCTCAACGGTGCCGATTTCGGTTTCCAGATGCCCCCTCCTGGCTGAACTGTCAAATTCTGTGAGCCTACCCTCGAGCAGGTTGGCACCGCCGATAAAGTCTGCCACATAGGTGTTCTCAGGCGCATGATAGATATTCACAGGTGTGCCGATCTGCTCGATTCGGCCGCTATTCATGACAATGATGATATCGCTTAAAGCGAATGCTTCCTCCTGATCGTGGGTAACATAGAGAAAACTCAGGGCAAGCCGCTTCTGCAGATCCTTGAGCTCAACCTGCATGTGCCGCCTCATCTTCAGATCCAGCGCTCCAAGTGGTTCATCGAGCAGCAGCAGTTTGGGTTCGTTGACGAAGGCCCGGGCCAGGGCGACTCGCTGCTGCTGCCCGCCTGAAAGCTGGGACGGGTAGCGCCGTGCCAGCGACGCCATCCTCACGCTTTCCAGCGCGTCATTGACCCTGCTCCTGATTTCGGTCTTTTTCATCCTGCGCATTTTGAGACCGAACGCCACATTGTCCTCAACACGCAGATGCGGGAACAGGGCGTAATTCTGAAATACGGTGTTGATCGGCCGATCGTAGGGCATCACATCCATGATGGGTACCCCTTCCAAATGAATACTTCCGGCCGTAATCGATTCGAATCCTCCGATCATCCTGAGAATGGTCGTTTTCCCGCACCCAGAGGGACCTAAAATAGTTACGAAACAGTTATGGGGGATATCGAAATAGACCGCATGGACCGCTCGAAACGTATCGTAGTCTTTTAAAATCCCCCGGGCCTCCAGCAGATGGCTGGAGGTCGGGGAGTTGTCTGAACTCATGAGCTAACTCGCTTTTACCTCATTCCAGATGCGTACCCAATTTCCGTAATCGGCCGGGTTCTCCTTCCACACGAAAGAATCCATCACGCTCATGTCTTTGATGAAAATACGCTCCTGTTCCTCGGCTGAAAGACTGTCGCGGGCCATTGATGTGCTGATTGCATACGGCCCGTTGAGCGCCAAGGTTTTACCGTAATCGGGACCGAGCAGGAAATTGATCAGCTCATGAGCGGCGGAGGCGCTATCTGGAGCTGTGCCCGCCGGAATGGCGCAGGTGTCGCACCAGCCGATCACCCCTTCTTTGGGCTTGGCCATACCCATGTTGATGCCTTTCTCACGAAGATCGTAATAAGGAGGCACCCATGAGAAAGCGCAAACCACTTCGCCGGCGGCAAACAGGTTGGTCAGATCCGCGATCGAGTTCCAGTATGTGCGCAGTAGTTTCTTCTGTGCGATACAGGCTTTCTTGCATTCCGCTAGCTCCTTATCATCCATCTTAAATATCCGTTCGCGCTCGATGCCCAGGTACATCGCGGCGATGGCGATGCCTTCGAGGGCGTAGTCGCGCATGGCGAGCCGCCCTTTATACTTCTCTCCTTCGAAAAGCGTTGACCAGTCGGGTTCCTCAGTCATCAGGTCGGCGCGATAGACGATTGGGTTGATTCCCCAGTAAAAGGGAATTCCATAAGTCTTGCCGTCCTTCTTGCCCAAAGCGGTCGATTGAAAAGGAGCGTAAAGCGACTTCGCGTTCGGTATCTTATCCAGGTCAAGCGGCTCCAGCAAACCCGATGCAACATAGAGCTCCACTTTGTCCAGCCCCGGAGTGATCAAGTCCCAGTCCTTGGCGCCGCCGGCTCGAATCATTGCAAACTGTTCGTCATCAGACCCGATGAAGCCCTTCTGAATTTCTATTCCGCTCTGCTTTACGAAGCTGCTGATATACTCATCGTATGCCAGATTCTCCCAGGTAAGCCAATTGACGGTTTTGCCGGCAGCAGCCAGCACCTCGAATGGAATATTACCCACCATCGCCCCAGCTGTTCCAGCTGCCAACATTCTTAAAAACGTCCTTCTTTCCATGCGTTCCTCCTTTCAGTTAGGTTAACGTAACCTTGTTGAAGCATATCTTCTTTGCTTTTTTCACAGTCGCAACAGATTGCTGCTTCACTGGTGCTGCAGTAGGCATGTTCCCGCTGCGCACTTCACATCTTAGCAAAAACGATACCTATTCATACGATCTGATATTTTCAGTGACCGTCGACCAGAGCATTCTCTTGAGTAAACCGTCTTCATAATCCCGGTGCTCCACGAATTCTGTCGGTCAAACAACATGTTCATTGCACTTTGAGTCAACACTACCAAGCGATGCACGCACGATACCGGACACGATATACCACACAATTATGGAAGTCAATGTCAACCATAGGCACCATTTATTACATAAATGTGATAATCTGCAGGGATGCTATTCTCATGATGTATAACTATCCGGGTACACAACAGACCAGCTCAGATATTGCCCGTCTAGGTGGTCAGACGACTGGTACTATTAATACGGATAACCGCACGGCAGCCCTTCAAGCCCAGTATGACAAACCCTAGAGCCGGCAGGGCCTGATCTTTGAAGACAAACTCGATGGCAGAAAAAACATCATCTATCGACAAAAAAAGGGCGTTTCTCCGAGGAAAAACGCCCTTGGTCCATTCTGGCTCCCCGGGACGGACTCGAACCGCCGACAGGGTGGTTAACAGCCACCTGCTCTACCGACTGAGCTACCGAGGATCGCTGGTGTTCGCAAGTTATTGAATTATCTTCAATATGCGAACTTTTTCAGGGTACCGGACCATTCGTAAGTTGCTGTTTTTACGTTGATCGATTGCCCTGAAGTAAGGCGGAAATATAGCTTGTGAGACCTCGGCTGTCAACTTCTTTTTCCGTATTCTGCCGCTTGCCGAGCCGCTCTCAGCCCGGCCTCAGCCAAGGGGCTGGACCAGATGCTCAAACAGAATCTTCAGCCCGATCAAGATCAGGATCACGCCGCCGATGATCTCCACCTTGCCTTCCAGCAGGTGTCCGACCTTGCGGCCGAGGATGATGCCGCCATGCGACATGCCGCCGGTGATAAAGCCGATGATCAGCGCCGGGGTAAGAATGGTGATGTCGAGGATGGCGAAGCTCAGACCCACCGCCAGCGCGTCGATGCTGGTGGCGATGGAGAGCAGCAGCAGCCTG
>JAJDNR010000092.1 GCA_022340565.1 Desulfofustis sp.
GACGATCAGCGGCGGCGCCAGCCGCAGCGCGCAATTGCCGGCGAAATTGATCAGAAAGCCCCGCTCGAACATCTGGTTGACGATGGCCGGTCCCTGCTCCACCGCCGCAGCGCTCAGCACCAGCCCGTTCAAC
Source organism: Desulfofustis sp. (assembly GCA_022340565.1). Classification (GTDB taxonomy): domain Bacteria; phylum Desulfobacterota; class Desulfobulbia; order Desulfobulbales; family Desulfocapsaceae; genus JABDQA01. The sequence goes on from JAJDNR010000092.1 coordinate 134, forward strand.
AGCCCCATTCCCCTGACCTGGGTGGCGATGCGCGGGTACTTGTCCATTACCGCCGCGAGCCGCTGCCGCATATAGTCGCCGGTGGCGCGTACCGTTTCCAAAAACCCGTCCGCCAGCATCACCTTCATCGTCGCCACCGCCGCCGCGCAGGCCACCGGGTTGCCGCCGAAGGTCGAGGCATGGGTTCCCGGCACCAGCGATGCCGCGAGTCTGTCGGTGGTCAGCATCGCCCCGATGGGCAGACCGTTGGCCAGCGCCTTGGCGAGGGTCATGATATCGGGCACCACGCCGAACTGTTCGTACGCGAACAGGGTTCCGGTACGGCCCATGCCGGTCTGCACCTCGTCGAGGATCAGCAGCAGGCCCCGCTCGTCGCAGAGGGCGCGGAGCCCCTGCAGGTATTCCCTGGTCAGCGGCCGAACCCCCACCTCCCCCTGGAGCGGCTCGCACATGATCGCGCAGGTCCGCTCGCCGACCGCCCGCCGCGCCGCCTCGATATCACCGGTCTCGACATGCACGAACCCCTCGGGCAGCGGTTCGAAGCCCTTGTGAAATTTCGGCTGCGCGGTGGCGGACACGGTTGCCAGCGTCCTGCCGTGGAACGAGCCGGACAGGGTAATAATCTCGTATTTCCCTTCAGCGGATGCGATGCGGGCCAGCTTGATGGCTGCCTCGTTGGCCTCGGCGCCGCTGTTGGCCATGAACACCCTGTCGGCGAAACTGTTGGCCACCAGCAGTTCGGCCAGCTCGGTCTGCGGTTTGGTATAGTAGAGGTTCGATACGTGCACGAGCCGCCCGGCCTGCTCGGTGATCGCCGCCGTCACCGCAGGATGGCAGTGCCCCAGCGCGCAGACCGCGATTCCCGCTAAAAAATCGAGATAGGTCCTGCCGTCCGCATCTCTCAGTTCGCATCCCGATCCGGCTTCCATGACTGCCGGATATCTCGCATAGGTCCTGATAAAGACGTCGTCGGCCCGACTCCGTATCAATTGGTTTTGGTCTTCCATCTGACAATCTCCGTACCGACGCCTTCGCGAGTAAACATTTCGAGCAGAATCGCGTGTTCCACCCGGCCGTCGACGATATAGGTTTTGTTGACCCCGAGCTGCAATGCCTGGCGGCAGCAGTTCACCTTGGGGATCATGCCGCCGCTGATGGTGCCGTCCTCGATAAGCCCGTCCAGATCGTCCCGGCTCAGCGACCTGAGCAGCTCGCCGTTCTTGTCCTTGACGCCCTCCACATCGGTGAGCAGGATGAGCTTTTCCGCCTTCAGAGCCCCGGCGATGGCGCCGGCAACCAGGTCTGCGTTGATGTTCAGCGCCTGCCCGTCATCGCCTACGCCGACCGGCGCAATGACCGGGATAAAATCCTTCTGCTTGAGCGCCTCGAGAACCGCTCCGTTGATTCTGGTGATCTCGCCGACGCGGCCGAGATCGATCAGTTCCGGGGGGGTATTCTCTCTGAGATCGGCGCCCACGCTGACATTGATCTGCATCTTTCGGGCGCAGACCAGGTCGCCGTCCCGGCCCGACAGACCAACCGCCTTGCCGCCGCTGTGGTTGATCAACCCGACGATCTCCTTGTTGACCCGGCCGACCAAAACCATCTCGACGACGTTCATGGTTTCTCCGTCGGTCACCCGCATGCCCTGCACGTAGCTGGGCTTGATCTCGAGCCGCGTGAGCAGCTGATTGATCTGGGGGCCGCCGCCGTGGATGATCACCACGTTGACGCCAATCTGGTTGAGCAGGATCACATCGAGGGCGAACTGCTTTTTCAGGTTCTCGTCGACCATCGCGTGTCCGCCATACTTGACCACGATCGTCTTGTGCCTGAATTCCTGGATGTAGGGCAGTGACTCGATCAGAATCTTGGCCCGTTCAATATTTTTGTTCATGACTTCATCCCTGGTGCGGCCATCGCCGAAAAACTCTGTCAGGTTGCCAAATCCCCTCAATACTAATGACTTATGCAACCATAGTAAAGGAATCATTTGGCGATGCAATCACCCCTTTGCTTTACTTTCGACGCATGGTAGGCTATAACAGGCTCGCAAATTGCAAAACAATGTCCTGAACTGTTCGGAGACGATCATGAAGCTCCAAGAAAAGGTACGTGTCTTCAGCCTGTTATTCATCCTGTCAAGCTTTTTCGTGACGGCCGGCAGCGCCGAAGACAAAGAACCGCCGGTCTACGTTGAGGCCGATCAGATGTCCTCCACCGAGGCGGCCAATTCGGTGCTGTTCAAGGGCAACGTGGATGCCCAGCAGGGCGACCTGCGCATTCTCTGCGACGAAATGACCGTCTATTATCACAGCGATGCCACCAAGGACAGTAAAGCCAGCGCCAGGCAGAAGATCGAGAAGCTGGTCTGCGCCGGCAACGTGGAACTCAGTAACGAGGAGTGGCTGGGTACCGCAGACAAGATGGTCTACTATTCCGACAACCGCCAGATATACCTGATCGGCGGCGCCAAGGCCTGGCAGAACGACAACATGGTGTCCGGCGAGCGGATCGTCTACTACATGGACGAGGGGAGGTCCGAGGTGGAAGGCGGTACCACTACCGTGGTCGGCGAAGGGGCTGAGAAGAAGGAGCAGAAGTCCCGGGTCAAGATGACCATCAAGCAGAACTGAGGTCCGCCGGACCGACCATGGCAGAGCTCGAGACCAGAAACATCGTCAAGATCTACGGTTCCCGGACCGTGGTCGACGGCATCAGCCTCAAGGTCAACACCGGCACGGTGGTCGGTCTGCTCGGCCCGAACGGCGCGGGAAAGACCACCACCTTCTACTCCATCGTCGGCTTTATCAAACCGAACGAGGGGAACGTCCTGCTCAACGGCGAGGCTATCACCAACCTGCCGATCCACAAGCGGGCGCTCAAAGGCATCACCTATCTGGCCCAGGAACCGTCGGTATTCAAGAAGCTGACCGTCGAGGAAAATGTGAGGATCGTCCTCGAACCGCTCGGACTGACCGCCAACGAAATCAGCAACCGGATCAACGAGCTGCTGGCCGACCTCAAAATAGAACACCTGCGCAACAACAAGGGCCACGCACTGTCAGGAGGCGAGCGGCGGAGAGTGGAGATCATGCGGGCGCTGGCGACCAGGCCGCAGTTCATCCTGCTCGACGAGCCGTTCGCCGGCATCGACCCGCTGGCGGTCGGCGAGCTCCAGAAGATCATCCGTGGCCTCAAGGACCGGGGACTCGGGATCCTGATTTCCGACCATAACGTTCGGGAAACCCTGCAGGTCTGCGATTTCGCCTATATCGTCAACAACGGCTCGATCCTCACCAGCGGGGTCGCCAACGACATCATCGAGAGCCAGATCGCCCGGAAAATGTACCTTGGAGAAAACTTCTCGATGTAATATCCTTTTTACATCAGATCGTGGATAAATCAGCATGAAACCCTGCTCGGAGGTATATGGCGCTTGAACTCAGACAACAGCTGAAACTGGCCCAGAAACTGGTGATGACGCCGCAGTTGCGCCAGGCCATCAAGCTGCTGCAGCTCAACCGGCTCGATCTGACCCAGGCCCTGCAGGCGGAGATCGAACAGAACCCGGCCCTGGAAATCGAGCTTTCCCCCGACGGTTCAGGCGATGAACAGGATTACGGCCTGTCCACCACCGTCGAACCAGACTCGGTGCCCGACGAACGGGAGATCACCAAGCCGGTCTCCCAGTCGGACGCAATGGCTGAAACAAACTGGGAGGAATACGCCAACTTCTTCGAAACCCAGTTCTCCTTCTCACGCGAAAAGCCGCCTGAGGACGCGCCCAGCCAGTTCGACTTCATCTCGGAAAAACCCGGCCTTTGCGCCTACCTTCACTGGCAGCTCGCCCACGACGAACTGGATTCGGATGAGTGGGAGATCGCCCGTTACATCACCGGCAACCTCAACCGCTACGGGTTTCTCGAGACCAGCCTTGAAGACATCGTCGAGCAGGTCGGCTGCAGCTTCGATGAAGCGGATTATATCCTCGAGGTCATCCAGGAGCTCGACCCTCCCGGCATTGCCGCCCGGACGGTGCAGGAATCGCTGCAGCTGCAGCTCGAACGGCTCGGCATGGAGGATTCGCTGTCGATGCTGATCGTGAGAAAGCACCTGAACCTGCTCGAAAGCCGCAACTACAAGATGCTGACCCGGGTGACCGGTCACAAGCGCTCGGAGATCGTCGAAGCCGTCGAGTTCATCACCAAAAACCTGACTCCCTATCCGGGCCTGCCGTACGCCGAGGAGACCACTAACTACGTGGTGCCCGACGTCTACGTGCAGAAAGTCGACGGCGAGTACGTGATCCGCCTCAACGACGACGACATCCCCCGGCTCAGGGTCTCGAACTATTACCGCGATCTTCTGGGGGCCGGCACCGCTTCGAAAGAATCGAAGAATTATATCGCCGACAAGGTCAGGAGCGCCGAATGGTTCATCAAATCGCTGCACCAGCGCCAGCGCACCATCTACCGGGTCATGGAGTCGATCCTCAAGTTCCAGTACGATTTCTTCGAGCGCGGCGCCGCCCACCTGAGACCGCTGATTCTGCGCGATGTGGCCGAGGACATCGGCATGCACGAGTCGACCATCAGCCGCGTGACCTCGAACAAATACGCCCACACCCCGCAGGGGATCTACGAACTCAAATTCTTCTTCTCGACCGCCATTCCCCGGGAGGGCAAGGAGGCGCTGGCGGCTGAATCGATCAAGACGCGCATTCGCCAGATCGTTCAGGACGAGGACAAGGCAAAGCCGCTCAGCGACAGCGCCATCGCCGACAAGCTCGCCGACCAGGCCATCAAGATCGCCCGCCGCACGGTGGCCAAGTACCGGGAGCAGATGCAGATCCCGCCGGTCAAGCACCGCCGCAATCCCCGCTGAAGGATGCGATGAGCCTTCTCGAACGGGTCTACTTCCTCCACCGCCAGCTCATCGAAAACCGCTACCCGAACTCGCGCACGCTGATGGAGGAGTTCGAGATCTCCCAGCCGACCGCCCGTCGCGACATCGCCTACCTGCGCGACCGGCTGCTCGCGCCGATCGGCTTCGACCAGCAGCAAAACGGCTTCTACTACACCGAAACCGGCTTCGACCTGCCGTTTGCCAACAGCCCGCGCATCGTCTTCCTGCTCGGCATGCTGAACCGCCTCGCCGAGGAAACCGGCCTGAGCGGGCTCCCCGAGATCAGACAGCTCGAAAACCGGCTGTCGGCAATGGTCGGCCGCGACCAGGCGCACATCTCCGACTCCATCCACTGCGAGTGGGTGGAGGTCGAACACCCCGATGCCCGGATCTTCGACACGATCATCGAGGCGATCGTGAAACGGCGGCAGCTCTGCATCGAGTACCGCTCACCGGCGAAGCAGAATACCAGCAGGACCGTCGAGCCGCTCAAACTGATCAACTATCAGGGACGCTGGTACCTCTCTGCCTGGTGCCTGCTGCGCGGCGCCCACCGGACCTTTCATCTGGCACGGATTACGGCGGCCGAATTAGCCGCTAAAATCGCTGCGTCCAGCGACCATACCGGACAAGATCTTGACCGATCTTTCGGCATCTTCAAGGGCCCGCCCCGCTATACGGCGCACATACGGTTCACCGGAACTGCCGCGGAACTGGTCAGGAACCAGACCTGGCACAAGGACCAGCGGATGAACGAGCAGGAAACGGGGATCGTGCTTCACATTCCGGTTCATGACGACCGGGAGATCATCATGAAGATCCTGCAGTACGGATCGATGGCCGAGGTCATCGGGCCGCCGGCGCTGCGCGAGCGCCTGGGAGAGGAGCTGCAGTCAATGAATGAGATCTACAGCGCGGGGAAGTAGCCACGCAGCTGCATGTCAGTTGATGGGAGCGTGACAGCTATCTGGAAAACAGGTTGTATTTGACGATGCAGTAGATGGCCCGCACCCCGTCCCTCCAGCCGATCTTCTTGCCCTCCTCGTAGGTCCGGCCGCTGTAGGAAATGCCGACCTCGTAGATCCGGCACTTGAGTTTCGCCACCTTGGCGGTGATCTCAGGCTCGAAGCCGAAGCGGTTCTCACGGATGGTAATCCGGTCGAGAACCGGTTTTCTGAAGAGTTTGTAACAGGCCTCCATATCGGTCAGGTTGAGGTTGGTGAACATGTTCGATACCAGGGTCAGAAAACGGTTGCCGACCGAATGCCAGAAATAGAGCACCCGGTGGGCCTCGCCGCTCTGAAACCTCGACCCGAACACCACGTCGGCCTTGTCTTCCAGGATCGGCGCCAGCAGTTTCGGATATTCCCGGGGATCGTATTCCAGATCGGCGTCCTGGATGATCACGCAGTCTCCGGTGGCAACCCCGAAGCCGGTCCGCAGCGCCGCCCCTTTTCCCTGGTTGACGGAATGAAAGACCTTTTTGATGGTCGAGCCGTTTATGCGCTCCTGCAACAGCTCGGTCGTCCCATCGGTTGAAGCGTCATCCACGATGATGACTTCTTTCTCCAGAGGTATGGCTTGCTCCATGACCCGGTTAACTATAAATTCTAACGTGTTGATCTCATTATAAACCGGGATAACTATCGATAATCTTTCTGCACGTCTGGAGATGAACTTTGATTGTGTCATGATTTCATCATGTGGAAGTTCATCATTTGATATCATTTGGTTTCCCTGTCAATTTTACGTCAACATGAAAGATTCGACTCATGATGGATTGATAGAACTCCTGATACATATTCATGAAATATTTGACTTTCTATATATTACATTCTGCTATATGCTGGCAAGCGGACTCTAGCGCCCGTGAGCTCCTCTTTTGCGACCTTTGTTTTCCAACGTTACTGGACCCAATTCAATCTGATGATCAAGGCCGCCTTGAAAACGTGTCTTTTGGCCCGAACTCTGTGTTACGCAGGAACATTTTATTCACGACATGGAACCTATATGGCTGCGGTAAGATTGCCATGCGCGCCCTGATTTCGAACCAAAATCCTTTTGTTTCGAGGCAGCCTCAATTCATATGAAACGTGACTTCTCATATGCACGTCAATCTGACGCGTATGCTCCAATCCGCCGATATTCAACCAGCATCTGGCTTGGATTAGCCGTTCTGCTGGTCATCTTTCTTCTCTACATACCTGTCCTTTACTACTCTCTAAACACGCCGTTCGCCCTCGTTGATGATTACGGCATGTGTTATTTCGTAGAATTTCTCGACAGTTCCAAACGGTTCTTCAATTGGTTCGATAAGCAGGTAGTTCATTTTAGTTACGGGAGATATAGGCCGTTTTTTGATCTCTACAATATGATAACCTGGAAAATTTTCGGCCCCTCGGCGTGGCTGCACCATGTCGCGAGATGGGCCTTACACTGTGCGTCGATTTTCTTCTTTGTCGCGACCTTTGCCTATATTCGGCAAACCAATGGAAATCAGCGCGCTGCGGCAGTCACGAGTCGTGAGTCTATGCCGATAACCCCTTTGTTGATGCTCATGTTTATCTGGCTGTTTTTTCCAAATGTGCCGGCATCACGTCTGGGGCCTCAGGAAGTCAACACGGTATTTTTTCTGGGATTGTGTAACTGGATGATGGCACTGTTTATTGTCGGCAACGACAATAACCGGGGACCCTTATTACAGATTATCCAATACACATTGTTGTATCTGAGTTATGTGGGCATTTCCATATCCAAAGAAATTAATATTGCGGTCATGCTCTGGATAATTTTATTTTATTATTTCCTTTGTTTTCGAAAATTCAATCTCAGAAGACTTATTTTAGGTGTGCCGCTCATTGCTGTTTTCTTGTTCACCCTTTCAAAAATAATTGTCGCTTCAACACAAAATTTTTATGGAACAAAACCTATTACTCTCGATTTAATTGTTTCAAATTCGCAATGGATTTACACTGATCTTCTTCAACTCAAAACCTCTCCGGTTATTGCAGCCGTATTCATAGTCCTGACTGCGCTTTTACTAATCAATATGTTTCTCAAGATTATCAAAGGCAATGTCAATGGTACCTTGCTCTATACCCTCTTTCTCCTCGGCCAGTTTATAACCCTCTTCATGATATTGAGTACCTCGTGGGCAAAAGTACTGAGATACTGGTACCCTCTCATCCCCCTTTTATCCATGCTGCTAGCTTTTTCAATCGATGATGTTCTTAAGACAGCAAAAAAATACCATATCAATCATATCATTACTGCAGCAGTGGTTTGTTTTGTAATATATTTTACAGGGTGTAATTATTACACGTTTTTATTACAGACAGTGGCCCAGCATAGCACAAGAAACGCAGAATACAATTTGATACAGGAAATCAAGGAATTAGAACGGAACGGTCAGTATGTTTATATCATGAGTAAAAAAAATGACCCGGATGCTGAACTCGTGCACCACCTCATTGCTTATTTCAGAAGATTTGAACCAAGATTTTATGGTACTCACTATCAAATATATACCACCCCTCCATCAGACCCCGGGCAAACCTATTTTCTCGTCACAAAACAAAGAGAGCCCGTAACCATGGAAATCCACCGGGTGATCAAAGCAGAACAAAATTATCGAATGTTGCACATCGCATTCAAAATATCGAGCATATTCAGAGGATCCCCCCCTGTATACATCAAGGATGCCGGGGTTGATGTGTTGAGCACATATCAATGGACAATCTACAAGGCCCGGGCATGACAACTCTGGTTATCTGAGATTCTTCCGCCTGTCATCCTCAACGAGGGATTACCATGGTGCATAACAGTTATTCGTGGATATATGTCGTTTGTGGAATTTGTTTCTCATCTCTTGCACAGATATGCATGAAAAGGGCCACGACATTTGGTGCCGGAGAAGCCTATTGGTTCATGTACCTAATGGGGAGCGGTTCCAGTTATCTGCTCTCATTCGCAGCGTACTATTTCGCACTTAAACACTTTTCAATCAGTAAGATTTCACCGATAATGACCATTGGAGTTGTAATTATCGTTGTGATATATGGAATTGGGACAGGAGAATCGGTAACCGTTAAACAGACTTTGGGCATATTGCTCGGCATTGTTTCACTATCGCTCATTTTAACCTGAGACAACCCGTATCTATGCAGACAAGACCAGCGAATTTTGTCTTATCGATAATCATTCCCGTCTATAACGAAGCCGACAACATTCACACGCTCTACAATGAAATATCAAATAATATCAAAACTATAACGAACAAGGAGTTAATATTTATAAACGACGGAAGCAGTGACCACACCCTCGAGCAGATTCAAGCCCTGCAACAAGTTGATCCGTCGGTGCATTTCATCAATTTCTCTCGAAACTTTGGTCACCAATGTGCGCTCAAAGCCGGACTCGAACTGTGCAGTGGTGATGTCGTCATAAGCATAGATGGAGATCTTCAGCATCCACCCAGCCTGCTTCCGCTGCTCCTGGATAAATGGAAAGACGGTTATGATGTCGTGATAACCATAAGGGAGGAGTTACCTGGCGGTAATTTTTTTAAGAGATTTACATCACACAATTTTTATCGGCTCCTGGCAAAAATTTCAGATCTCCGCTTAAAACCGGGGTCAGCCGATTTTCGGTTGTTAGACAGGAAGGTGGTGGACGTACTAAAACGATTCGAGGAAATCGATATTTTTTATAGAGGGTTTGTGGCCTGGTCCGGTTTCAAGCAATACGAGATCTCCTACGTACCGGAAAAACGGAAGTCCGGGGCTACCAAATACACCACAGCCAAGATGATTCGTCTCGCTTTGAACGGTTTATTGGGCTTCAGCACACTGCCGTTACGCCTGGTGACGCTCACCGGATTGGTGATTTCTTTGGTCAGTTTCACCTACGGTTTTTACGCCATCTGTATAAAAATTTTCAGTGATTCAGCAATCTCCGGCTGGGCCTCGATTATGACCGGCATCTATTTTCTGGGCGGGGTCCAACTTCTGTGCATCGGCATCTGCGGGGAATACATCGGCAGAATTTTCATGCAGGTGAAGAAACGGCCTCACTATATCATCGCCGAAACTTCACTGAAACAGGATCCCTGATAGGTTCCGATACCGTCGCGAGAACCGTTCATCAGCCGACGGCATGCCGCTTTGTGTGCAAGTTCCACACAATTGATACGATCGTATCGACATCCGGATGAGCAGCTGTCCAAGCCATCAATGTGTTGCGCTTTTCCGGGTTGGCTGCCGATACAGTCTGCCCCACCGGTCACCACGATGCGGTTCGTCATGATCTATCCTGTCTGGACCTGTCTTCGCTGACGATGTCCTGCCTCAATTGCTCGATCCGCTCATGGGCTTCCCGCAGCGAGTCCCGCCTGGTCAACTCGGACACGTTCTGCTCGAGCTTTTCTATTGCGGAAAGCAGCTTGAAAATAATCAGGAACACGAAGACAAAGCCGGTCACGATAACCGCCGTGATATTGTCTTCGATCCCGACGATTTTCGAAAACTTGTAGGAAATATTCGGGTAGATGGCAATAACCGCCATACCGCCCCAGACAATGAGCCGCACCAGGAGTTTAAGTATGGTCTGCCCCGACTCGCGCTTCACAAACTCCTTGATGCCCTGAAAGAGCATCACCGAGGATATCGCCACCACCACCACCTGATATAAATGTATCTTTTCAATCACCGCACCACCTAGGTAAGCATATTCCAGATCATCCTGAAGAGGGTGATCAGTCCGTTGACGAGCCCCTGTTTCTGACCTTTTCCCTGAGAGTATTCGGTATATCGGGTCCTAACCGGCACTTCCGCATATTTCAGCCGGTTCGTTTTGATCTCCCGGATAACCTTGCTGTCGTACTCATACTTGTCCGCTTTCGTGTCGATGATCAGCGCCGCATATTTGGAATAGGCCCTGAACCCGGACTGTGAATCGGAAACCCAGATGCCGTATAACAGCCAGGTAAAAAAGTTTCCAAAGAAATTGGCGACCACCTTTGTCTTCGGCATCTCATGTCGATTCAAGGTTCTGGAGCCCAGAACCACGTCCGCGATTCCGTCAAGGATCGGTTGGACCAGCACACTCAGATCGGCCGGGTCGTGCTGGCCGTCCCCATCCATGGTTACCACAATATCGGGCTCCAGCAGGTTCGCCGCCATGATCCCCGTTTTCACGGCCGCCCCTTTACCCCGGTTTATCCGGTGCCTCAAGGCAAGCGCACCGCGGGCCGAAGCCTGAACGAAGCTGTCGTCTCTGCTGCCGTCATCAACGACGATAATGGAAAAATTGCCCGTCTTCCTGATTTCGGCGAGGACCTCGCCGATGACCGTGGCTTCGTTGTATACCGGTATAACGATAACAATCCGGGCGTTCATATCAGGTCGCATCGGCGGGAATGACAAGGTATGCGGTCAGATTTTCTGATACAATAATACGCTCCACCTGCCAGCGCGACGCGGAAAGCCGGTCGATCTGCTGCAGGATCAGCCCGTTCAGGCGGAACAGCCGTTCTCTGCTTTTCAGCGTCTCCCTCACCATCGACGGGGTTACCATCGCAAAAGCACCAAGCATATGCCGGCCCGATAGATCAGTGAGTTCGTCAATCAATACCACATATTGTCTGCCGGGTTGGAAAATTTCGGTATCTTTTTTGCCGTCCACGATCAATATCTCCGCGACTGTATCAGGCGGCAGCACATTTTTGGCAATTTCACCCTGGTTCCCCCATCCGACGAATCGCCTGGTCACCAGCACCGTGTCCAGACCTTCTGCAAGGTGTTCCTGGAGCGAGCAGACCACATCATCTGCGCTGCCGCATGTGGATCGATCACCGGCAGAGCCTGCCCCGATAAATCTCAGGACCCGGATCAGCTCATGTTCGGCACTGGACCTGATGGGAAAATGGATCGGCGGATGCATCAGCGACCAGATCGTGCACGCTGTCATGAGTCCCGCGACCCCGATGCGAAACATCAGGCTCCGCTGCCCGAAGTCGTAGACCGATGCGGCAACAATTCCACTCAAACAGCAGGTGGCGACAAGCAGACTCCACCCCTCACGCTGATATGACGAGAACTGGAACAAACCGGTCCCTGCCTGAACCGAGGTGAGCAGCCCCCAGATTCCAATAACCATAAACGCTGAGGTTCGGCGCAGCATCCCGGCAATTAATAAAACCAGAAACAAGCCGGCCAGGGCTGCACCGAGCACATCGAGTTTGAAATTTCCGAAACCCCTCCTTTTCAGCGAAAGGTAGTCCAGCACCAACTTGAAATAAGGGCTGCTGCTGATCAGCTCGACACGTTTCTTTTGCTGGGGGGCATGGGCAACGACCTGCCGCTCGATCCGCTCCGCCACCTTTTTCACCACCGCAGCCTCTGCGGCGCTCTCACCATAGCCGGTCATGATTTCCGCAGTGCCGTAACGATTCCCGGCACCGACCTGGCTCAGGTGATAGGCGAACAGGCACAAGGCGGGAAGGATCAGCAAACCAGTCCGGGTGGTTTTGACGAGCCATTTCCGCCGGTACCGTACCAGCATTGCCAGCCGTTCCAGCCCGATTACCAGCAGCACATGAAGCAGCATCATCGGCACGGCGGCAGCCATCCCGCACAGGGCGATCAGCAGTAACGGCCGGTCGCTGGCGTTTCGTTTCGAATCGGTCAGACTGAGGATATAAAACAGGGCGATTGCGGGAAGGAGAAACAGTCCGAATTGATTGGCAAATACGCCGACTCCGGTTTTCATCAGCAGGGTCATGCCGGGAAAGGCCGCCGCACAGAAACTCGCGAATATCGCCGAACTCCTGCTGACGCACTGATCAAGCAGCACATAGACCCCCAGCACCAGACCGGTCCCGAAAAAAGCGCCGCCGAAGCGGGCGATCAGGTACGGGTCGATCGAGAACACCAGCGACGGCAGCGCCATGATCCAGTGGTATCCCGGCGGGTATACCGGATTGATCAGGTACCCTGAAGCAATGACGTTGTGGATGTAATTGAGATGGGTGTAGGCATCGGACTGGCCCAGATAGGCAACTTCCAGCGGATGAATCGAGCGTATTGCAAAAGCGGCGCAGAGAATCAGGATCAGGGCGGGCTGAACCGGTTCGCTGTCCGGATCGTACACCACGATACGCTGATGTGCCGCGCGCCGCATACTCCACAGCATGAGCAGCAGCCAGCCGCTTCCCAGAGCCGCAAGCTCATACAGCGGCCACCTGACGACCAGGTGCGACCAGAGCAGCCCTGCCGACGCCTGGAGGCTGGCCCCGATCACCATCGCCGAGAGCACGATCTTCGGCCATTGCTGGCCGCAAAAGAGCAGATACGACACGGGAAGAAAGGGGACGACGACGAGTAGTATCAGGCTCGACGTAACGATCCCGAGGTGAATGAGGTCCGCGGCCATCAGAGATAGGTGTTCATGTTCGTGCGTTAGAGAGAATCACATCCTCACGGGCCTGCCGTTTTTTGCATCGGA
>JAJDNR010000096.1 GCA_022340565.1 Desulfofustis sp.
CGGCGATCCAGGGCAGCCGATTCATGGTTTTGTTTACCAGCACCAGTTTCTCCATCACCGGCATATTCTGGTGTTCCAGAATGAAGGTCTCGAGAAAGCGCAGCCGTTTTCCCGCATCGCCCCCATACTGCTCTTCCACAAACTGGTAAAACCTCTCGGACCAGGGAGGGTGATTCAAGGTCTCCGCCTCCCCGCTTGCGGCTATCAGAAGCGACAGTATCAGGCAGACAACTAAGAGATAGGCACGCACCACGGTCTTCCCTCTTTCAGCATGAACCTGCTCGATCAAGATTTACCCTAAAGCCTCACGTGAAACTTCAGGATTTTGGTTCGAAATTAACAAACGTATGAACAGCTCACCGCCTGCATACCTGGGATATGGCAGGGATAACGCGTTCAGACGTAACGCAGCGTGTACGGTAATAGACAATTTTTCAAGGTAGTTTAAAGGTAATGATACGACCGCCTGGTGTCAAACAGGTGGGAGACCAGCAAAACCCTCCCTGGGCACCGTTCACCGAAAGATTTTTAATTTCCCGTCCGCAATAATTTTTTATTCATCTATCATCCTGATTTGAAATAGGTATTTGGGTTGTGATAGACTGGTGCTATTGGTTAGCAACGACCCATAAACACAACCTGTGGAGCGGTCATGAGCGTTATGCGAGTATGGCGGAAGCGGATTCACAACCTCGTTCTGTGCATCATCATCGTGCTGTTTTCGACACAGTGGTCGACTGCAGGCGGATCCGCGTTCGAGCTGGTCGTGGTCAACACCGGGCAAGTCATTTCCTGCGACAAGCTCAGGCTCGACCCGGGTTCTTTCCGCTGCAAACACGACGACGTCACCTACAAATACGACGCTGACGCCATCGAATCGGTCAACTTCGACGGTGAAGCCATCTATCCCTACGACACGGTTGTGTTGACCGAATCGGACCTCTACGAGAAGGACTGCGAATATCTGATCAAAACCATAAAAGGCCCGCTGATCCTGGAAAACGACCCTGATCTTTTCATCCTGGTCGGCATCATGTACGAAAAGGGCATCTGCACCAGACAGAATGTCCAGCAAGCCTACACCTACTACCGCCGGGCCGGCAAACCGGGAATGAAAAAATACAACGACCTGCGCAGGCGCTCCAGCTGACGCTGAGTTCCCCTCCCCCGTCATTACGGGACGATACGCTTTCCGTTCCTGCTGCACCAGTGCCCGGAGACTGTCCTCGAAATCCACAAAGAATATTGCTTTTTTTGAGTAATTATAGGACATTTGGTTCCAGTGCCGATCCCCGCTCATGGCAATGAGCAACGTCAACCATCAACCGGAAGCATGGTCGCAAGAACAGAACCAGGTCTGCGTATCTTCATCTCGATGATGCTCCTGCTGCTCCTTCCCGCCTGGGTGTATGCCCAGGAAGCGGATGCAGCTGCTGCCCACGTGGAGAAGACCACCGAGCAGAAATTGAGTCTGATCGAACTCTACACCTATGCGAACAAGCTTCCCAAGGACCTGATCGATCTCAAAAACGGAATCTCCACCCTTCCCAATCTCGGCAACTTGCGGAACAGCCTGCCCGAACTCTCCGGGCAGGTCGAAGAATTTCAATGGCAGGCAACCGCGCATACGGCAAACCCGAACCTTTCCTATCTCGAAATATCGGGCTTTGAATCGGAACTTCTCAAGCTCTCCACCAAACTCAAGCGTCTCAACACGCTGATCACCGCCAACATCGAACAACTCGACGGGTGGTACAGGGAGTGGATCGACAAAGAGACGGAATTCGATGCACGCATTAAAGAGGCTGAACAGGCTTTTGAGATGCAGGATTCCCTGCCCGATCTCGCCTCCCTGCGCGAGATCATCGCCAACGGCAAGGACCTGCTCGAACAACACCTCCGGCCGACGCTGCTGGCCGGCTACGAGGTCGGAAGACTCCAGGCTCAGCTGTATGCCTTGAGCGAGACCGCCTCCGAACTGATCGAAGAAATGAAACGGACCGGCACCCAGCAGACCTCCCCATCGATGCTGTCGCGCGGCTTCTACGATCAACTGGACAGAAACCTGTTTATTCTGGGTTGGGAGAGCATCAGGATCTTCTGCACCTACCAATGGGACTATGTCACCGCCAATCTCGGGCTCGTCGCTGCAGTACTGGTGATCATTCTGCTGATCAGCGCCCTCGTCCGTCTTTCGGGTTCCCTGGTAACGGGCCACAGCAGCTGGTCCACATTCGCCTCGAGACCCCTGGTTACCGCGGTATTTATTTTCTGCACGGCGGTCGGCATATTCAACATGCTGGGTATCGACCTCGGCTATCCGCCCGACTGGGAACTGCTGATCAATATGCCGCTGTTCCTCTCCGTCGCGATCCTCATCGACAAGGTCCATCTTGCTGCGTGGCAGGTCTCCCTGTGCCGGCACCTGCTGATCTATTTCACCATCAGCCTGCTGTTGAACCTTGCCGGTATTCCGAAAGTACTGTTCTATCTTTTCGTGTTCTACGTGTCGCTGGCCCTGTTCGTCTACTATCTGCTGCTCTTTATCCGGCGCTGGAGCAAACCGAACGATCGAAAGATCACCTGGGCGGTTCTGCTCTGGGCCGTATTTCCACTGGTGATCATCGTTTCCGGTGTCGGCGGGTATGACCAGCTTGCGGTCACGCTGTTCAGCCGGATCCTTTCGGTTATCGCGGCAACCATCACGATCCGGCTGATGCTGCTGTTCATGTCGAGCCTGCTGGAGCTGATCCTGAACAACGTGCCGTTGCCGATCATTAAAAACAATGCCGCGACCATCGTAGCGAAGATCACACCCCTGCTCGTGCTGGTCCATCTCATTTTGTGGATCGCCGTGGTGCTTACCATCACCTGGCTGTACCCGACCCTGGATGAAGCATTCAAAGCGATGACCTCGCTCCAATTCAGCATCTCCTCGATAACGCTGACGCCCGGCTCGATCCTGAGCATCATCCTGGTCGTCTACCTGACGATTCTGACCTCGAGAGCCCTGCAGGCTTTTTTGCTTCAGGAAGTGCTGCCCCATTACCGGGTGGAGAAAGGGGTACAGATCTCGATCGCCCGGCTCGTCCATTACGCGATCATGACCTTTGGCTTTCTGATCCTGCTCTGGGCGCTCGGGTTCAGCCTCAACCAGATCACCATACTCGGCGGCGCCCTGGGCGTCGGTATCGGGTTCGGGCTGCAGGCCATCGTCAATAACTTCGTCAGCGGTCTGATCCTGCTTTTTGAACGCCCGATAAAGGTCGGCGACATGATCGATGTCGACAATCAGCTGGGCGAGGTGAAAGAGCTGGGACTCCGGGCCACCATCGTGCAGACCTTCGACAATGCCGAAATTGTGATTCCCAACTCTCAACTGGTGACCGGCAGCGTCATAAACTGGACGCTTGCCAACAAGAAAATTCGGGTCAAGGTGCCGGTGGGTGTGGCCTACGGCAGCGATATCGAAAAGGTGCTGAAAATACTTCTGGCCTGTGCCGACGCCAACCCGATGGTTCTGAGCACCCCCAAGCCGCAGGCGCTGTTCCTGGCTTTCGGAGCCAGCTCGCTGGATTTCGAGCTGCGCGTGTGGATCGGCGATTTCAATGATAAACTGACGGTGCTCAGCGAACTGAACCAGGATATCGAAGCGGAATTCGATCTGGCCGGCATCGAGATACCCTTCCCGCAGACCGACCTCCACATCCGCTCGGTGGACAAACGGGCGGCGCAGGCGCTCTCACCGGACAAAAA
This sequence comes from Desulfofustis sp., assembly GCA_022340565.1. Lineage (GTDB taxonomy): Bacteria > Desulfobacterota > Desulfobulbia > Desulfobulbales > Desulfocapsaceae > JABDQA01. The sequence continues at coordinate 3,757 of JAJDNR010000096.1, forward strand.
CCGGGAAAACCATACCGCACAGGAGACGGCCGCAGTGCAGCAGCCGTCCTGATCAACCACTCTGCAGACGAAATCAACTTACATCAGGAGGATCAGTTCATGCGCGATGCTATCAAGTCGAACAACGCACCGGCCGCCATCGGACCCTATTCCCAGGCAATCAGGCACGGCAACATGGTGTTCACATCCGGTCAGATTCCGCTCGACCCGTCCTCGGGAGCGATCGTCGGCAGCGATATCAGAACCCAGACGGAGCAGGTCCTGAACAATCTGCAGGCCGTCCTCGAAGCTGCCGGGGCAGGGTTTGACCAGGTCGTCAAAACTACCTGTTTTCTGAACGATATGAACGATTTCGCGCCATTCAACGAGGTCTATCAGCGCTTTTTCACCGGCACGCCGCCAGCCCGCTCGTGCGTGGCGGTGGAACGGCTGCCGAAGGATGTGCTGGTGGAGATCGAGGCGGTAGCGATCATCTAGCGCCGGTCAGATCGACACTTTTCCCGACGGCAGCAGGCGTCACCGAAGTAACCGCCGCTGGTCGACAGGGGCCATGTTGGTGCGCTCGGACAGATCTGCCCAGGCCATTGAACGGCTTCAGACGAGTCATCTTTGGTAAGGGTGTTTTTTTACCGTCAAGCCAACCTCAGACCGAGCGCTAGCAGGTTGTCGGCCAGCCTCAAACATTGGTGTCCGTAATCCCAACGCAACCAGCATACCGACTCCACCTTACGCAAAGCAACCATGGATGGGTATCGGGCTCCTTATGATCTTTTCATCTTCGCGGTCTTGCCAGAGGTGGTCTTCACGCATATCGTGGTATATTGAAGTTTCCATCAGATAACGGAAGCCCCGAGCGGGCACGGGAGGTTGATATCATGGCAGGAAAAATCTTTTACCGCGAACGGATCAAATCGAGCGAGGGACAGCAGACTCCCCGTTTCAGGGTCGTCGCGGTCAGCGACATCGATGTGAAGATCTTCGCCGACCACTTTCGCAAAAAGGAACTGGAACAGCTGGCTGCCGAGACCAGCGCCGAACTGGTCGAACTGAAGCGTGATAAGGACAGCAGGAAGCGCAAGACGAGCTGACTCATAATCTTTATCTGAGGCGGAAAGAGACCAATGGCACTGGTACGTGAAAAAGACGGAAAACGGCTGCACGTGAAAAGCGCCCTGATGGGTGAAAGCCTGGTGAGCAAGGAGTTCATCGAAAACCTCGAGGTTGCGCCCCAGGAGCGCCTGTACCCCGATGTCAAGGTCATGAAAATTGGCGGCCAGTCGATCTGCGACCGCGGGGTCAAGGCCTTGCCGGGAATCCTCAAGGAGATTGTCGCAAACCGTTCAAGTCACAAGATGCTCATCACCACCGGCGGCGGTACGCGCAGCCGGCACATCTACACGATCGGTCTCGAAATGGGTATGCCGACCGGGGTTATCGCCAAATTCGGCAGCATGATATCGGAACAGAACGCGCTGATGATCGCAACCCTGCTGTCACCGTGGGGAGGCATCAAAATCTCCCACGGCGACATCGTCAAGCTGCCGACCTATTTCGCCGAAGGCATCATCCCGATCATGCACGGCATGCCGCCGTACGACTATTTCGCGATCAAACCGAAAACCGGCCGGATTCCGATCCACCGCACCGATGTGGGCCTGGTCATAATCGGCGATCTGATCGGTTCCCGGAGCGTGCTGTTCATCAAGGATGAAAACGGGCTCTATGCCAACGACCCGAAGAAGGATCCCGATGCCGAATTCATTGCGGAGATCGGGGCGGCGGATCTGCTCGCCAGGGATCAAGACGACCTGGTCATCGAGCGGCCCTGCCTGGAAATCCTGCAGAACAGCGAAGTGCTGGAACGTCTGCAGATCATCAACGGCATGGTTCCCGGTAATATTACCCGGGCGCTCAACGACGAGCACGTCGGCACCATCATCCACAAACAGTAACCAGCTCAGGCTGAGCGAAACGACCGTTGCGCCCTGACCGCATCGCTCAGATCGACAGCTTCTCCCACCTTACCATGCGGTCGATCGCAATGCCGGCGATAAAGCCGGCGGCCAGGTTGGAAGCCAGGGTGATGCCGACGATCATCAGGATTACGAAGAGTTCCTTACGGGTGAGCAGGTCGACAATCGACAGCCCCAGCTGCCCGCCTGCAAACACCAGCAGTATTCCGAGCACGGACAGCGGAATCAGCTGCACGATCGCCAGGGTGCCGGTTCCAAACAGGATCGCTATCAGCAGAAAAACCATGCCGATGATCAGGTTGGAGCCGCCGGTGCGGGCCCCGAACCGGTACCGCGAGGCCAGACCCCCCGCCCCGTGGCACATCGGGAATCCGGCAAGGAAAAAGGACACGAAATTGGCCAGCGCCATGGACAGACAGAGCCGCTTGTGGGTCACCCGGGCGCTGTTTTCTTGAAAATACTGGCGCGACAGATCGGCGTTGGCGATGATGGCGTTGCCGACGGTCATCGGGATCTGCGGCAGCACCAGGACGATCAGCGCGAAGCTGAAATCGCTCATTGTCGGAAGACCGTAGGGCAGCACCGGCGGCAGGTTGAAGCCGAAGTCCGCCCACCCGCCACCGAGGGTGCCCCCGAACAGCAGACCGATCGCCATCCCGGACCCGACCACCACAACCGCCGCCGGCAGCCGCTTGTTGTCGAGCAGGAATAGGCAGAGGACACCGAGCGCGCCGCCCAAAAGGATCCCGATGGGAACCCCGGCTACCGTATCGAACAGGAGAAACGGTTCAGCGCTGCCCTGGGCGAGCTGCACCGCAGAGGTTCCGGTCATCAGGCGTATACCCTGGCTCAGCAGCAGAATACCGGTCGACAGTTGCACCCCCCTGACTACCGGTTTACTGATGTATTTGGTAATCAGGTCGATCAGTCCCGTCGCCCCCAGCACCAGCAGAATCAGAAATACCCAGAAACACGAGGCCTGGATCTGGACGGCGGGGATCGCGGTGGCAATAGCATAGCCGCTGATCACCTTCATCGGCTCTACCGGGCTGGTCACCCGAAAATAAAATGCGCTGAAGATATAGAAAAGGCCGATGGTAAAGAAGATCCCGGTTGCATCCAGGTGATTGATGGCGATCAGCCCGACGGACAGCGGCAACAGCGTCCCCAGGTCGCCCAGCGACCCGGCGAACTCGGTTCTGGAAAATTTCAGCTGACTGCTCATATCTCCTGATCGATCCTGCCCCTGCTTCAGGGCCAGCTGCTCCCGAAACACGCCATGCTGGGCAGGAAAAGTCAGATGCCGAGCTGCCGGCCCGCAGGATAACCGCTACTGAAGCATCTCGCCGATCGCTCTGCCGTATTGCTGGCAGGCTTTCACCCCATCATCGGTCTTTACCATCTCCTCGGTCAGGTTGAGCGGGCCGAGGGTGGTCATGTCCATCTTGAACACATACTGCATGGTATCATAGATCATCGGCGCCGCTTCACCGCTGTGGGTATGGGAACCAAAGGCTCCGCCCATTTTCCCGACCAGGTTCGCCCGCTCGGCGAGGAACAGGAACTGCTTCATGTTGCTGGTCATATCCTTGTGATAGGTGGGGCAGCCGAACACATACCCGTCAAATCCGATGATATCGGCATCACTGTTTATTTTTGAGATACTCGCCAACTCTACTTCACAGCCGGCCATTCTCAACCCTTCGGCGATGTACTGCGCCATTTTCTCGGTCGTACCGGTTCGGCTGAAATATGAGATCAATACCCGATTCATAGCTTCTCCTTGTTCGTTTTCATCCATTACCCGTCAGCAGGGAACACCTTTCCGCACCGCGTTTTCGTTATAACACGGATGGTTTGCAAATCAACAGAAATCACCGTCTGCCCCTCTCGGCCACATCTGTCTGAGAATATCCGCGGTTCATGGTCACCGACGGCCGGGTACAGAGCATTGACGAACCACCCGCTGATTCGGTTCGGCTGGGTTGGCTGCCGGTTCCTATCTTCGGAATATATTCACCGGGATGGCAACGGGCCGCCTGCGGCCAGCCAGCCCTCGGCTCTCAGACTCCCGCAGCGGCAAGGATGCAGGTCTGCAAGGAAGGCCGAAGCAGGAGATCGGCTAGAGCCGAGCGGCATTGAAGGTGTCGCAGTCGGCGACCCTGCCGGACTGCAGCCCCTGCTTGAACCAGCGGACCCGCTGCTGGGAGGTGCCGTGGGTGAAGGAATCGGGTGTCACATAACCGCGCGCCTGCCGCTGAAGACGGTCATCCCCGATCATCGAGGCGGCGTTGAGCGCCTCTTCGATATCGCCGCTTTCCAGAATGTGGCGGCTGCGATCGGCATGGTTCGCCCATAAACCGGCAAAACAGTCCGCCTGCAGTTCGAGGCGCACGGACAGCTGGTTGTAGTCGGCCTGGGACATCCTGGCCCGCGCTTCATGCACCTGATCACTTATGCCTAACAGGTTCTGGACGTGGTGGCCGATCTCGTGGGCGACCACATAAGCCTGGGCGAAATCGCCCGGAGCCCCCATCTTGGTCTTCAGATCCTGATAGAAGCTCAGATCGATATAGACCTTGTGGTCGGGCGGGCAATAAAACGGCCCCATCGCCGCCTGTGCAAAACCGCAGGCCGACTCCACGGTGCCGGTAAAGAGCACCAGCGTCGGTTGCTCGTAACGGCCGCCCGCCTGGCTGAAAAGCGCACCCCAGGTGTCCTCGGTATCGGCCAGCACCACCGAGACAAAGTCAGCCAGTTCATTTTCCGCCTCGGTGGGCACATAGTTGGTTTTCTCGACGGTCGTACCCGACGTGCTGCCGCCGAGCTGGAATATGAGCCCCGGGTCGATGCCGAAATACATACCGATCACGGCCAGGATCAGAATACCGATGCCGCCGCCCTTGGCCTTTCCGGACAGTCTCACGCTCCGCCGGTCTTCGATGTTTCCGCTTCTGCGGCCGTCTTTCCAGCGCATACTGATACTCCTAATCAACGCCGTCGGCCGTCATATCGATAACCGCTCCGGCATCCATGAATTGCTCCTATTATAGGTGGTGACAATAGTATCCTCGAGGCCCCCTGTCAAATCCGATCCCGTCGATTGCATCGATTTCAGCAGTGGTCTGCCATTGCGGCGATCGGAAAAGCGTGGTACTTATTACCTGCTGGATAACTCATCAGAACCACTTCTCTTTTTTGGAGACAGGCCATGCCCGCAGTACTCAGAATAGTGTTCGTTGCGATTTTTTTCGTGATCTTCCAGACTGCCCCGTCAAGAGCCGAGGATACCTGGCAGGAGATCGTCGCCACGGCTCAGGGCCAGACGGTCTACTTCAACGGCTGGGGAGGCTCCGAGGTAATCAACGAATACATCCGCTGGGCGTCAGCGGAGGCGAAAACCCGTTACGGAATCGCCGTAAAACACGTCAAGGTCAGCGACATCGGCGACGTTGTCAGCAGGATCCTCGCTGAGAAACGCGCCGGACGGACAAGCGGAGGCAGTGTCGATCTGCTGTGGATCAACGGGGAGAACTTTCAGGCGATGAAAACCAACGGCCTGCTGCTGCCGCCATACACCCAGCGGTTTCCCAATTTCCAGCTGGTCGATTTCGAGAACAAGCCGTCAACCCGATACGACTTCACGGTCGAGGTCGACAACCAGGAATCTCCGTGGGGTATGGCGCAGCTCGTGTTCATCTACGACAGCGGGGTTGTTGCAGACCCTCCGCAATCGATTCCGGAACTGCTCGATTTCTGCAAACGCAACAGCGGGCGGTTCACCTATCCAGCCCCTCCCGATTTTTACGGAACCACCTTCATCAAGCAGGCACTACTGGAACTCACCGCCGATCGGGAACCACTATACCGGCCGGTCGATCTCGAGCGTTTTCAGGATATCACCAGACCACTCTGGGATTTTCTCGACGAACTTCATCCGTATCTCTGGCGAAGCGGCAGGTTGCAGCCGAAAAGCGCTCCCGAAATGAAGCGGCTGCTCGGCGACCGGGAGATCTTCATTTCCCTGAGTTTCAACCCCGCCGAAGCGAGCAATGCGATTACCACCGGCGAGCTGCCGGATACCGTCCGAACCTACGTGCACAGGGATGGAACCATCGGCAACACGCACTTTGTGGCGATCCCCTTCAACGCATCGGCGCCGGAGGCGGCTATGGTTTTCGCAAATTTTCTGCTCAGCCCGGAAGCCCAGGCCCGCAAGAGCGACCCGACGGTGTGGGGCGATCCCACCGTGCTGTCCATGGCCAAACTGAGCATTGAAGAACGCCGACTGTTCGAAAACCTGCCCCGCGGTATCGCCACCCTCACCGCCGAGCAGCTTGGCACGGTGATTCTCGAGCCCCACCCCTCGTGGGTGAGTGCGGTGGAGAAAGAGTGGCTGAACCGGTACGCCCGCTGACCATGTCCGGCTCCAGCCGCCTGAACCTGTTCCCCCTTGTCACCCAGACCGCGTTCCTGCTGCCTATCCTGGTCGGTCTCATCTTCACTGCCGCACCGGCATTGGGTTATCTGAGCGTAGCCGGGCACCGCGGTTTCAGCCTCGATCCGCTGCGGACGCTTTTCGCCCATCCGAGTCTGCCCGGCGCGCTGCGTTCCACGATCCTCTCCGGGGCCGGCGCCGCCTCGGCGTCGCTGGCGCTGGCACTCTGGATTGCGGCAACCGTGCACGGCACCAGGGCATGGCGGGTTATCGAATTCAGCCTGGCTCCTCTGCTGTCGTTACCCCATGCCGCATTCGCGATCGGCTTCGTCTTCCTGATCTCGCCCAGCGGCTGGCTGATGCGCGCCGTTTCTCCCTCCTTATCCGGTTTCACATACCCGCCGGACTGGATTACCGCAGGCGATCCCTGGGCCATTTCCCTGACCCTGACGATGATCCTGAAGGAGACCCCGTTTCTGCTGCTGATGGTGTTCAGCGGCCTCAACCGGCTCGATGTGAAGCGGACCGTCTGGATCGGAAGAAGCCTCGGATACCACCGGCTGCGCATCTGGACGCGCCTGCTCATCCCGCAGCTTTACCCGATGCTGAGGCTACCGCTGCTGGCGGTGCTCGCCTATTCCCTGTCGGTGGTGGATCTCGCCTACATCATCGGGCCGTCGCTGCCGCCGACCCTGTCCGTGCTCATCGACCGCTGGTTCAACGATCCCGATATTGCTTATCGGATGGTCGGGGCCGCCGGTGCGGTGCTGCTCTTCGTCCTGACCCTGCTCTTCATCGCCCTGGCCCTGCTCGCCGAACAGCTCATCAAGAAAGCCGCGGCCGGCCGGCTGCTCAACGGAAGACGCAAGTCACCCTTTGAACCGCTGGCAGGTACCGGATCATGGTATATGATGCTTGTTCTGCTGATCAACACCACGAGCCTGCTGGTGCTCATGATCTGGTCGATCGCCAGGGTCTGGCGTTTTCCTGATTTTCTGCCTTCGCTGCTCGTCATCTCCACCTGGACCGACAACTGGGGACGCATGATCGAGCCGCTGGGTGTGAGTGTCGCGGCAGCACTGGCAAGTTGTGCGATCAGCTGTGTGCTGGTGGTTGGCTGCCTTGAAAACGAGCTGACCCTGGAATACGCCAAACAACCTTCGATTGACCGGCGCTCACTGTGGATTGTCTTCATGCCGCTGCTGATCCCCCAGATCAGCTTTCTGTTCGGCATCCAGGTCCTGCTCGTGTTCCTTCATCTCGACGGCACCTGGCTGGCGCTGATATGGATCCACATGGTTTTCGTGCTGCCCTACGTCTTTCTCACCCTGGCCAGCGCCTACCGAAGTTATGACCGGCGCTACAGCCAGGTTGGCTTAACCCTGTCGTGGAGTCCGCTTAAAACCTTTGCCAGGATCAAACTGCCGATCCTGATAAAGCCGATCCTGTTCAGTCTTGCGGTCGGTTTCTCGGTGTCCATTGCACAATATCTCCCCACTCTGTATGTTGGGAACGGCAGATTCGCAACCATCACCACCGAGACGGTCAGCCTTGCCGCCGGCTCGGACAGGAGGATCATCGCCGTCTATGCACTGAGCCAGGTGATCCTGCCGCTGCTCGGGTATGCGGCGGCGATAGCGATTCCGTTTATGATGCACCGCAACCGACAGATGATGCGCAACTGACGAATAGCGTACCGTTTGGTGTACCTTCAGGCCATGACCCTTTTCCTTGACTCCGTCCAGGTCCGCTTCGGCGCTACAATCCTCTTTAAACCGCTGACCCTGACGGTTGCACCGGGGTCGATCGCGACCGTGATGGGACCGTCGGGGTGCGGCAAGTCGACCCTGCTGGCCGCGGTCTGCGGCACCCTCGATCCCGGATTCTCCTATACCGGAACCATTTTACTGAACGGCCGGAAACTCAACGATATCGCGGTCGAAAACCGCAAAGTCGGAATTCTCTTCCAGGACGATCTGCTGTTTCCACACCTGGATGTATTCGGCAACATGGCCTTCGCACTTCCCGCCGGATTGAGACGTTCGGAACAACAAGCTCGGATTATCGCAAGTCTGGAGTCGGCCGGACTGCCAGGATTCGAGAATCGAGATATCGCTACCCTGTCCGGAGGCCAGAAGGCCAGGGTGAGCCTGCTCAGGGCGCTGCTCGCCGAGCCCGAGGCGATTCTGCTCGACGAACCATTCAGCAAACTCGACGAGGACCTGCGAAGCTCCATGCGCAGCTTCGTGTTCGACCGGATACAGCGGATGCATATTCCGGCGCTGCTCGTCACCCATGACAAGGCCGACTCACCGGACGGCACGTTTACGGAACTGAACTGACCACACGCTGATGCTGGACCGACACGCCCTTCATGTGCTGACACCGTTTCTGGAGGCGACCGCACGACTGCTCAGGAACCGAGGCATCAGTGCCGACCGGGTCACCATCGCCGCCTTTCTGATCGGCATCGGCGGGGCTGCCGCTGTCGGTCTGCACCATTATTATGTCGGCCTAACGCTCATTCTGCTCAACCGCATCGGGGACGGGGTCGACGGCATCATCGCGCGCAGCGACGGGCCCACCGACCGGGGAGCCTTTCTCGACATCTGCCTCGACTTTCTGTTCTATTCAGCGGTGGTCGCCGGATTTGCATGGGCGGACCCCGGCGCCAACGCACTGGCCGCCGCGGTGCTGATCTTCTCCTTCGTCGGGACCGGGACGAGCTTTCTGGCCTATGCGATCATGGCGGAACGGCGCTCGATCGTCAACCGGCGGCTCCCCAATAAGGGGTTCTACTACCTCGGTGGACTTGCCGAAGGAACCGAGACGATTCTCTTCTTCGCGTTGTTCTGCCTGTTTCCAGATTATTTCCCAGTGCTGGCATGGGTGTTCGCGGTGCTGTGTCTAAGCGCAGCCGCTGTTCGCATCATCTACGGGTATCTGTCGTTGAACTGAGACGCTGCCCGTCCTCTCTCTTCAGATCCCATATTTTCTCAACAGTCCCCGGAACTGGTCGTAGGTGAGACCGAGCAGTTCCGCACTTCGCTTCTGGTTGTATCGGGTGGCCTCGAGGGCCTGGTTGATCAGGCCTTGTTCGTAGGTCGCAACCAGTTCCTTGAAGCCGGCGGTCAAATCGCTTGTGCCAACCCCGGGACCGGTTTCCGGGCCGTTTTCGTCACCCGCCGGCAGGCGTTGTCTGGGAAAATAGGGGGAGTCGAACGGGTCGAAATCGATTTCGTCGATCGTCCCCGAACCAGCACGGTAGACGGCGCGCTCCACCACATTCTTCAGTTCCCTGACGTTGCCCTCCCAGCGATGCGCCTCGAGGGAGCGCACCGCTCCAGCCGAGAATCGGAGCGGTTCGTCAATTCCCAGTTCGTACCGCATTCTCGACCCGAAATGCTCGGCGAGCAGCATGATATCCTCACCCCGATGTCTGAGCGGAGGCAGAAACAGCACCTCGAAGGACAGCCGGTCGAGCAGATCCTGCTTGAAGGCCCCCTGCCGGGCCATAGCCGGCAGATCGGCGTTGGTCGCGCAGATGATGCGTACGTCAACTTCAATCGGTTCTGAGCTGCCGACCCGTTCGAAACTATAATACTCGACGACCCTCAGGATCTTTTCCTGGGCCTGCATCGGAATCGTGCCGATTTCATCGAGGAACAGCGTGCCGCCGCTGGCCGCCTCGAAACGGCCGATACGGAGGGTTTCGGCGCCGGTGTAGGCGCCCCGTTCATGTCCGAACAACTCCGATTCGATCAGGGTCGGCGACAGGGTGGCGCAGTTCAGGGTCACGAACGGCCCTTCCCACCTGTCGGACAGGAAGTGCAGCCGGCGGGCGGCCAGTTCCTTGCCGGTGCCCCGCTCCCCGAGCAGCAGAACCGGCCGGTTTACCGTTGCGACCCTGGACAGTTGATCCTGAAAATCGAGAAACGGCTCCGACTGCCCCAGCGCTTCCTCACGAGGTTGATATGACATGACCTTGAACGTCCTCCATCACCGATGCGTCGATGCTCCCCATCTTGCCACTGCGGATATATTTACCATAATATGGTTAAAATTACTACTATTGAGTATTGTTAAACACTATCATTATTCTGGTCATTATGGTTATTTCCTTGATATTCAATGAAATTTCGAATTTTTCTAGAACTGGCACAACACATGCTATGTAACCAGTAAACCAATTCACCAACCGGAGGTTGCCATGAGTGTATTTACGAGATTCAGAGACATAGTCAGTTCCAATATCAACGCGATGCTCGATCGGGCTGAAGATCCGGAAAAAATGATCAAGCTGATGATCCGGGAGATGGAGGATACCCTGATCGAACTCAAGTCGGCGTGTGCAGGGGTGATTGCCGGACGCAAGAAACTGCAGCGGAGACGTGACGACATCGCCGAACGGATCGCGCTGTGGAGCCAGCGGGCGGAACTGGCGGTCAGCAAAGGGAGAGACGACCTGGCCAGGGAAGCGCTCATCGAAAAGCGGCGCTTCACCGAGATCGGCGACACGCTGGACAGCGATATTTCCGAGCACACCGGGCTGATCGAACAGTACCAGGCGGACATCGGCGAACTCGAAGCCAAACTCACCACCGCCAAGGAGAAAAAGCGCATCCTCATCCAGCGACACAAGAAAGCGGCCAACAAGAAACGCGCCCAGGAGGATATCCGCCGGATGGACAGCGCCGATACGATGGCGAGATTCGAACATCTGGAAAGCCGTATCGACCGGATGGAGGCCGAGGCGGACCTGGTCAACTACGGCAGGAAAGCCGCGGCGGAAGACCAGTTTGCCGGGCTGTCCGCGGACGACGACATCGAAAAAGAGCTTGCCAACTTGAAGGCTGCCGCCTACGATGATCGGGAAGACAGCAGCCTCTAACTGACAAGTTGCCCGACAGACACTGCAAACCCCAAGCGCCATGAATCCCGTCATCATCGTAGCTATCGTTTTCGGATCCCTCGTCACCCTCGCCGGCCTGCTCTGCGGGACGGTGCTGGTAATCATGAAAATGCGCCAGTCGAACCCGATTCGATCGAAGCAGAATCTGAGTGACGAGGCAATGATGATCCAGGAGCTATACCGGGGCCTCGAAAAGATGGAACAGCGGATCGAAGCGCTCGAGACCATCCTGATGGATGGCCATGATACAGGAGACAGGTAATGAAAGACCGCATGAACAAAGGTTTATACAGATCGAGAAACGGCGTCATCCTCGGCGTCTGCAGCGGGATCGCCGACTATTTCGATATCAGGGTCTTCTGGGTGAGGATGCTTGTCGTGATCACCCTGCTGCTGAGTGGATTCTGGCCCGTTTTAGGCATCTACCTGGTGGCCGCCCTGCTGATGAAGCCGGAACCGGCCCAGTCGTTCGCCAACGACGATGAACGGGATTTCTACAACAGCTACGCCCATTCCCCCCACAGCGCCGCCCAGCGACTCAAGAAGAAATTCAACGACCTGGACAGGAGAATCCGGCGCATGGAGGACAACGTCACCGGCAGGGAACACGAGTGGGAGCGTAAGTTCAATCAGACGACCTGATTCGGCCTTCATGAACCGATACGGATACCGGTTGCGGGCGCGCTTCCAGCGGGAGCGGCGCCCGCCCGCTAGGTGCCCCAGCGGCAATAGGGATAGCTGATCAAACTGGCGTTGTAATAGCGCGGATCCCCAGTCACCTCGGCACCGACCCAGCCCGGTTTGTCAAACGGCTGACCGTCGAACTCGAGCTCCAGTTCGGCAATCACGAGCCCTTTATTGTCACCCATAAACTCGTCCACCTCCCACCTGAAACCGAGGTGGGCAATGGCATACCGGGTCTTTTCGATCAGCGGCTTTTGGCAGAGTTCCGCCAGCATGGTCTCGGCATCGGCAACCGGGATCCGATATTCGAACTCCAGCTTGCCGCCGCCGCGCTGCCCGCCTTTGACCGTCAGATAGCCGGTTTCTCCGGCGATCCTGACCCGGACCGTGCGGGTCGTGCTGACACTGATATAACCCTGACGGTACACCACACCGTCTGCAAGGCTTCGCCAGGCATCGTTGATTACCAGGAATTTCTTCTCGATCTCTATGGCCATTGTCACCTGCCGGCGGCTTCCGCCCGGATCGGCCCAGGCTTCACCCCTACAGCGGGGGAGCGGGGGGCGTGTGGAAGTAGAGCGGCACCATTGCAAACCACTCGAACCGCTCATCGAATCTTATGGCCAGCCCGTTGGCGTCATGACGAACGATGACCGCGGTCATCGCCCCGATCACCATCTCGCTGTGTTTGCCGGAGAGCACGATCTCAACCCCGACCCGGGTGCCGACCGCCGGTTTTGCAGTGGTCTCCAGATAGAGGCCGGCGATGCTGATATCCCTGATCGGGCCGCTGGTCATTACGGTCTCTGATTTCAGCCGGCAGATCGCCCTCGATACCACATCCATGCGGAACGCCGCCCGCCGCTCATCCAATTTTTTCATGGGATATCCCCTGCTGGTCCCTGTGTTTGATGTCTTCGCAATTCCGTGAAAATTGTATCGCGATCCCGGCGCGACTTCAATCAATAATATGGCTTTTGTCGATGAGAACCGGGCGCGTTTCCAGAAAGCCTTGCCGGGCATCGGCCGGTCCTTGGACCAGATGGTGGGGATCGCCGCAGGATGACCAGATAAACGCGCGCTGCCCCGACTCGATCCTGGCGATCGCTTCGCCGACGGGACGCCGGTTCTGCTGGTAGTGATCGGCCCAGTATCCTGACGTGTTTTTCATGGCATCTCCCGGCCGGGGTGATTGGGGTCCGGCTGAACCCATGGTATTGGCTATCACCGCTTTTGGCAAGCACATGAATTGTGGCCGCCGGTCCAGAAAAATCTTGCCCGGACCACCTTCACACGCTACGCTAGATAAAATCGATGCCCTCAGCGACGCGCGGTCCCGGATCAGGATTCACAACAACGGTAATCCGATGAACACCACCGGTTTTGTTTTCGACGAGCGGTACCTCCTGCACAAGACCTTCAACGGTCACCCCGAATGCGCCGAACGGCTGCTGTCGATCATCGGCGGTCTCAGCACCGCGGGGCTGCTCGAAAAATTGATGCTGATCAAAGCGGAACCAGCCGATCAGCGGTGGATCGAGGCGGTCCACAATATCCGCTATATCATGAAATTCGAGGAGGCCTGCCTGTGGGGGCTGCCCGATTTCGACCACGCCGACAACTCCATCTGCCGCGACACCTACGAAGTCGCCCAGCTGGCGGTCGGCGGCGTCCTCAAGGCCATCGACGCGGTGATGCAGGGCGAGGTGACCAATGCGTTCTGCGCGGTGCGACCGCCGGGACATCACGCCGAGGTGAACCAGGCGCTGGGATTCTGCTATTTCAACAACGTCGCGATCGGCGCCCGCTATCTCCAGCGGCAGTATGGTGTCGACAAGGTCTGCATCATCGACTTCGACGTTCACCACGGCAACGGCACCCAGCACATATTTGATACCGACAATACGGTCTTCTACTATTCGATCCACGAGCATCCGTCCTTCGCCTATCCGGGAACCGGGCGCGAGTTCGAGACCGGCTATTCCGGCGGCGAAGGTTTCACCCTCAACTCGACGATCCTGCCCGGCAGAGGCGATGAGGAATACCGGGAAAAACTGCTCGGCGACCTGGTTCCCGCGTTCGAGTCGTTCGCTCCCGAGGCGGTGCTGCTGTCGGCCGGGTTCGATGCGCACGAAAGCGACCTGATGTCCGGCACCAGCCTGACCACCGAAGGCTACGATTTCATAAACGACACCATCATGGAACTGGTCAACACACATACCAACGGCAAGGTCGTGTCGGTGCTCGAGGGGGGATACCAGCTGGACATCCTGCCAGTCCTGGTAACCAATCACATCAGGAAACTGATGGGTGTCTGAAGAGGTCATCCGCCACAGAAAATAGAAGGACAGGGAGGCTTCAATGTTTATTACCGATATGATGAAGACGGACCTTATCGCCGTCAGACCCGAAACGACGCTCGTTGATGCGATACAGCTGATGGAAACGGGAAATTTCCGTCATCTTCCGGTCATCGACGGCGACGGCAAGCTGGTGGGTATGGTCACCGACCGCGACATGCGAAGCGCCAAGCCGTCCACCTTTCTGAGCGAGGAGGAGTACCAGCTAACCTTCGACAAGGTTATGCAACACACGGTGGGTGAGATCATGACCACGGAACTGCTGACCGTCGCCCCCTATTTCACTCTCCAGGATGCCCTGCTGGTGATGCGCCAAAAGAAGGTCGGCGCCCTGCCCGTGGTCGACGAAAAGGGCAGACTCACCGGCATCATGTCGACCCGGGATCTGCTCAAGGCTTTTGTCAACATCATGGGAATAGGCGAACCCGGCACATTGCTCTGTATTCTCGTCAACGAGCAACCCGGCCAGCTGAAAAAAATCGTCGACATCGTCACCGAGGAAAACGTCTCCATGGGCAGCGTGCTGGTCGCCAGGGACTGGGACGAAAAAAAGCGGGCAATCTTCCCCTACCTGCTCACCAACAACGTCATCGCCATCAAGAAAAAACTGCTCGACCAGGGATTCGAACTCATCGACCCGATGGGCTGGTACCTCGGCCACCTGCCGCAGAAGAAGTAACAGCGTGAAGCGAAGGGGGCTGAATCAAGTCGGCTTCCCTCGCTGCTGACCGGTCATGAGAATCATCAATTTCGGCTCCCTCAACATCGACCACGTTTACCGGGTCGATCGCTTCGTGCAGCCCGGCGAGACAATCCCCAGCCTCGCCTACAGCCGGTTCTGCGGGGGTAAAGGACTCAACCAGTCCATCGCCCTCGCCCGGGCCGGCGCGGAGGTGCGCCATTACGGGAAGATCGGTACGGACGGCGCGGACCTGGTCGAGATGCTGAATCGATCGGGGGTGGACACCTCCTCGGTGTCGGTGGAGGACGGGCCGACCGGCCATGCGATCATCCAGGTTTCCGGCGACGGAGAGAATTCGATCATCATTGAAGGCGGCGCCAACCGGCTGATGGACGATATTGATATCGAAACCGTCTTCTCCGAACTGGAGGAAGGAGACTGGCTGCTGCTGCAGAACGAAGTGAGCGCGATCGATACGCTGTTCGGCAGGGCGCTGGACAGCCCCTGCCGGCTCGCCTTCAATCCCGCTCCGATGACCGAGGCGGTCAATGACCTGCCGCTGCACCGGGTAGATCTGCTGATCGTCAACGAGAGCGAGGGCCGGGCGCTCACCGGTCGGAGCGGAGCGCCGGACATTGTATCGGCCTTGACGCAGCTGTGTCCAAAGGGGAGGATCGTGCTGACCCTGGGTGCGCGAGGGGCAATCTGCGCTGACGGAAACCGGCGGATCGAGCAGCCGGGATTTCCGGTGGACGCCGTCGATACGACCGCCGCCGGCGACACCTTCGTCGGCTATTTCCTGGCCGCGTCGAGTAGCGGCAAAACTGCTGATGCTGCCCTGGAGCTGGCCTGTAAAGCCGCCTCGATCTGTGTGACGAGACCGGGTGCCGCCGCCTCGATCCCGTACCTGCACGAGATCGAAGCGGGTTGATCGAGGATTCCCCGTGCGGTCATTGCCGGCCTGCTACAAACTCTTCGCCGCCTCTGCCGCGGCAGTCCTGAACAGCCAGATATCGCAGTGACGGGCAACGAACCGGTAGCCTTTCTTTTCCAGTTCCTCATCCGTTTTGCCGGGCAGCGGAAAGCCGCCGAGCATCTTGCCGGAGGCGCGGATCTTGTTTTCCGCCTCCTCCACGGCGGCGACCACCGCGGGATCGTTAAGATCCTCGAATTTCCCGATGGACCCGGCCAGATCGTTGGGGCCGATGAAGAGCATATCCATGCCGTCGACAGCCGCAATCGCGTCAATATTGGCAGTGGCCTCGAGGTGCTCGATCTGGCCGATGATGAGCAGTTCGTCGCTGGCCCGCTTCCCGTACCCCTGGTCGGCGCCGTAACCCGTTGCCCTGACAACCCCGGCCGCATAGCCGCGCCAGCCCCCGGGCGGGTACCTGCAGGCGGCCACCGCCGCCTCGGCCTGGTCCTTATTGTTGATCATCGGAATCATCAGAGACTGCACACCGATGTCGAGGATCCGCTTCAGGTAGACCGGATCGTTCCACGGCACCCGCACAATCACGTGACCGCCAGCGCACTCGACGGCCCGAATCAGGTTGATGGTCGTCTCCAGCCCGGTATAACCATGTTCGTTGTCGATCAGCATAATCGGCCAACCGGCATATACCGCCGCCTCGACAACGGTCGGACTGCCGGTCTGGCTCCACATCGCCTTGATTGTCCTGCCTGCCAGCACTTGTTTTTTTACCCAGTTTTCTCTTTTAAACATGATGTCCTCACTGTTTTAGATGCCCTTCCGGCATCACTTCCATACCCATCCTGACAAGCAGGCAACAGCGCCATAGCGGCGTGAATATTCCCAGAACCAGGGCGTAATCCCGCTCCAAAAACTGCAATACCTCCAGGAGCCTTGATGATTCATCCCCGGTCGATCCCCAGACTCACCGGGGTCGGCGGGATGTCTTTTAGTGCTCCGACAAGTCCTTCATCTGAGCCTTCCAGCCGCGATACAGTTCGACCAGTCTGTCCTCCAGAGCGTCTTTGACAGGGTCCACCTGGTTGGCCTCCTGCTCGAACCAGTCTACCATCATCTTCACCCCGTCGTGGAGGGTGATGTCGCAACGAAAATCTGGAATGATCCCTCTGAGTTTGCTGTTGTCGAACAACCCCGGGAAGGTTTTTTCAAAGTAGAGGTGGCTGAACAGAGCCGGATTCGCGGCCACCAGCAGCTCCGACGGAATATGGACGATCTCGACGTCTTTGCCGAGCACCCTGGCGAATTCGAGATAGAGATCTTCCCAGCGGCAGCGTTCCTCGCTGCAGGCGTGATAGGCTTCACCGAATGATTTTTCCTTTCCCAGTACGCCGACAAAGGCCTTGGCAAGATCCGGAGTAAACGTGAAACTCCAGGCGGTGCTGCCATCTCCGAACATGACCAGCGGCTTGTTCCTGCGTATGCGGTCGACGATCCCGTAGTTCTGCCTGAGAACCCCCACATTCGCCGCGCCCGGCCCGAAGGTGAGCGATGGGCGGATGATGGTCACGGGAACCTGTTGATCCTTGATCACCGTCGCCAGGTATCGCTCCACCTCGGCCTTGTCGAACGCATAACTGAAGACCGGGTCTTGAAACAGCGATTCGGCCGACTCCACCGTCGGAACCGTCGCATACGGACGCCTGTAGGCCGCGACGCTGGAGCACACGACGATCTGGGCGCCTGATCCGGCAAAAGCGGCTATCGTCGACCGGGCATCCGCCTCGTTGAAGCAGATCATGTCGATCACCGCATCGAAGGATTCGGAGCGCATCGCCGCCTCGAATGCCTGGCGATCCAGCCGGTTGCCGACGATCTGTCTGACCCCGGCAGCGGACGTTGGCCTGCTGCCGCGATTATAGACGCTGACTTCGTGATTTTCCCTGATCAGCAGCTTCACGATTTCCCGGCTGATCACGCCGGTACCGCCAAGAACGAGAACCTTCATGTCACCTCCTCCGCGAGTCTTGCGTTTTCTTTCAGCGCGTCGTCCAGCCGCCGTCGACGGTGAGCGTGGTACCGGTGATAAAACTGCCGGCATTGCTCGCCAGCAGCAGAACCGGCCCGACCAGATCTTCGGGCTTGCCCCACCTGCCAACCACCAGCATCGAATTGAAGTAATCTCTCAACTCTCCCTGCACCAGCCGGTCGGTCAGCGGGGTCGAGATGGGTCCCGGAGCAATGGCGTTGGCGGTGATGTTCCACGGTGCGAGTTCCTGGGCCATGGTCTTGGTGATGCCGACCAGTCCCGCCTTGGTGGCGGAATAGGGACCGCGGCCCCCTTTCGTGCGCATCGCGAACATCGAGGCGATATTGACGATGCGGCCCCATTTGCGCTCCTTCATCTGGCCGGCGAGTTCCCGAACCAGCACCATCGGCGCGGTCAGGTTCAGCTCGATCAGCCGGTCCCAGCCCTCGTCCTCGATCTTGTCGACCGGATAGACGATATTGGTTCCGGCGTTGTTGACAATGATGTCCACCCGTCCCATGACATCCAGGGCTTCTCTGGCCAGCGCAACGGTATCGCTGCGCTTGAACAGGTCGGCAACCACGCAGTGGCCTTTGCGGCCGGTGCCGCCGAGGATGGTTTTCATCGCCGTGTCCATTTCGTCTCGGTTGCGGCTGTTGATCACAATGTCAGCGCCGGCCGCCGCGAGTCCCTGTGCCATCGCCTGCCCGATGCCTTTACTGCCCCCGGTGACAAGCGCCACTTTTCCGCTCAAATCAAATAGTTTCTGTATCATGTTCCTGCTCCGAAAGTTGAGTATTCAATATCCTCCAGGTGCCGATCGCGCCCCCATCGATGCTCAATCCACGAATTTCGGCATCAGCCAGCGCGGCAGGGCCAGGATCAGATCCGGGAAGAAAATCACGATCAACAGGACGCCGAGCATTGGCAGCAGGATGATTCCGACATCCCTGAGGGCATCTTTGAGTTCTATTTCACCGATGGCGCAACTGATCAGCAGACAGAGCCCGTAGGGAGGCGTTACCAGTCCGAAGGCCAGGGAGATGACACCGATGATCGCGAAATGGATCGGATTGAGCCCGGCAAACTGGGCCATGGGCCACATAACGGTGCCGAGGATGATGATTGCCGGAATCGCATCGATGAACATGCCGATGAACAGAAACGCACACGCCACCAGCAGGCCGGTGCTGATCGGTCCGCCGCCGAACTGCTTGAGATAATCGACCAGCATCAGCGGGATCTTATAATAGGCAAGCAGCCATCCAAAGGCTGAAGCGGTCCCCACGCAGAACAGCGAAATGGCAGCGAACCTCGCGGATTCGTAGAGGATTTTGGGCACATCCCTGAACTTGATGGTATTGTAGATGACCATGCCCAGAAAAAACGAGTAGATCACTGCGACAACCGAAGCTTCGGTCGGGGTGAAAAACCCGGCTACGATGCCGCCGACGATGATCGCCGGCGTCAGCATCGGCAGCGTCGCCTTGAGAATTGCAACGAGCGCCTCTTTGACGGTCGAACGGGAATAGATCGGGTAGTCGTAAATCTTTGCGTAGACGTATACCGTTGCCATCTGGGAAAGGGCTATCAGCATCCCCGGAATGACGCCCGCCAGAAAAAGCCCGCCGATCGATACCGTCATCAACCCGCCCCATACGACCATCAGGATGCTTGGCGGGATGATGACTCCCATCACCGACGAACATGCAGTCACCGCCACCGAAAACGACGGCGAAAACCCCTGCTTCTTCATCTGCGGGATCAGCAGAGAACCGATTCCCGCCGCATCCGCGGTGGAGGAACCGGAAATACCCGCGAACAGCATGCTGACCACCACGTTGATGTGGCCGAGCCCTCCCGGCAGGTGCCCGACCAGCGCACGGGCCAGTTGAATCAGCCGATCGGTAATACCCGCCGAGTTCATGATGTTGGCAGCCATCAGGAAAAACGGCACGGCCAGCAGCACAAAGGCGTTGTAGGACTTGAACATCTCGTTCATCAGCAGAAACGGAGTGAGCCGGTCGTCGATCATGAAGACCGGAACGCACGCCAGCCCCAGCGCAAAAGCGACGGGGACCCGCAGGATCACGAGGACTCCGAAAACGGTAAACAGAATTGCAGCAACTAGACCCGGTGTCATCAGTTCTCGCTCCGCCAGAGTTTGATGTTGTCGACAAATTTCTCGATCAGAAACAAGATCCAGGTGAAGCCGGCGATCGGCCAGGCCATGTAGATGTATACCATCGGCATTTCCGCCATCTCGGAGGTCTGCATGAGCCCGAACTTGACCAGCGGCCAGCCCCAGATGATAAACACCAGAGCGGTCAGCAGTATCCAGAAATCGACGAACATCCGTGCCATCGCCTCACCCCGCTTGGTTTTCGCTTTGGGCATCAGATCCACGGTAAAATGCGTGGAATTTCTCACCGCGATCATCGCCCCGACCAGGATCACCCAGATGAAGCAGAACCGGGCCATCTCCTCAGTCCAGATGTAACGGGGAACGAAGCTGACGTAACGGGCGACGATCTGCAGCGTCACCGGTATCAGCAGCAGACCCATCAGCACCGCCAGCGCCACCTGCAGAAATCGGTAGTAGCCGTTCAATACCTTTCTCATAACGTTTCAACCCAAGGCTGTGCCGGGACGATTCCCGGACGGCTGATAAACAAAAGCCGGGAACCTCGGGTCCCCGGCTCTGCGTCACAACAAATACTCTGCTGGTCGTTTCCGGTCAAACACGGACGGGACTAGAGACCGACAGCCTCGATCCGGTCATACAGTTCAGGAACTCCCTGCTCTTTGAAGTATTCGATCAATACCGGTTTGGCTGCCTCTACCAACTTATCACGATCCTTGAAGTAGATCGTCTTCAACTTGCCCTCGGATTCCATCTGCTTCATTTTCTGCCGGTCTTCCGACGACTCGAGAATGCGTCCGTAGGTTCCGGCGTCCTTGCCGGCCTGCAGAATCGCCGCCTGCAGATCAGCCGGCAGCTTCTCGAAGGTCTTGTTCGCGAAACAGAGCGGACGTACGGTAATGGCGTGGGCCGTCAGGGCGATGTTCGGTCCGACCTCGTAGAATTTCATCTGCTGGATGCCCGCCGCTTCGTTCTCGGCCGCATCGATAACCCCGGTCTGAATGGCGTTGTAAACCTCGGCGTAGGCGAT
Organism: Desulfofustis sp.; assembly: GCA_022340565.1. Taxonomy (GTDB): domain Bacteria; phylum Desulfobacterota; class Desulfobulbia; order Desulfobulbales; family Desulfocapsaceae; genus JABDQA01. Next base: position 24,939 of record JAJDNR010000096.1, read on the forward strand.
GACGGTGGGAGCCATGCCGAAGGCGCTGAACATCTTGGTCTGAATCGGCGCGCCCATGACCCGGATCGGCAACCCTTTCACATCCTCCATGGTCTCGACCGGCTTGTTCACGATCAGCATGCGGGTACCGCCGCCGCCGTAGCCGATGATCCGCACATCCGACCGCACCAGAATATCGTCTTCAATCGGCTTCAGCGCATCGCCGCCAAGAACCTTGCTCCAGTGGATGTGATTCCGATAGAGCATCGGCGGATCCATCAGCGACGCCATCTTGGAAAAGGTGGACATGTGCGAAGGCGACACCACCGCATAGTCGACCGAAACTCCCTGGTTCAGGTATGCGAAATAGTCCTTCTCGAGTCCGAGCTCGCTGTTGAGGTGCATCACGAACTCGATGGTCTTGTCGCCGGTGTAGTAGAGCTGCACCAGTTCTTCGAATTTGCGCATAAGCCGTGTAAAGGCGTGCTCTTCATCGAACTGGCTGGCGCCGTGGAAAGTGAAATCAGCGGCATGGGATGCCGAGAGCATCATACAACTGGCAAACAAGGCAACAACAACTGTACGGAATAACTTCCTTTTCATAACGCTCCTCCTTTTGATATGGTCCAGCTTAAATTCCCGCCACCCCGCTTTCCTGTAAAACGGGCCTTATCAGCGTGAAGCAGTTTGTGCCTGCCGCACTTCTATCGCTGACTGTCAGGAAACACTACCTATGCCCTACTTTCTTTGTCAAGGTTTTTATGCTCCGCCGACAGCGACTGATCAGCGCCGGCAGCAACATAATAAATTATTGAAATTTTTATACAAAACGAATCCGTATCGATCCAGTCATGATAATCGACTCACGCTGCTTGGGTTCACCCGCGGCAGCAACCGCAGGCCCTGCCTGCGTGTATGCCGCTGCCTGCCGCTGCTGTCCGCCGGCTCGGTCGAAATTAATTGCCGAAGGAAGCGCTTTTCACTACATTGTCAGCAGCCCGGACGGTAAAGGCAGATCCGGCAGCGGGCGCGCCGGCCACCGTCATCAACCTCAGCCGCAGGGATACTCGATGGAACCTCAAACCCTCGCCGTCGGATGCGCGGTCACCTTTTCCAAAACGGTCGGTGAAAGCGACATCTATCTGTTTGCCGGCATCACCGGCGATCTTTCCCCCAACCACGTGGACCGCGAATTCATGAAGCGGACCTCCTACGGCCGGAGGATCGCCCACGGATCATTGCTGATCGGCTACATGTCGACGGCGTCGACGATGATCCTGCAGCGCTATCCCGCCGGGTCCCCTGATATGACTCCGGTGTCCCTCGGTTACGATCGCATCCGCTTCCTCAAACCGGTCTTTATCGACGACACGATCACCGTGCATTACCAGATCGAATCGATCGACCGGGACAAGAACCGTTCCACCTCCAGGATCGAGATCACCAACCAGCACGGCGACCTGGTCGCGGTCGCCGCCCATATCCTCAAATGGGTTCCCAATTGATGGGTAGCCGGTTTCTGCTGCTCTGAGCGAATCGGGATCCGACCGGTTCGCTGCAGCCTGTGCGCCCGATACCGATCAGGCGAAGTAGAGACCGCCGTTGATTTCGGCGATCTCGCCGGTGATGAACGAACCCAGGTCCGACACAAAATAGACCACCGCCCCGGCGACATCCGCCGGTGTGCCGCCGCGCTTCAGAGGCGTGCCGTTGATCATCGCCTGGATGCCCTCATCGGTGGTGAAATTTTCATGAAACGGCGTTTCCAGAATCAGTCCCGGAGCCACCCCGTTGACGGTGATGCCCCGGTCGGCGAGTTCCTTCGCCAGTCCCATGGTCAGCGCGATGATCGCCGCCTTGGATGCGGCATACGCGGCGGCGCCCGGACCGCCGCCGTTTCTCGCCGCCAGCGAGGCCATATTGACAATCCGCCCCCAGCCGGTATTCATGAAAGGGAGCACCGCGCGGGTCACATAAAAGGTGCTGGACACATTGACGTCCATGACCCGGTGCCAGTGTTCATCGCTCATATCGGCGATCTTGCAGCGGCCGACCATGTAGCCGGCGTTGTTCATCAGGATGTCGATGTGGCCGCCGAGCGCCTTGGCGGCCTCCCCGACCACCTCGTTCACCTGCGAGCTGTCGGTGGCATCGAGCTGAAAGACATGGGCCTTCTGCCCGAGGCCCTCGATCATCTTGACCGTCTCCTCACCCTCGCGCTTATGAGAATAGTACGTGATCGCCACATCGACGCCGCATTTCGCTAAGGCCAGCGCCACCCCGCGGCCGATGCCGAGATTGCCGCCGGTAACCAGCGCCGTTTTCCCTGTCAACTTGATTTCCATATCCGTTCTCCTTTTATTCAGCTTTTCAGCAAGGCCTGGTGAATCAGTGTGTCCAACCGCCGCCTCCCCCCATCATCAAGAACCCGACGACCGCGAACCCGACTCCGTCGCCCGTTCCAGCTTGAGCAGTTCGAGCAGGAAGCGATCCCTTCTCGCGACGACTGCGCCGCTGTCCCGGACCTTCCAGTCATAGAAACCTTCACCCGACTTGACGCCGAGCTTCCCGTTATCAAACTTCTCGGCGAGCAGGCTGGAGGGCTCGCTGTCACTGCACAGCGAGCGGCAGATGTAGCACTGAATCGCGTACAGCGTATCGAGTCCTACCACGTCGTTATGCTCGAGCGGGCCATACACCGGGAAACGCCGGCCAAGCCCGTTCTTCACCGCGGTGTCCACATCCTCCACCGAGGCGATGCCCTCCTGGACGATATACAGGGCTTCCCTGATCAGCGCCTGGAACAGCCGATTGCCGAGCTGCCCCGGGGTGTCCTTGAGGACCTTGACCGGTTTCTTGCCGGCGCTGGCCAACAACGCGCTCAGGATTTCGACGGTGGCCATGGACGTCCGCTCACCTTTCACCACCTCGACCAGCGGCATCAGGTGCGGCGGATTCCAGAAATGAGTGACGGCGAACCGCTCGGGCCGCTCTAGATATTCGGCAATACTGGTTGCGGGCAGGCCCGAGGTGTTGGAGGCAAGGATCGCTTCGGCAGGGCAGGACTTCTCGATGCGTGCGAACAGTTCCTGCTTCAGCTGCAGGTTTTCGGGGACCGACTCGATCACCAGGTCGGCACGCTCTACGGCGGCTTCGAGATCCGTCGTGCCCGATACCAGCTCCTTTACTGATCCAACCCGCCCAGCCTCGATGCAGCCTTCCCCGGCAAGCATGTCCAGAAGCGCAGAGACAGCCGCCAGCCCTTTTTCGACACTGGCCTCGGATCGTGCATAGATTGTGGCTGCACAGCCAACCGATGCGAGGGTGTACGCAATCCCCGGCCCCATCTGGCCGCTGCCGGCGACCACCGCCTGTCTGATTTCCATTGTTCTCAACTCCGCTCGATGTTTGTGGTGAATCGATCGATGATCTCCGTGACCGTCTGGGACTCCGGTCCGCGTTTCACCCCGCAGCCGTCTCCGCCCCCGAGCATGCCCCGCTGAATTGATTCAGCCGTCATGCCGCTCCATGGCTGCACGCGCCTCTGCTGCCCTTTTTGACGGTCTCATGTATCAAGATAATACTTATGGTACGGGGCCGCATCGGCAAGCCGCTTGACATACACCCCCAGCTCCATCAGGTGGTAATCGCCCCACATGCACGATTCACCGCAGGGCACCCGCCTCCCTTCCGGGACATGATCCCAGCCGTTGGGCCGATGGTACACCGAGTGCAGCAGCAGGCCCTGGTGATCGGGATCAAGACAAAGATAGGGCTCCTCGAGCAGGGTCGCGGCCATGGTCAGCCCCGCCTGGATGTAGCGCCTGCCCGCTTTCCGGTCGCCACGGGCTTCCAGGAATCTGCCGATCCTCAGAAATCCCTGGGCGGAGATCGCTGCAGATGAGGAATCGACCGGCTCGAACTCGTTGAACGGGTCCGATACCCGGTCCAGGCAACCTTCCATGCCGGCCAGCCCCGGTGCTCCGCTGTCCCAGAACACGATCCCGTCCGGGGTCGCGTTGTTGATATAGAACTCAGCCACGGCCTCGGTCACCTCGATGAATCGATCGAGCACCGACTGCCTGTCGGGATAGATGCCTGGAAGCAGTTCCGCGAATTCCGCTTCATCGACCGTCGCCAGGTATTCGATCAGCTCCGGGTAGCCGCAGAGGATCCATGCCAGTCCCCGCGTCCACGTGGTGAACGGCGAGTAACCCTGCTGGACGCTGGGACACCGATAGGTGCCGTTGGTGGCGTTGAAGATCGTTTCATGGGCAACCCGTCCCCTGACATCGTAGGTATCGCGGCCGGTACCGAAGTAGACATTGTACCTGGCGGTCGCTTCGCAGTGCTGCAGCGCCCGTTTGAGCAGGTTGATCCTGGCATCCTGCTCCCCCATCAGCAGGTGCCCGAGTTGGTGGCTCAGGGTCAGCGCCCGGACCGTCCTGATCGCATCGGCAAAAAGCGAGTGCGGGCCGTTGAAGGAGTACACGAAGCCGAGGCCGCCCTCGATGTCGGTCCAACGCGCCGCCTGCACCGCCCCGGTCATCTTCAGGGCCAGCTCGTAGAACTCTCGCTCCCGCCGGTTCTCTTCGATCCGTCCCTCCAGCATCAGCCGCAGCAGGTTTCCGTAAGTGCTGACGTTGTTGAAGGCGTGGTCGTGCACCCCGATATGGCTTATATGGGGAGCCATGTGGGTGATCGTGTTGTGGCGTCCCGACTCGAGGAAGCGGGTATCGCCGGTCGCATCGAACTGCAGCAGCGCGCAGCCGAACTGGAAGCCCTGGGTCCATTCGGTCCAGCCCCGCGAGGTATACTCGCCGCGGATGGTAAATACCGGGGTGCCGCGCGTAGTATCCCAGGTTTGTTCAATCGATGCAATCTTCTGACCGGCAAGCTCGAACATCTTGTCCAGCCTGGCGGTGAGCGACTCCGGTGTAATCGTGTGGTCGATTTTCAACATGGCTGCATCCCTGGAGGCTTCCGCCCCTGATTGAATGAACGATAACCTTTTATTTCAGCAGCTGCCTGGCGATAATGGTGCGCTGAATCTGGTTTGTGCCCTCATAGATCTGGGTGATCTTTGCGTCCCGGTAGAGGCGCTCCACCTCATACCCCTTGATATAGCCGCTGCCGCCGAAAATCTGCACCGCTTCGGCGGTCTGCCTGACCGCCATATCGGAAGCGAAACATTTGGCCATCGAACTGGCCTCGGTCGCCGATTTCCCGTTGTCGATCAGCAGCGCCGCCCGCTGCACCAGTGCCCGTGCAGCGGCAATCTCCATCGACATCTGGGCGAGCATCCACTGGATCCCCTGGAAATCGGCGATGGGCCTGCCGAACTGCTTTCTGGTCTTCGCATAGTCGCGGGCCGCTTCCAGCCCCGCCTGGGCAATACCGGTGGCCAGCGCGCCGATCCCGACCCGCCCCTTCTCCAGCACGCTCATGATCATGTAAAAGCCCCGGTCCTGTTCCCCGAGCAGCGCCTCCCCGGGCAGTTGGACATCGTCGAAGAACAGCGGCCCCACCTGGGAGCCCCGCTGCCCCATTTTGTGCTCCCGGGGCCCGCGGCTGACGCCGTCGGCGTGGAGATCGACGACAAAGACGGACATCCCCCGATGCCCCTTTTCTGGATCGGTCCGCGCCAGCACGATGCCGATATCGGCCAGCGGCGCGTTGTTGATCCACAGCTTCGAGCCGTTCAGCCGCCAGCCCGACGACTGCCTCACCGCCGTGGTCCTGATGGAGGACAGATCGGAGCCGGCTTCGGCTTCGGTCAGGCAATAGGCAACCTTGCGCTCGAATCCGGTGACGCTCGAGAGCCACCGAGCTTTCTGCTGGTCGGTTCCGAACTGGTGGATCAGCGTCGCGACCAGTTCGACCAGGCCGCACTGGTCGGCTACCGACGAATATCCTCGGGCCAGCGCCTCCATCACGATCGCATATGCATAGCAGTCAACTCCTCCACCGCCGTACTCCTCGGGGATGGTGACTCCGAACAGCCCGAGCTGCGCCATCTGCTTGAAGATATCCTCGGGAAAGCTCTCGTCGCGGTCGATCTTTTCGGCATGCGGGAGGATCTGATCTCGGGCAAAATCTGCGGCCATCTCCCTGATCTGTGCGTAGACCTCGGGTGGATGTTGCGGGGTCTCAACCAGCATCGGTTCCTCCCCGGGCTGCCTGCCGCCGCGTGCGGTGCTGCGCGAAGCGCTCCTTGAGACCGAGTTTGGTATTCACGTAGATGAGCGGATCGATGGTCCTCAGGTGCGGGCTGATCACCGGCGCAAACTCCATCATGTCAAGGACATCCACCTGCAGATCGATCCCCGGGGCGATCTCGAGCAGCGTCAATCCCTCGGGCATGAGCGTGAAAACCGCCCGCTCGGTCACGTAGACGATTCGCTGGCCGCGCTGCAGAGCGCTTTTCCCGGAAAAGGAGACCTGGTCCACGTGGTCCACGAACTTTTTAACTGTTCCCGGATGGCGTATCTTCAGCCCGGTTTCAGAAATATCCTGTTCGGACTTCACCGCAAAGCTTCCGCAATAGACGACCTGTCTGGCCGATGACGAGATATCGATCGAACCGCCGCTGCCGGTCACGAAGTTTGCGAATCTGGTCGAATTGATATTACCGTGCCTGTCCACCTGGGCAAAGCCCAAAAATGCCATATCCAGCCCGCCGCCATGGAAGAAATCGAACTGGTAGGGATCGTCGACGATCGCCGTGGGGTTGAACATCGCCCCGAAATTCAGTCCGGTGGTGGGGATTCCGGCGATGGCGCCCTGCTCGATCATGAACACCAGATCATCGGTGATCTCCTCCTGCTGGGCGACGATCGGAACCCCGTCTGACATGCCATAACCGAGATTCACGTAGATGTCCGGGC
>JAJDNR010000114.1 GCA_022340565.1 Desulfofustis sp.
GCCTTGCCCATCTCAGCCCCCTTTCGACCGGGAAAACCGTTCGACGGTAATTGCCGTATCGGGGCACATCAGCGCACAGCTTATGCAGGCGATGCAGCGTTCCGGATCAGCAACAGCGGCCGGATGGTAGCCCCGGGAATTGACTACGGTATCGTCGATGCAGAGCACCGACTCGGGACAGACAAAGACACAGAGTCCGCAGCCCTTGCAGGTCTCTGATGCAATATATGGAATGCCCTTGCCGCCGGCCATGGTCGCCTCCGCAGAAGGTGGAAATTCGCCCTGCCCTTTGTTTAATTATACCAAATATAATTTTTTATAAACAAATCTTTTATGCACGGAAAAGCCTCGGTATCGATAATATTATTAATGTTAAATCATATATATAAATTAATTATCAGGGAAATAATTACCAGCTTCCCGGCGAGGATTATGAAGAAATTATGTTGATTACATGAAACGCCTCAGGGACCAGACCCGGCGGGATGAAATAAAACCGCAACAACAGGCGGTTCAGTCCGGTTTATAGATGACCACCAGGGTTCTCGCGGACCCTCCGATTCCCCGGTAGCCGTGGGGAACGATGGAGTCGAAGTAGAGGCTGTCGCCTTCTTCCAGGATCACTCGATTATCCCCGTAGCAGAACTCCAGTCGGCCTTCAAGCACATAAAGGAATTCCTCGCCCCGATGGTTGTTGAAAACGATATCGCTGGTATCGCGCTCTTCCATCTCAACGATGAACGGCTCCATCGATTTATCGATTTTCGGGTAGGCGAGCGGCTCGTACTGATAGCCGATATGCGAGATATGAGGCCCCTTGGCGACCCCATAGCGATCTTCCTTGCGCACCACGATCATATTCCGCCGCTGCGGCGATTCCTGGAAAAAATAGCCGATGGGAACCCCGAGGGCGGTAGCGATCTTCAGCAGCGTTGCGATCGGCGGGGTAACGAGATTATTTTCGATCTGCGACAGGTTCGGCTTGGACAGGCCGGTCAGGTCGGCAAGGTCCTGCAGGGTCAGATTGCGCTGGTTCCTCAGCTTTCTGACCTGATTTCCCAGATCGAGGGAGGCAAGAGATTCGTTCATGCGGGCACTCACACTATTCCAGGCAGACGGCTTATACGGCCAGCGTTACCGGCGGCTGCCTGCATACGTTTACTATACATGCATTGCCGGCCTGAATCATCCTTTTCTTCGACCCCAGGTTCCTGCGGCAAGAACCAGCAGCACCGACGGTTCGATGGAGGCGCGTCGATGCCCTGCCACGATGCAGAGCCATGGCCGGCTCAGCCCCGCTGCCATGATCATGCGCAGCGGAGCCGGAGGGGTGGTGCTTGATCGTGCCCCGTCACTTGCTGCTGCGAGCATTATTGCATCCTCGCACCCAGCCCGACAGGATACGCTCGCCTAAATAATTTCGGACACCGTGCCAAACCGTTGCAATGCTGGCAATTTCAGACAAAATAGTTCTTTATATATCGTCGGTAATGCCTATTGTAGTTTCCTGGCAGGTGCCGCAGTTCATCGGGTTCCCCAGGAAGCGACCGCCGTTCAGGCGGACGCAGGCCGCAGGGATCCCCCGCGAAACCATTTCGAGGAAAACCGTTGCAGGTTTTAAGACCAGGAGCTTGCATTTCATAGAGGATTCAATGCCATCCGGATCAGTTTCTCTTCTCTGCCGAAGCGCCGTGCTCATATCCATCGGTCTGGCAGGTGCGGCGATGGACGCCAAAGCTCAAGTCAAGGGGCAGCCGGAGCCGTCGATTCTCGATGGTCAGGTAAGTCAGCAGGTCGACACGGTGATCATCGATTCGCTCCGTCCGTTCTTCGAACTGGTTTCAACAAATCCTTGGATTCAAAGCGTTATCGTGATTCTGATCACCCTGACCTGTGCGTCGCTGCTCAGCTGGCTGATCTTCAGGATTATCGGTGCCATCACCAGGCGCACACGATTTCTTATGGACAACGATATCGCCATACTGCTGCGTCCCCCGATCTTTTATACGCTCATCGTGGTCGGTCTGACAGCGGGTATCGAACTGATGCCCATCGACACCGTGAAAACCTATCTGGTCAGGGGCATACGCACCGTCGGGGTGGTCATCTGGGTGATATTTTTCACCAGTCTCGCCTCGCTGCTGCTGCAGCGGGTAGCGGGACTCACCAACAGATTCACCTTCATCCAGTATCGAACCGTGACGCTGTTCGACAACCTGGCCAAGATCGTCATCTTCGGCGCCGGTGTCTATGCGGTATTTGTCGTCTGGCACATCGACATGACTGCCTGGCTCGCCTCGGCCGGTATCGCCGGTATCGCCATCGGTTTTGCCGCCAAGGATACCCTTTCCAACCTGTTTTCAGGGGTGTTCATCATTGCCGACGCCCCATACAAGGTTGGCGATTATATCGAACTGGACAAAGGCGGCAGAGGCAAGGTGGTCAACATCGGTCTTCGCAGCACCCGCATTCTGACCCGTGACGACATCGAGGTGACGATTCCCAACTCGATTATCGGCAATTCAACGATTCTCAATCAGTCCGGCGGACCCTCGGAAAAGATGAGAGTGCGACTGAAAATCGGGGTCGCCTACGGCTCGGACATCGACCGTGTAAAAGAGATTCTGGTACAGACGGCCAGCGCGGACCCGCTGGTATGCTCGGTTCCCGCACCCCGTATCCGGTTTCGCCAGTTTGGCCCATCGAGTCTTGATTTCGAGCTGCTGTTCTGGGTGGACACGCCCGAAGATAAGGGCAGGTCCCTTGACTCGTTGAATACCGCAGTCTACAAACGGCTGAATGAGGAGCGTATCGAAATCCCCTACGCCAAGCAGGATCTGTACATCAAAGGACTGCCGGATTTCCTGGCGCAGGCACTCGCTTCCCAACCCAAAGCACCGGATCAAGAAAACCCGCGGGAATGAGGCCGCTGCCGGCCGCAGGCATGGTGAAACCAGGCAAGCCGACACGATGATGATCAATTTTGTCGTGCCCTATGGCGGCACTAAGGATATCATGCCCGGACCGACATCGTTTTTCAGGAACCACAGGAGACACCGATGAATAGAGAACCCCAGAGTGCGATATTACAGCGGGACAAGCAGACCTATGCGATTGTTCCGAGAATACCCGGCGGTCTGGCGAAACTGGAGGACTTCAAGGCCATTGCCGGCGTGGTCGAAAAGTACGATATCCCGATAATCAAAATCACCTCCGGTCACCGCCTGGCCCTGGTTGGGATGAAAGCAGAAGTGGTCAACGAGATCTGGAAGGACCTGAACATGGACATGGGCAAAGCGACCGAACTGTGCCTCCACTACGTCCAGGCTTGCCCCGGCAATGCGGTTTGTCAGTTCGGTGTCCAGGATTCTCTGGGACTGGGCATCGAAATCGAGGAATTCTTCCTCGGCATGGCACTGCCGGCCAAGGTCAAGATCGGCGTGTCAGGCTGTCCTTTCTGTTGTGGTGAAAGCTTCGTCAGAGATGTCGGCATCATGGCCAAGAAAAAAGGCTGGACCCTGGTCTTCGGGGGGAATTCCGGGCGCAGGGTGCGGGTTGGTGACATCATCGCCGAGGATCTGTCGAGGGAGGAGGTCATTTCACTCAGTCAGCGCCTGCTTGAATATTACGCGGCGAATGGCAAGAAAAAGGAGCGGACCGCCCGTTTCGTCGAGCGCGTCGGCATCGAACAGATCAAGTCCGCCCTCCTGGCAGGTCGATTCGGGTGATCACACACGCCTGTTTCGTGAACGGTGCGCATCAGGGTCCGGCCCTTTTTGTTGGCTGCCTGCGCCACAAATCCACAACGCCGGGCTCCACAGATAAGAATCTATTATGACCGAACCCCTGTACGATCGCCTGGAGAGGCTTGAAAAAAACGATACCCACCGGCTTCTCGGAGGGGCGCTGCACGGTATCGAAAAGGAAGGTCTGCGCGTTGATCAGGCCGGCGCCATTTCCCGCACACCTCATCCCGCCGGACTCGGATCTTCGTTGACAAACCGCTACATAACCACCGATTTCTCGGAATCTCTTCTTGAACTGATCACTCCGGTGGTGACGGACCCTGCGGCGGCACTGCATTTTCTCCAGGCGATTCACCAATACACCTATGCCGTCCTTGACGAGGAACTCATCTGGGTATCGAGCATGCCGTGCCGGATTGACGACCCTTCGGTGATCCCGATCGCCCGGTTCGGGACTTCAAATATCGGCCGCATGAAGCATATCTACCGCATCGGTCTGCAACATCGTTACGGCAAGATGATGCAGTCAATTGCTGGAATTCATTATAATTTTTCACTCCCTGATGAATTCTGGGAGAGCTACCGGGCACTCCTCAATAACCATGAATCCCTGCAGTCGTTCAAATCATCCGGCTATTTCACGATGATCAGGAATTTCCGCAGGCATTCATGGCTGCTGCTGTATCTCTTCGGCGCCTCGCCGGCGTTATCCCGATCCTTTCTCGGCGAGGATACGAAATATCTCGAGCCGCTGCATGACGACAGCCTCTTTCTGCCCTGGGCAACGTCTCTGAGAATGAGCAACCTCGGCTATTCGAATTCAGCGCAATCGTCGATCAACATCTGTTTCAACCAGATCAATACCTACATAAAAACCCTTACCGAGGCGATCAACACGGTTCACCCGGAATTTGAAAAAATCGGCGTGGTGGTGGACGGTGAGTACCGCCAGCTGTCCGCAACCGTGCTGCAGATCGAGAATGAATTTTACAGTGACATCCGTCCGAAACGGGTGCCGGCGCGGGGGGAAAGCGCGCTGCAGGCACTCAAAAGAGGCGGGGTGGAATACGTGGAAGTCAGAAATATCGACGTCAACCCGCTGCTGCCCCTGGGTATCGACCTGGAACAGGCGGTTTTCCTCGATATGTTCCTGATCGCCAGCCTGCTCATGGGGGACACCGAGGTCAGTCCGGCAGAATGCCTGATCATTGCCGACAACCTGAACACGGTAACCACCAGGGGACGGCAACCGGAGCTCAGGCTGTCGGCCATGACCGGCGACGTCAGCCTCAGGGACGCGGGAATTCAGCTGATCGGTCAGTTCTCTCCCCTGGCGGACCTGCTCGACCGGCTGCACAGCTCCGACATCTACTCCCGATCGCTGCAGGTGCAGCTCGAAAAACTCGAGGATCCGTCCCTGACCCCGTCCGCCCGTATTCTTCATGCTCTCCAATGGTCAGGGCTGGAATACAGCGAATGGGTCCTGGAGATAAGCAGGGAGCGCAGGAGATCGATCGAAAAAGCTCCGCAGGACCCGGCGGTGCTCGACCGGCTGTCAATCGAAGCCAAGAATTCCCTAACCAGACAGGCCGAACTCGAATCGAGCGACACGATGGATTTCGATACGTTTTTGAGAACCTACCGCACCCAAGACGCTGACAGCGACAGCTGATCTCGAAACGCCCCGCCAGCCGGGGAAGCCTTTCAGACCGCGCTGCCGGAACCAACCGCCTCGAACTGGCTCATCATGCCGTCGTCCTCGTGTTCGAGCATATGGCAGTGATTCATGTCTGCAGGTTTTTTTGTCCATTTTTGACCGAAAAAATGAGATTCCCAAAGAAAAGCCCCATCTACTCATATCTGTAGTGCTGAGGAACTGGCGGCATTGCCCCGGGCTGACTGCACACGTAAGCGGCAAGCCGGTTCGCTTTCTCATTAATTTCATCAAGCCTTTTATTACTCAGCAATCCAATTACCACTGCCGCGGTGAATGAATCACCAGCACCAATGGTATCGACGACCTCGGCCGCAAAGCCCTGATGTCTAGATATCTCGTCTCCGTTGATTAAAATACTGCCGCGGCTTCCCTTGGTGAGAATTACAAGCTCGAGGTCAAAATGCGTGCGCAGTGCTTCCATTTGCTCATGTTCAGCACCGCTGAGCCGAAAAAGCGAAGAGACCAGGGCCAGTTCATCATCGTTGAGCTTTAAAACCGTGCTTAATCTCAGCGACGTTTCAATGACAGACCGGTTATAAAAGTTCTGGCGCAGGTTAAGATCATAGACCTTTATGGTTTTTTCAGAAGTAGTTCCCAGGTATCGGTGAATCGCCGATCGGGCCGCATCCGATCTTTGCGCAAGCGTACCGAAGCAAATGGCCTCGAGTCCCGCTGCACATGCTTGCGCAGCAGGGTTTATGGCCAGGTGATCCCAGGCCACATCGTCAGGGAATTCATAGGTTGCAACCCCTTTGTCATCAACTCTTGCAGTTACATATCCCGTATCAAATTGCTCTAAGATACTTATATAACGAGTATTTACCCCCCTGCTTTGCAACTCCTTCAGGGCATTTTCACCTCTGATATCGCTGCCGATTGTCGAGATAGCAACCGCTTCAGCCCCAAGCGCTGAAACGTGATAAGCAAAATTAATTGGTGCCCCGCCAAGTTGCTCCATATCGGGCAAGACATCCCAAAGCAACTCTCCAATACCTGCTATTTTTTTTTGATTCATCAGATGCCTCTGCTTTGTTTTTTAAACCAGATCGCTGGCAGCAAGATGATTATAGCCAGGCTGCGTCACAAAGGATAGAGCAGACAGACTC
>JAJDNR010000129.1 GCA_022340565.1 Desulfofustis sp.
GCGGTGGCGCTGACCAAGGCGTTCAACCCGGCGATCATGACCTGGGCGGCGATCTGCGCGATCCTGCTGGCCTTCGTCGGCAAGATCGGCGCCTTTCTGGCGACCATCCCGAGCCCGGTGATGGGCGGGGTAATGATCCTGCTGTTCGGCATGATCACGGTTATCGGCATCAATACCCTGGTCAGGGCCGGCAAGGATCTGGCCACCCCGCGCAGCCTGGTGATCGTGGCGGTGATCCTGGTCTGCGGCATTGGCGGGATGAAGTTCACCGCCGGTACCTTCGCGATCGAAAAAATCGGTCTTGCCGGAATTCTGGGACTGGTGCTGAACCTGATTCTGCCGCGGGAGAAGGGCGACGCATAGCGAATCGATGAAAAGCGTTTGAACAGCGTCGGAAACTCGCCGGCGCAGCTTGCCAATCAATGATTTGAGATTATTTTTTTCCTTTGATGTCTCGACGGTACAACAGCAAGACACGTCTGTGGGAGTGAGCGATATGAGCCCCCCGATCGGCGGGGGTGAAATGTTCGAATCGGCGAAACAGTCGCCGGTCAAAGACCAATTGAACGGAGGAGAACCACTATGAAAATGATCAACAGGAAGTTGCTCGCGGCACTGTGCGGTGCATCGATGCTCCTGGCCGGCGCCGCTGCCGTCCAGGCGAAGACGCTGGTGTTCTGTTCAGAAGGAAGCCCGGAGGGCTTCAACCCCGCCTTTTACACGGCAGGCACCACCTTCGATGCATCGTCCCGCCCGGTCTTCAACCGGCTGGTGGAATTCGAGCGCGGCACCACCAAAGTCGTTCCGGCACTCGCCGAAACCTGGGAGATTTCCGATGACGGCCTCGAATACACCTTTTATCTGAGAAAAGGCGTCAAATTCCATACCACCAAGGAATTCACCCCGTCACGCGATTTCAACGCCGACGACGTGATCTTTTCCTTCAAGCGCCAGCTAGACAAGGATCACCCGTTCCACAACGTCACCGAGGGCATTTCTTACGAGTACTTCGAGGGCATGTCGATGCCCAGCCTCATCAAGGACATCGTGAAGGTCGACGACTACACCGTCAAATTCGTGCTGAATCGCCCCGAAGCGCCGATGATCGCCAACCTGGGGATGGATTTCGCATCGATTCATTCCCAGGAGTATGCCGATAAGATGATGGCCGCCGGCACCCCTGCCGTCATCGACCAAAAGCCGGTCGGTACCGGACCGTTCCAGCTGGTTGCATACCAGAAAGACGCGGTCATTCGCTACAAGGCCCATCCCGATTACTGGGGAGGCAAGGCTGCGATCGACGACCTGGTCTATGCGATTACCCCTGATGCCTCGGTTCGCTACCAGAAGCTCAAGGCCGGCGAATGCCACGTGATGCCGTATCCGAACCCGGCTGATCTGGACGCGATGGCCAAGGACCCCGATATCAACCTGCTCCAGCAGGAAGGTCTCAACGTCGGCTACCTGGCCTACAGCACCATGGTCGCCCCCTTCGACAACCCCAAGGTCCGCAAGGCGCTGAACATGGCCATCAACAAGCAGGCGATCCTCGACGCGGTATTCCAGGGCGCCGGCAAAATTGCCAAGAATCCGATCCCGCCGACCATCTGGTCCTACAACGATGCGGTCGTGGATGATCCGTACGACCCGGCGCAGTCCAAGGCGATGCTCGAAGCCGAGGGGGTCAAGGACCTGAAGATGAAAATATGGGCAATGCCGGTGCAGCGTCCGTACAACCCCAACGCCCGCCGCATGGCCGAACTGATCCAGGCGGATTTTGCAGAGGTCGGGGTTGAGGCCGAGATCGTATCCTACGAGTGGGGCGAATATCTCGACCGTTCCAAGGACAAGAATCGCGACGGCGCGGTGCTGCTGGGCTGGACCGGAGACAACGGCGACCCGGACAACTTCCTGGCGGTGCTGCTCGGCTGTGACGGCGTCGGCGGGTCCAACCGTGCGAACTGGTGCTATCAGCCGTTCGAGGACCTGATCCAGAAAGCCAAAGTGGTTGCCGACGTGAAAGAACGTACCAAACTCTACGAGCAGGCCCAGGTAATCTTCAAGGAGCAGGCCCCGTGGGCGACCATCGCCCACTCCGTCGTGTTCAAGCCGGTTCGCAAGGAAGTCGTCGACTTCAAGATCGATCCGTTCGGCGGACATATCTTCTACGGCGTTGACCTGAAATAGTCCGTATGGACATGCCCGAAGGCCGGCAGACGCAGGCCTTCGGGCAGCAGGCTGCCCTCGCCCCCGGATGCTCACCTTCATTCTCAAGAAGATCGGCGTCATCATTCCCACCTTTCTGGGCGTGACGCTGATCGCTTTTACCTTCATCAGGCTGCTGCCCGGTGATCCGGTGCTTTTATTGGCCGGTGAGCGCGGCATGAGCGAGGAGCGGCATGCTCGGATGATGGCCGAATTCGGGTTCGACAAGCCGATAATCGTGCAGTACGGGACCTATCTCAACAACCTGCTGCACGGAGATTTCGGCACCTCCATCGTGACCAAGCAGCCGGTCCTGGAAGAATTCGCGACCCTCTTCCCGGCAACTATGGAACTGTCGCTGTGTGCGATTCTGTTCGCCGTCATCGTCGGGCTGCCGGCCGGCATGATCGCCGCGGTCAGGCGCGGGTCGCCGTTCGACCACACGGTCATGGCAAGTGCGTTGACCGGCTATTCGATGCCGATCTTCTGGTGGGGGTTGCTGCTCATCATCCTGTTTTCCGGAATTCTCGGCTGGACGCCGGTTTCGGGCAGAATATCGCTGATGTATTTCTTCGAACCGGTCACCGGCTTCATGCTGATCGACAGCCTGCTTTCAGGGCAGCCAGGCGCCTTCGTATCTGCGGTCAAGCATTTGATTTTACCGACCATTGTTCTGGGCACCATCCCGTTGGCGGTGATTGCCCGGCAGACCCGCTCGGCGATGCTCGAGGTACTCGGCGAGGACTATATCAGGACCGCCCGGGCCAAAGGCTTGAGCCCGTCGCGAGTGATCGGTCTGCATGCGCTGCGCAACGCGATGATCCCAGTGATTACGGTGATCGGGCTGCAGGTCGGGGTGCTGTTCGCCGGAGCGATCCTTACCGAGACGATTTTTTCGTGGCCGGGCATCGGCAAGTGGATGGTCGATTCCATTTTCCGGCGGGACTATACGTCGGTGCAGGGTGGGTTGCTGCTGATCGCGGCCATCATCATGGTCGTCAATCTGGTGGTCGATCTGCTCTACGGGCTGATCAATCCGAGAATCAGGCATACGGAGTGACGATGGCGGATGCGGTATACGATCAGCAACTGGATGCCCGGGAAGGCGGAAGGCTCGCGCTGCTCAAGGAGTTCTGGTCCTATTTCTGCGAAAATCGCGGGGCGGTGATCGGTCTGGCCTTTTTCATCGCCATTGTGATCGTGGCGGTGTTTGCCGATTTTTTTGCACCACATCTCCCCAACCACCAGTACCGGGATGCGTTTTTAAAGCCGCCGTTCTGGCAGCATGGCGGGTCGCTGACCTTTCCCCTGGGAACCGATGCGGTGGGTCGCGATATCCTTTCGCGGCTGATCCACGGGGCCCGTTATTCGCTGTTCATCGGCTGTGTGGTGGTTTCCGTGGCGCTCTCAGTCGGCGTCATCTTGGGCCTGATCGCCGGCTTTTTCAGGGGGCGGGTCGATACCGTCATCATGCGGCTGATGGACATCATTCTGGCCTTTCCGAGCCTGCTGCTGGCCCTGGTGCTGGTAGCCATTCTCGGGCCGAGCCTGATCAACGCGATGATCGCCATCGCCATCGTTCAGCAGCCCCATTACGTGCGCCTCACGCGGGCGGCGGTGATGGGCGAGATGAACAAGGACTACGTGACGGCGGCGCGAGTGATCGGGGTGCGCAAGCTGCGTCTGATGTTCGTGACCATTCTGCCCAACTGCATGGCCCCGCTGATCGTGCAGGCGGCGCTCAGCTTCTCAACCGCCATTCTCGATGCCGCCGCCCTCGGTTTCCTCGGCATGGGAGCCCAGCCGCCGACCCCGGAATGGGGGACCATGCTGGCGGAAGCCCGGGAGTTCATCCTGCGGGCCTGGTGGGTGGTGACGTTTCCCGGCTGTGCGATCCTGCTTACCGTGCTGGCCATCAATATGATGGGCGACGGTCTGCGCGATGCGCTCGATCCGAAACTGAAACGCTCCTGACGGCTGATCATGTCTCTGCTTGAAATAGAAAACCTCTCGGTGGCCTTTCAGACGGCGGGCGGACTGTTTACGGCGGTCGACCGGGTCTCGATCAGGCTCGATCCGGGCGAGGTGCTGTCCATTGTCGGCGAGTCCGGTTCGGGCAAGTCGGTGTCGATGCTGGCGCTGATGGGGCTGCTGCCGTGGACCGCCAACGTCACAGCCGAGCGCATGGTGTTCGACGGGAAAAATTTGTTGGATATGAGCAGGCATCAGCAGCGGTCGATTATCGGCCGGGAGATCTCGATGATTTTCCAGGAGCCGATGACCAGTCTCAACCCCTGCTTCACGGTCGGGTTTCAGCTCGGAGAGGCGCTCAAGACCCATCTCAGGATGGATCGCCGGGAGCGGCGGGAGCGCTCCATCGAGCTGCTCAACCAGGTCGGCATCCCGGAGCCGGTAAAACGGCTGTCGGCCTTTCCGCATCAGTTGTCCGGCGGCATGTCCCAACGCGTGATGATTGCCATGGCCATCGCCTGCAGTCCGCGACTGCTGATCGCCGACGAGCCGACCACCGCGCTCGATGTGACGATCCAGGCCCAGATCCTTGATCTGCTGCTCAAGCTTCAGGATGAAACAAGCATGGCCCTGGTGCTGATCACCCACGACATGGGCGTGGTGGCGGAGACCGCCGAACGGGTCATCGTGATGTACGCGGGTCAGCAGGTCGAACAGCAGTCCATCACGGGGCTGTTCTCCGATCCGCACCACCCCTATACCGCGGCGCTCCTGGCGGCCCTGCCGGAGCGCGCCCGCGGCAGGCATCTGCCGTCGATCGCCGGGGTCGTACCGGGCCAGTTCGACCGTCCCCAGGGCTGTCAGTTCTCTCCCCGCTGCCGCTTCGCCACCGACCTGTGCAGGGGGACTGAACCGCAGCGGGTGAACGCCCGGTTGGGCAGCGCCCTATGCCACTATCCGCTCGACCAGGGCAAACCCATGAACCACCCCGGTGCGGAGGGCGACCCGACATGAGCGGTGAAATCATTCTCGAAGCCGAAAACCTGAAGCGGTTCTACGAGGTCAGCCGCGGCACCTTCAAGCAGAAGGCGGTGCTGAAGGCCCTGAACGGGGCGACCTTTACCCTTGAAAGGGGCAAGACGCTGGCGGTAGTCGGTGAGTCGGGGTGCGGAAAATCGACGCTGGCCAGACTGGTGACGATGATCGAGCGGCCCACCTCCGGTGGGTTGAAGATCAGCGGCATCGACATCGTCGGCTCGGACAGCAACACGCGAAGAGAGCTCAAATCGAAAGTTCAGATCGTCTTTCAGGATCCCTATGGTTCCCTGAACCCGCGGCAGAAGATCGGGCATGCCCTCGAAGAGCCGCTGCTGGTCAACACCACGATGACCAAGAATCAGCGTCGCCGGGCCGCTCGCGAGATGATGGACCTGGTGGGATTGAGGCCCGAGCAGTATGACCGGTACCCGCACATGTTCTCGGGCGGGCAGCGGCAGCGCATCGCGGTGGCCAGGGCGCTGATGCTCAATCCGGACATCCTGGTGCTCGACGAACCGGTATCGGCCCTGGATGTGTCGATCCAGGCGCAGATCCTCAACCTGCTCGCCGACCTGCAGGACCGATTCGATCTCGCCTACCTGTTTATCAGCCATGATCTGTCGGTGGTCAAGCACATAGCCAACGAAATCATGGTGATGTATCTCGGCATGGTCATCGAAAAGGGCAGCAGGGACACGGTTTTCAACCATCCCCGTCACCCCTATACGAGGGCCCTGCTGTCTGCCACTCCGATTGCCGATCCGACCCGCGAGAAGCAGCGGATCGTGCTGCACGGCGAACTGCCGTCGCCAATCGACCCGCCCCCCGGCTGCTATTTCAACCCCCGCTGTTCGGAAGCGACCGACCAGTGCCTGAAGACCTTTCCCGACATGAGAATGTTGGGGGAAACCCAGGTAGCATGCCACAACCCGATCGAGGATTAACCGAAATCGACCGCGTGTCCCAGGGATGCTTTGTACCCGATGCCTATGCCGGAATGCACAACTCGAACATCATGTCTCTTCGCCCCGCCACCTTTTTTCCGGTGACACGGCCAGGCTGCGAGGCTGCATGGGGGCTACGTACCCTTCCTGACAAACTCGTTGTCCATTAGCTTGATTCGGCTGTGGCCGGCCGGCACATTTTGAACAAATTTGAAATCGGAGATGAGGCAGTGAATTTTTCACCGCTCAAGATAATTAACGACACCTGCTATCAATTATTAATTGTCTGATAATACATATTATTTTAAACATTTCAGTAGTTTTACCCACCCTTAGGTAAGGGTTTTGCCGATTGCGGTTTTGTGAGAAATGGCTATTATCCAGACTCCTGAAACCGGAAACGGGGTACAATCTTTGATAGAGAACCAGGCGGTGAGTACTGCCCGGTTGGGCGCCGTGCGCCGATGCTGTTTGCCGGGCAGGGGCTCTGCACCGGTGCTCGTGAACACCACCGCATTTTCCGCTCTCTGCTAGAAACAGGACAACTGCCATATCAACCGGTCATTTCTAGCGTAGGAACGGGAGAGGGGCTCCCTACCCTCTCCCGTTGTTTTGTTTCTGCAAGGCCGAGCGAACGGCCGTGGCGATGGCGATATGGGCGGCGGGTGAATCCCGCAGTGGCCTGGACACCTCGATCTGCATTCCTTTCCTTCGGGTTCCCCGGTTACAGAGATTCTCGGGATTGATCCCGGCATAGCGCCGGATCGCAGGTTCGACCACGATATTGCAGGCGTGGAGCCGGCGGCGGGTCCGCTCGATCAGTTCCGCGTCGAGCCCGCCCAGATGGACAATTGGGTCGGTGTGCATGCAGCCGTGCACGGCCACCACCGTTGCAGCCTTGCGAGCCAGCGCCAGGGCCCGGGGATGATCGAAGCGATGGCTGGTGATATGAAGGTCGCGGTTGCTCCCTGCTTTCAGTCCGTTGAAGCAGAAGAGGTTGCAGTCGTCTGCGGCGATCAGCGCGGCGATCTCGCTGGTGTTCGGCTCGATCCTGCCGCCATGCGGCGCGATCACCGTTACCTCGCAGTTTCGGTCGACGAATCGTATGTGGTAGGCCGATTCGTGGGCGGCCAGCTCGCTGAAATTTTTATAGCGGTCCATAACAAGATCTGGTCCAGGCTTGCTTTTCCCAGACGCTCCCAGGGTAGCGAATAATCCAGGCGCTTGCAACAAAGCAATTGAATCGCGTCGGCTATGCTGCTAATCTGCGTTCACCTGCAGATGCACACTGATTACTTGGTATGCAGGGAAGAGGGTTTTTTTGGCTCAACCGCCATGGAGGGCGGGAATCAGCCCAGGAGGATGGCATGAAATTGAGATATTTTTCCCATTCATCGTTTCAGATAACCACGGATTCAGGCCTCGTGCTGGTCATCGACCCGTTTCTGGACGATAATCCCACCTCACCGGTAGGCTCGGATCAGGTCGACACCGATTTCATCATCCTGACCCATGCCCACGGGGATCATGTCGGCGATGCGTTCAAGATCGCAACGCGGTGCGACCCGCTCTTCATCTGCGTGAATGAGCTGGCCAACTACTGCAGCCAGAAAGGATTCAGGGCCCACAACATGCATATCGGCGGGTCGTACCGCTTCGATTTCGGGGTGCTGAAGTTCACCATCGCCCATCATGGCTCGATGACCCCGGACAACACCTACGGCGGTGAACCCGCCGGAGTGGTTCTGATGATCGACGGCACGACCCTCTATCATACGGGGGACACCGGCCTGTTCTACGACATGAAGCTGATCGGCGAGATGACGCCGCTCGACTGTATGCTGCTGCCGATCGGAGACAACTTCACGATGGGGATTACCGATGCGGTCAAGGCCGTCCAACTGGCCAGGCCGAAACTCGCCATACCGATGCATTACAACACCTTCCCGGTGATCGAGGCCGACCCGCAGGAGTTCAAAATGAAGGTCGAGGCTGCCGGCCTGGCGGCACGGGTGATGGAGTTCGGCGAGGAGATCAGCCTGTAACGGGTCGCACCGACGGGGCGGGAGGAGCAGACCGCGGTCGCATGTTCCCGACATCGAGACAGCGCATTTCTACTGATGACAGTTGCTAAACCTCAGATACGGGCGGCCGGAAACGGCGAGATGAGCTTCAATGCATCGCTGTATACGGTCTTTCTCTGCATGCTGTTCGGTGCAAACGCGGTGGCCATCAAAATCAGCCTTGTCGGGCTGGGGATATTCACCACCGCGGGCATACGCTTCAGCGTCGCCGCGGTGGTCATTCTGCTGTGGGCGCTGGCAACCTCCAGACCGGTGCGGGTCAATGCACGCCAGTTCCGGAAGATTGGGGTTCTCGGTCTGATCTTCTTCGTGCAGCTTTCGCTCTTCTATGTTGGGCTCTCCAGAACCACCGCTTCCCACGGGACCCTGATATCGAATATCCTGCCGTTCATCGTGCTGATCCTGGCCCATTTCTTCCTTGAGGAAGAGCACTTCTCCACAAGAAAACTGATCGGGCTCGTCTTGGGATTCAGCGGCATGGTGATCCTGCTGGGCGACACCCTTCAGCTCGACGAAGCGAGCCTGCACGGAGACCTCATCGTGCTGCTCGCGGTGCTGATCTGGGGGGGCAACGCGATCTACACCAAGCGGATTATCAAGGATTTCCAGCCGAGTCAGGTGACCTTCTACCCGGTGGCGATTTCGGGCCCGCTGTTCCTGATAGCGGCCCTGTTCTGGGACCCGCAAATGGTACGTCATGTCGATTCGTCGATCGTCCTGTCGATGGCCTATCAGACCTTCGTCACCGCATCTTTCGGTCTGATCGGCTGGACCATGCTGATCAAGGAATATGGCGCCACCACGCTTCATTCATATATTTTCATCATGCCGCTGTCCGGTGTGTTTTTGGGCATCGTGATGCTTGGCGAGCCCCTGACCGTCAGCCTGGCCGGCTCGATCGTGATGGTCACCATCGGCCTGGTCGTCGCCAACAGACCGGTCAGAGGGCTGGCCTGACTACGGCAGAACCCTTTGCGCACACTGCGCTGCTGAACAATGATTGGACTGATCAAGAAAATCATGGGCGACAGCACGCCGCGGGAGGCCGATCCCGATCCCGGAGACGTGCATATCGCGCTGTGCGTGCTGATGCTCGAAGCTGCCCATGCCGACGGCGAATGTTCGGCGGACGAGATGGCACATGTGGTGGAAACGCTGGTGACCAGGCTCGGTGTCGACCGCGCCGCGATCGATGAGCTGATCGACAAGGCCTACCGGAGGCGCCGGGAGGCGATCGACCTGTTCACCTTCACCCGTTACCTCAATCAGCATTACTCGAAAGAGCAGAAACGCGCGGTCATGGAATCGGTGTGGCGGATCATCCATATCGACGGTCGTCTCGAAGGCCATGAGGATCAGTTCGCCCACAAACTGGCAAACCTGCTGCGATTGACCCACGGTGAGCTGATCGATGCGAAAATACAGGCGCGGAAGCAGCTCGAAGGCGAAGGCCCGACCTGAAAATCCGGCAACCCTGTCTAGGATGAACTATCACCCCGCCTACAGAGAGCTTGTCGACTATCTGGTCACCCCCTATTTCGAGGCGACCGTGTCCGGTGAAATCGTTCTCGTCAACAAGGCCCTCCAGGAGGTGGCGGGGGATGTCCGCGGCAGACGCATCTGGGAGCTGTTCGCCGGCCGTTTCGAAGCGCCGCTGAGGGCCCTGTGCGAAGCGGCCCCGGCCGTCGGTCAGAAGCGGGTGATGGAAATGACCCTTGCCGGACCCGGCGGTGCCCCCGTTCTTCTCGAACTCTCTGCCGTGCAGTTCGCTCCCGTGCATGAAGCGGTGGGCCTGCGCGGCAAGGTGAAATGTATCGGGGATGACGAATTTCACGAGAACGAACTGGCGCTCAAACGGCAGGCGGAGGAGCTGGCGTTTTTGAACCATCTCGCCGAGGTGATCAGTTCGAGCCTCGATCTCGACGATATCCTCTATTCGATCTGCCGAGAATCACAGCGGGTTTTCGACGCCCGCAACGTCGGCATTGCCTTGCTGAACGAGAAAAAAGACGGGCTGCGGGTGGTTTCGTTTTTCAGCGACCAGCCCGGCGAGAGCGACACCACCGGGCTCGAGTTCAGCCTTGAGGGCAACGACGCCAGCCTGTTCGTTATCAAGACCGGGGAGCCGATCGTGGTCCCCGACGCCCAGGCCAATCCGATTACCCGTTCGATCCACGGGGTCATGAAGCAGCGCGGCACCACCTGCCTGATGGTTATCCCGCTGCTGGCCCGGGGTGAGGTGATCGGCACCATCGGCATGCCGTCCGCCTCTCAGCAGACCTTCTCCCGGAACGACGTGCGGCTGGCGATGACCATTGCCAGCCAGGTGGCCTCCGTGATCGACAACGCGCGCCTCCATCAGTCGGTAAAACGGCAGCGCGACATCGCAGAGCGGGAGCTGGAGATCGGCCATCAGATCCAGACCTTCTTCTTCCCCGACGCGATCCCCGACCTGGACGGCTGGAATATCTCCGCATACTCTGAACTGGCGCGCCAGGTCGGCGGAGACTTCTACGACGTGTTTGCGCTGGGCGAGAACGATCGGGTCGGTATCGTGCTTGCCGATGTCTGCGACAAGGGGGTCGGTGCCGCCCTGTTCATGGTTCTGTTTCGCAGCCTGCTCCGTGAGCAGATCCAGAACGGCTTCCGCACCCGCTCGGTGGCCGGAGACATCGGCCGGGTGCTGGTGGAGGCGGTTGGCAACACCAATAATTACATTGCCGGTAACCACGCGCGGGCGCATATGTTCGCCACCGTATTCGTGGCGGTGATCGGCACCAGCGGCGGAGGCTGCTGGTACCTGAACTGCGGCCACGACGCCCCGGTGCTGAGGCGCAAAACCGGCGTTGGTGAACGGCTGAGGCCCACCGGTCCGGCCATCGGCATGTTTCCGGATCTCGAACTCTCGCCGTCCTACATCTCGATGTCCCCGGGGGATTCGGTGATCGCTTTTACCGACGGGGTAACCGATGCCTGCTCGGTGGAAGGCTTCGCCTTCGGGGAGGAGCGGGTCGTCGAGATCTGCCGGGGCGGCGGAGATATGAGAAAACGGTTGACATCGTTGAAGAATGCACTCTATCACTATATCGATGGCGCCGAACCGGTTGATGATATCACCTGGGTCGGTTTCGAGCGAACCGGAACCAACGTTCATCTGGTCTGATGAATAGAATCAGGAAGATTCCCGTGTCACCCGGTCTGTACTGGGTCGAAATCCCGGATGCGGGACTATATATTCAATGCGGCTGCGTAGAGGATTCCGTCAAGCACATGATCCGCAGGGGACTGATCACCTCGGTGGAGAAGCAGGAGGTGGCCTGTGAGACCGGTCCGAATGCAATTCTGCTCTCCGACATCATGCTCCAGGGCGGCCATTTTTCCAATCTGGCAGAGTTTCCCGTGCTGCAGATGATGTACCGGCAAGGCATGGGGATTCCGGGTCATCCCAGCAATACCGGCCGAAAACCACTGCTGATCGGCAGTTCCGAACAGATCAGCGCCCAGCTCGAATATATTCGGCGGGGAAATTACGGTCTGGTGTCAATGGACGAATTGGTCGATACCGGAATCGACACGCAACAGGCGGATCTCATCTGGAACCTGAAGATGGAGTTCGCCTACGGGAAGATCAAGGACACCGGCAGCCTGTTCGATTCGGTCACTCTGGAAGAAGGGCCGAGCGAGATCCGCGACGGAGTCTTCATCAGGCGGGAAGAAACCAACCGGTTCATCATTTCCTACCGGGACGAATCGGTCAGCGTGGATCTCAATATTCCCGTCAACCAGCGCTATCCGGCCCCGTATCCGCTCGGGTTCCATGACATCAGACGGGAGTATTTCGGGGTGGTTCATTCCGGTCAGGGCGACGGCTGGGACATCAATCGGCCCTGCATGTCGAGCATCCTGGTCTATCAGGGCAAACTCTATCTGATAGACGCCGGGCCCAATATCGCCTACTGCCTGATCGCGCTGGGTATCGGCATCAACGAGATCGAGGGGATTTTCCACACCCACTGCCACGACGATCACTTTGCCGGGTTGCCGACCCTGTTGCTCAGTGATCATCGCATCAAATACCATGCGGCGCCGTTTGTGCGGGCCTCCGTATTCAAGAAGCTGTCGGCGCTGCTGTCGATACCGGAGGCGGATTTCTTCGATTTTTTCGATGTCCGCGATCTGTCCGAAGGCGTCTGGAACGACATAAACGGCCTCGAGGTCAAGCCGCTGTTGTCGCCTCACCCGGTTGAAACCACCACGCTCACCTTCCGTACCTATTGGGGAGGGCGATATTATACCTATGCGCATCTCGCCGATATCTTCTCCCGGGAAAGCCTCAGAGCCCGCACAGACGATTCCGATGCCACCCTTGAGCGCTATTACCGGCAGGTGTTTGAGGGATATCTGGAACCGGTTGATCTGAAGAAGATCGATATCGGCATGAACCGGGTCCATGGCCAGGCGGTCGATTTCGAACTGGATCGATCGAACCGTATCATTCTCGCCCATACCGCCGCACCTCTGACCAGCCAGCATAAGGAGATCGGTTCGAGCGCCCCCTTCGGCATGATTGACGTGCTGATCAGGACGCATGCCGACCCGCTGATCGAAAAGGCGCATCATTATCTAGCCGACTATCTGGCCGGGGTCGAAGATCACGACCTCAAGCAGCTGCTCAATAACAGCGTCGTGGATTTCAACCCGGGAACCATCATTCTCAGACGGGATCGCCCCAACTCGTTTCTCTACCTGCTGCTCACCGGTACGGTGGAGATGATCAACAACCGGACCGGTGACTACAATGTGTTTTCATCGGGGGCGCTGATCGGAGAGAACTACAATGACGACGAACCGCTGAACAATGCCACCTACCGGACCATCAGTTTCGTTCACGCGCTAGAGATTCCATCCCCGTCGTTTCGCCGCTTCGTCGAGGAGCACCGCCTGCTGGTATCCCTGAAGCAGCTGTTCACCAGAAAACAATTCCTGCTCAAGACCTGGCTGTTCGGTGAAGCGTTGTCCCCGAGGGTGCAGACACGTCTGGCGGAAAACCTGATTCCAATTGAGCTGGCTCGAAGGGGTGAAGGTGTCGAACAGCCGGATCGAGATTCAATCCATGTCATCGAGCGGGGGGTCCTGGCGCGCTACCACCAGGGGCGGGTCGTCGAACGTCTCGGTTTCGGTGATTTCTTCGGCGAAGACCGGTCAGTCTTCGGCCTGGATTATGGAACGGAACTGGTTATTCAGGAACCGGTTCGGGGGTTTCGCCTGCCGGCTGAGCATATCAGCGATATTCCGATCATCCGCTGGAAACTGCTGGAGATGCATCAGAAGCGGATCCGCATGGCCGGCTCCTATACATTAGACTAGCGGGGAACCAGCAGCGTCCAGTCGAGGTCTCCCCCCTGCTCCTGCTTTCCGTCGTCGTCCGGAACGGTCTTGTTGAAACAGATTCGTTCCGCGTCCATCAGTTCCGGCAGGCTCAATTTCACCATGTTGCCGATGGATTCATCGAGGTCTTTCAGGTTGTGCTGCAGGGCGAGGCTCACTTTATGGCCCTCTGAATCGATGAAGGTCCATTTCCAGATTTTCACATTACCGAATCGATCCCCTGAAAATTTGGGCTTCGATCCGAATGCCTGCTTGTACCGCTCGAGCAGTTCTTCGAAGAATTCGGCGGAGGCGTCGTGATACTTCAGCTTTATGCGAAGAATCCTGCCGGGGTTCTCACAGGTTCCATAGGTGATGAAGCCTTTTCGAAATCCTTCCAGATCGGTGACGATCACTTCGTTGAGATAGTTTTGGTAATGTTTTTGGCCATAGTCGGAAATCGGACTGTTCAGGGTAAATCCGCCTATCGCCGAGGGAACGGTCTGCTGGGCCCCTACGGTGCTTATCGCCAGCGATACTGGAAGTATGAACCCGATCAGCAGCATGGTCAGTAGATATCTCATACGTACCTCTCATCCTCAATTTGGCATCAGTCAACAGTTTGATTTTTTGATCTTTTCTCTGGGTTTTTCAGAAAAAAATTCTGGTGTTAAACCCGGTGCCGGTCACAGCAGCGAGATTCCGAGAACCAGTTCCGGTCTCTCCAAGATCCCGCCATCCGCCCGATTGAGCTGGTCCTGTTCCCAGCCGGACACTTCATCCGCCAGGTTGGCCCCGATTCTCATCATGGCGTCCGGAAACTTCTGCATAACCTTCTGAAACCCGATTCGATTGATTCTTAAAAGGGTTGATTTTTCAACCGCCTCCACGGTGAAAAGACGAATCGACGTGCCGAGCAGCGCGAAGGAGCCGACAAACTGGCCCGCCTCATACCATTGAATGTGATAACGGGTCGCATCGCGGGTGTGAAAGCTCTCGAGTTTCCCGGTCGTCACCAGATAGGCGTTGCCGTCGTCTTCTCCCTGGACCATCAGCTGATCACCCTCGATCAGCTCGATTTTTCTGGTCAGCATGGTGAGCAGTTTCAGACATTCATACTCGAGGTTCTGGAACAGCGGAACCTGGCGCAGATGTTCCAGGTCCTGTTTGAACCCTGACGCTCTCTGTTGTTCAGCGCTTTCTCCCGTGGGCAAGTTCATGGAGTACTCCTTCTTCGGCGAGCAGCTGCCGGGGGTCACCGAATTCAACGATCTTCCCCGACTTCATCACCGCAACCTTGTCGAACGAGGGCAGCAGATCCAGGCGATGGATGACCGAAATCACCGTACAGCTTCCTTTCCACTGTTCGATGAGTTTCTGGATTCTCGTCTGGGAACTGTTGTCAAGCGCGGAGGTGGCCTCGTCCATGATCAGAATCAGCGGCTTTTTCAGCAGCACCCGCGCAATGGAAAGCTTCTGCTGCTGTCCGCCCGAAAGTTTGTCCCCTTTGTTGCCGACATCGAAGTCCATGCCGATGGCGGCGACCGCCTCGAGGAGGTCTTCTTCGATGAGCAACTGGATGATGCATTGATTGACACGGTCTTCGACTTTTGGCGAATCGGAAGTCAGATTTCCGTAGAAGATATTGTTCAGAATCGATTGAGACTGGATATACTCGGTGTCCGAGTAGAATGAAACAGCTACCCCCATCTGTTCCGACGACCAGACCTTGAATTGCTTCCTGCCGTTCAGCAGCAGCTTCTCCAGAAGCGGCTGCAGATCGATGATCTTATGCAGCGCAGGAATATAGCGAAACGCCAGCTTCAGCAGTAACCGCCTGTCGGCGGTCTTCAATTCCAGCGGCGGGGTTCCATGCAGTTGTGCGGCGATTTCCAGATAACCTTCGTATTCATCCGGCAGGACCGGGGTCTGCTCGAAAAAGATGCGGTCCTCCGGCATGTCGGTGCCGAGGATGTCGACCGTCTGCAGGAGGAGTTCGGCCCCGGTTTCAAGCAGCGGCACGTGCAGGTTGTTGGCGTCGAGAAATGCCAGGAACTGCGGCTGTTCTTCAAGATAGTCGAGACCCTGCCGGTTCAGGATGGAACCGAAGATCAAATTCTCGATGACCGTTGAATGATAAAGGTAGCTGTCTTGACGATAAAATTCGACGTGCTCCATGAATTCATCCCCGAAGTTGGCCTGGAAGTTTTCCCGGACCTTGAGGAATTTTTTCTGGAGTTCCCGGTCCCGATCATGGTCGAGTACCGTATTCAGCCCGAACCGCAGGACATCGACGAAGATGCCGGTCTGCTGGAGGACGGCGATTTTATCGTCGATGCTTGCCGGGGTGGCCGGGGTATCGCGATCCGGATAATCGGCGATGGCGTCGCAGGCATAGAGCAGGTTGTCATTTATGGTGCCGGAGAAAATGAACGGGTCCTGGGAGATGAAACCGATGGTTTTGACCACTTCCTCCTTGGTCATCCCGGCGACGGAGTAACCGTCCACAAGCACCTCGCCGCCGGTATACGAATAGAGCTGGCCGATGCATTTCGCCAGCGTCGATTTGCCGGAACCCGAGTACCCCACCAGCGCGACATGTTCCCCGCCCTCGATGCTCAGGTTGACCTGGTCGAGAAGTTTGATGCCGTTGGCGGTCACAAAATCGAGATCCTTGACTTCGACACGCCCTTGTGCCCTTTCGGGGGGTGCCTGGTCGCCGATCAGATTGAATTCCGACTGACCCTCGAAGATCTGCATCACCTTCTGGTAGCGGATCGATGCATCCTGCTGGGTATCGTAGAAGCCGATCAACTCTTTCCAGGGATCGTAGAGCTTTTCCTGGGCGGACAGGAAGGCGACGATGGAGCCGAGTTCGGTTTTCCCCTGCATGATCAGGTAACCGCCGAGAAGCAGCACAATCACGGGTCCGAGGCCGACGAACAGGTTGTTGGTGACCTTTACGGCGTAGCGGTAGAGCG
Source organism: Desulfofustis sp. (assembly GCA_022340565.1). Lineage (GTDB taxonomy): Bacteria > Desulfobacterota > Desulfobulbia > Desulfobulbales > Desulfocapsaceae > JABDQA01. The sequence goes on from JAJDNR010000129.1 coordinate 16,591, forward strand.
TCCAGACAATACGGATTTTGAAGAGACGCTCGACGATGACGTTGTATTTCCGTTCCTCGGACTGAAAGGAGCCCTGGGCATGAACTTCGTTGATCCCGGAAACCGTTTCGGTGACCAGGCTTGCCATCCGGTTCGACACGTCGACCCGGCTTTTGTTGGAGGTGTTCACTTTGCTCTGGACCAGCGGCACCACGAACAGCGCGATCGGGTATATGGAGAGGGTTACAACGCCGAGCAGCGGATTCAGCCAGATCAGGTAGCCGCCGATGGCCAGCAATGTCAAGATATTGCTCAGGGGAACGGCGATCGCCTCGCCGATAAAGGTTGCCGATGCGGACAGTTCCGTAACCAGACACGCGACAACGGTCCCGGGAGTGGTTTTTCTGAAAAAGGACAGCGGCAGGCGCAGGATGTGCTGGTACAGCTCCTTGCGCATATCGGTCAGCGCCCGTTGCCCGACCACGGTTTGAAGCCCGTTAACCGCCAGCTTCAGGGCGCTGGTGAAAACCACCGCCAACAGATAGATCAGGCAGTAGATGAGCAACTGCATGGCGTTGCCGAGGGCCAGAACGTCGTTGACGATACGCTTCTGTATTTCCAGCGGCAGCACCCGCAGAAAGACAAGCCCGGCAATGAGCGCAATCATCGCGAGCTGGAGATACCACTTTGACGTCAACACCCACGAGTAGAGAGAGCGCTGATATATGGGTTTTTCTTGATCAGATATCATGGGATGCGCGGTCAAGACTCATTCCGGTTCGCCAACCCGGTTGGTTGACAACCCGGGAAACGGTTTCCGGCACCGGCTTCATCACGGCTTGAAAAGCGGCGGAGCCAGATCATCCTGGTAATGCACGCCGATGCAGTAATTCAGGGTGTCGGGCGGGCCGACCTGCCTGCACCACCTGACCTCTCCGATACAGGTCAGTTCGTCCAGTAAACGAAAGCTTTGCAGCCGCCTGCCGATCATCCTCACACAGACCCGATCCCCCGGATGCGCCTGGTACCTGCTCTGCAAGCACATGCCGCCGGAACTGCAATTGACGGCAATCCCTCCGTAATAGCAGTACGGGTGAACCGAACGGAGGGCGAACATGATATCCTCGTGGATGTCGACCCTGTCGTGTTTGCGTTTGTCAGATGGCATGTCCAATTTACTCGAACGACGCCAGGGCCGCTGCCGTGTCGGGAAAAATGGTAACGTAGGAATCGAAGCCGGAAATCTCGAACACCTCCCTGACGTGATCCTGCATGTTGCTGACCGCGAAGGATTTGCTTGCCGACTGCCGTTCCTTGACGGTCTTGAGGACGACCCTCAGGCCGGCGCTGGATATATACTCCACTTTGCTCAAATCGAGCAGCAGATGGTGTCCGTCACTGCCGAACCCGATCGTGCCGATCTCCTGCTCCAGGCTCGGTGCACTGTTGGAATCGAGTCTGCCGTCGGGAGCGAGAATGATGACTCCCCGTTGTTCGGTCTTAACGATATCCATGGTGTTCTCCTTCCTCTTGATGACTATAAGTATTGTTTCAGAATTTTTTGGTCAGGGTCACAATGTTTCTGTTGCCTTCCCGCCGATAGTCGAAGGTATCGGAGTACTGCCGGGCGAGGAAGATCCCCAGCCCGCCGACGTGCTTATCACCCAGCGGGATGTCCAGGGCCGGACTCTCGGGAATCGTCGGATCGAACGGTTTCCCGCTGTCGTGGATGGTCACCCGGAGCTCGTCGTCCTCGAAGTCCATGATGAAGGTGATCTGTCCCTTGGCCCCCTCGGCATAGCCGTAGCTGACAATGTTGGTAAACAGCTCGTCGAGGACCAGGTTGAGCTGAATGATCAACTTGTCTGTCAGCCGCCATTTTTTCTTTATCATATCGAGCATCTGGGCAAGCCGGTCCAATTCACACAGGTCATTGTTCAACACGAACCTGACTGGCTTATGACGAGGGGACATGCTCAGAACTCCTCCTTCTGCCGACCTGACGATGTCTGTCCGATTAGGTTCCAGCAATAGCGGTTGTGAGGTTAACAATAGTGGCTTTTTACCGAATTATCCAGAAAGATGGTGGTAACTTTGATTATTTCAAGCGTTGACGAGGCCAGCGGGCCAGCAAGCTTCTGATTCAGGCGGACCGTCGGTACAGGCGGCAGCTAATCCTCGGAAGCGGATCATGGGGTGAAGCGATGCAGCTGGTTGCGCGGCACCAGCAGGAGGTTTCCAGCAAGCTGCATTTCCTTGGTCGTGTAGTCCAGACATTTTTTCCTGACCTCATTGATGGCCGCCGCCGCGTAGGTATTTTCCCAGAACCAGTTGGACAGGGAGGCGGCATCGGTGGGCTGGTCCGGCTGCGATGAGAGGGCTTCGAAATAGCAGCTCTTCAGATCCTCCGCAGCGAGCCGCAGGGTATCCGGGAGGTGCGGCGCGAAGCGTTCGAGACCGGGATGGTTGTCACTGATGAAGTCCCGGTACAGCTCGATGATCTCGTCGAAATCAAGGCCGCTGATCCCGGCCGCGGTCCGGCCGGTGCGAGCTCTGGCAACGGTGTACCAGGTGTGCATCGAGCTGAATTCGGTGTGCAACCGGTGGAACAGGGTTTCGGTTTCGTTGAGCTGGCGGCGCGGGCTGAAATCGACCGGGCAGGCGGGAAGGGCAGGAGGGGCGTCGGCGTCTTCGGCGTCATGCGGATAATCGGCCAGCACCGGTCCTTCCGGTTCGGTGAGCAGATTCAGTGCCCATCTGATCACGTCGCACTGGAATTCCGGGTCGTTCGGGTTGCCGAGCGGCCGCCCGAGCGGAAAGCTCACCCACAGTGCCCGCGGCGGACGGATGATGATGGTGTGTTCCTTAATCAGGCTGATCTGGGTGGTGGCAATCCCTTCCGACTCGAAGAAGTGGGCAAGCCCGCCGACGGCGCGCGTGCAGTTCGGTCAGACCGGGACCAGCAGGATGCAGTCGACCCGGTCGCCTTTGAGGATGGCCGCCAGCGACCGGGCCGGCTGCTCCATCGGCCCCGGTTCGGTCGCCCCCATGAAAGAGTAGTGGAAGTCGGCCACCGAGCCTATCGTTCCCCGGGCAGCCAGTTCCCTGAGCCGGTCCAGCGGCAGCACCAGGTTGATGTCCATCTGATAGCCGGTCCGGTCGAAATTGGTCGACACGTGGCTCATCAGCAGATCGGCAGGATCGACCTCGGCGGGAAGCACCCGGTATCCGGCTTCGCCGAGCCCAAAGGGCCGGTCGCTGCGGCGGTGCAGGCCAGCGGTCGAGACGATCGCAACCCGCGCCCTCTGGGGGTTGACTCCCGTCACATATGGGGTGTCGGGGAACCTGGGGCAGGGCAGTCCGAGCAGGTGCGCCCGCTCGTGTTCGTCGTATTGTTCCAGTCGGACCATGACAGACTCCGATGGTAAAGATCCCGCGTCCGGATGTGATCAGGTTTGTGCAACCGCATCTGCCAGCTCGGCGATGGAGTCGATGGTCACCGTCGGCTCGATTTCCCACGGATCGAACTGCGCCTTGTCCGAGCGTTTCACCCAGGCGCCTCTCATTCCGGCGGAGACGGCGCCGATCACATCGAACGGGTTGCCGGATATCAGCCAGGCCTCTTTGCCGGTTGCCCCCGATCGTCTGAGAAAGTGCGCGTAGACTGCGGGGTTGGGTTTGAAGCTCTTGATCTCGTCGGTGCTGACAACATCTACAAAGTAGGAACTGATTCCGCTGTTTTCAAGCAAACTTGCGACATCGCCGGGTTTGCCGTTGGAGAACGCGAACATCCGGAACCCCCTGTCTTTGAGGATCGGCAGCGAGGCTTCGACATCGGCAAACGGGGGCAGCATCCGGTAGCCGGCCATCAGCTCGCGCTTGTCGTAGTCGGAGATGGTGATATCGAGTGCGGTGCAGACAAAATCGAGCCCGTGGCGGGTGCAGACGCTGAAATCGACATAATTCTGCATCAATGCCCGGCGCCAGGAATATTCCAGCTGCTTCTCCCGCCACAGGCCGGCAAAAACTGCCGCCCGGTTGCCGGCGAAAGCCTTCAGCGCCTCGGTGACGCCGGCAGTATCGATCAGTGTCCCGTATACATCGAACCCCAGGGTTACCGTCATCGTTTCCTCCCGATCTGCCGCGCAGATTCTTACATGTTCCTGCGGTACTGGCCACCCACTTCGTAGAGTGCCGCGGTGATCTGTCCGAGGCTGCAGGTCTTCACCGTTTCCATCAGCTCCTCGAAGATATTGCCACCGCCCAGCGCAGTCTGCTTGAGGCGCTCGAGGGCCGCTGAGGACTCGTCTTTGTGTCGGTTTTTGAAATCGGCGAGCCGGCCGAGCTGCTCCTGCTTGTCCTCATCGGTGGCCCGGACCAGTTCCAGGGTCGCATTCTCGGCGTCGAAATCGGCGTCGGGGTTCCTGAAGGTGTTGACGCCGATGATCGGGTATTCGCCCGAATGCTTCAGGTGTTCGTAGTACATCGACTCTTCCTGGATACGGCTCCGCTGATAGCCGGTTTCCATGGCTCCGAGCACGCCACCGCGTTCGCTGATCCGGTCGAATTCGGCGAGCACCGCCTCCTCGACCAGGTCGGTCAGTTCCTCGATGATGAAGCTGCCCTGGTTGGGGTTTTCGTTTTTGGCAAGCCCCCACTCGCGGTTGATGATCAGCTGGATGGCCAGGGCCCGCCGCACCGATTCCCCGCTGGGGGTGGTGATCGCTTCGTCGTAGGCGTTGGTGTGGAGGCTGTTGCAGTTGTCGTAGATCGCGATCAGCGCCTGCAGGGTAGTCCTGATGTCGTTGAACTGGATTTCCTGGCTGTGCAGCGATCGCCCCGAGGTCTGAATATGGTATTTGAGACGCTGGGACGAATTCGCGGCGCCGTATTTCTCTTTCATCGCCACCGCCCAGATGCGCCGGGCCACCCGCCCGATCACCGAATATTCGGGATCCATGCCGTTGGAGAAAAAGAAAGAGAGATTCGGGGCGATCTGGTCGATGTCCATTCCCCGGGCCAGATAGTATTCGACATAGGTGAAGCCGTTGGACAGGGTCAGCGCCAGCTGGGTGATCGGGTTCGCCCCGGCCTCGGCGATGTGGTAGCCGGACACCGATACCGAATAGAAATTCTGCACGTGGTTGGCGATGAAGTACTCCTGGATGTCAGCCATCATTTTCAGCGCGAACTCGATCGAGAAGATGCAGGTGTTCTGGCCCTGGTCCTCCTTCAGGATATCAGCCTGGACGGTACCCCGTACGTTGGCGAGCACCAGTTCCCTGATCTCCCGCGCCTTCACCTGGTCCGGCTGGCGCCCATGCTCGTGCTTGAATTTCTCCAGCTGCTGGTCGATCGCCGCGTTCATGAACATCGCCAGGATGATCGGGGCTGGGCCGTTGATAGTCATAGATACCGACGTGGCCGGTGAGCACAGGTCGAAGCCGCTGTAGAGCACCTTGATGTCGTCGAGTGTACAGATCGATACCCCGGAGGTTCCAATCTTCCCATAGATATCGGGCCGTTCGGCGGGGTCCCAGCCATACAGCGTCACCGAATCGAAGGCGGTGGAAAGCCGTTTTGCCTCGTAGTTCGCGGACAGCATCTTGAATCGCCGGTTGGTCTGGGCCGGTCCGCCTTCGCCGGCGAACATCCGGGTCGGGTCCTCGGCCGTGCGCTTGAGCGGGAAGACGCCGCCGGTGTATGGGAAATAACCGGGCAGGTGTTCCCGGCGCAGCCACCGGAAGACGTCGCCGGGCTCGCTGAACGAGGGCAGGGAGATCTTCGGGATGCGCGAATGACACAGCGACTCGGTGTAGAGCGGAACCTTGATCTCCCGGCCTCTGACGTGGTAGACCAGGTGGTCTCGCGAATAGGCCTCTTTGATGGAAGACCAGTCTTTAAGCAGCTCGTCGGATGGTTTGTCGATGCCAGCGGTGACGGCTTCCGCTTCTTCGATCAGGGCAGCGGCGCTGAGGGCGGACGCTTCATTTTGTTTGGCGTTGAGATACGCGGCGCTCTCGAGCAGGTGGTTGCGCAGCGAGATCTTTTCGGCCTGCTCGCCGGTCTGGCGGTGATAGCTGCGGATCGTGTCGGCGATTTCCGCCAGGTACCTGATCCGTTCCCCCGGTATCACGATGGTCTTGGAGGACGATACCTTGTCTTTCGGCCTCGGCAGCGTCGCCTCCAGCTGGAAACGAGTCTTCTGCTTGAGGGTGTCGACGATGCCGTGGTACAGCGCGGTGACCCCGTCGTCGTTGAACTTCGAGGCGATGGTTCCGTACACCGGGAAATCGATCGGTTTACTGCTCCACGCCTTGCGGTTGCGCTGCACCTGCTTGCGGATGTCCCGGATGGCGTCGTCGCTGCCCTTCTTCTCGAACTTGTTGACGACGATGATGTCGGCGTAGTCGAGCATGTCTATTTTTTCGAGCTGCGACGGCGCGCCGTAGTCGCTCGTCATCACGTAGATCGAGATATCGGCGAGATCGGTGATTTTCGAGTCACCCTGGCCGATGCCGGCCGTTTCGGCGATGATCAGATCGAAACCCGCCGCTTTGGCGACCATGATCGCTTCGGGCAGCGCTTCCGACACCTCGCTGGCCGAGTTCCGGGTGGCGAGGCTGCGCATGTAGACCCGGTCCGAATTGGCGATCGCGTTCATGCGGATACGGTCGCCGAGCAGTGCACCGCCGGTTTTGCGTCTCGACGGGTCGCAGCAGATCACGGCGATCCTGATGTCCTTCATGTCGTGCAGAAAACGGACGATGATCTCGTCGGTGAGCGAGGACTTGCCGGCGCCACCGGTGCCGGTGACACCGATGACCGGCGGGTTGTTTTTCTCCGCCATCGGTGCGATGGCCTGCTTCAGCTGTATCAGCCGCTGCTGGTCGTCGGCCTTGGCCTGCTGCACGGCGGTGATGAACCCGCCGAGCATGCCTACGCGGTCGGGGCTGAGGGAGCCGCCGTCAAGCTGGTGGAAGTTCAGCGTGGAAAAATCCATCAGTTCGAGCATATGGTTGGCCATACCCTGCAAACCCATGGTGGCGCCGTCCTCGGGGGAGTATATCTTGGTGACGCCGTAGTCCTCCAGTTCCTTGATTTCATCGGCAACGATGACCCCGCCGCCGCCGCCGAACACCTTGATATGGGGTGCGCCTTTTTCCCTGAGCAGGTCGACCATGTATTTGAAGGACTCCATGTGACCGCCCTGGTAGCTGGACATCGCGATGCCCTGGGCGTCTTCCTGGATGGCGGTGTCGACCAGTTCCTGAACGGAACGGTTATGGGCCAGATGGATCACTTCGGCCCCGGAATCCTGGAGGATCCGGCGCATGATGTTGGTGGATGCGTCGTGCCCGTCGAAAAGCGAGGTGGCAGTGATGATCCGGATATGGTGTCTGGGCTGATAAACGGTGATGGGAGCGTTCATATAACAATGGTCCTTGTATGCTCCGGTTCCCGGCTCACTCCTTGTCGTCGGCCAGGAACCTCATGATGAAATCGGTCTGCTGATCTATATACTGTTCGATCGTAAAATGTTTGCCGAAGTACCAGCGCCTGAAGGCCCAGGTGTGCCCCAGCACCGAGATGTTGTGGCCCATCAGGTTGACGGTGGCATCGTCGAGTTCGGGCAGCGCGCCTCTGCCCTGGAGTTCGCAGATGGCCTGGATGAAGATGTCGGTGATCCGCAGCTCCGCCTCGAGCACCTTTTTCTGCCATTTTACCGGCAGGAAATGGGTGACCTGGTACATCAGCAGCAGGTGATCGCTCATCCGGTTGCAGACCAGAAAGTACTCGCGGATCACTTCGGCGAGCGCGGCCTGGGCCTTGAGCGGACGGCCCAGGGCCTCCTTGACCCCCCCCTCGACCTCGGAGTGGATGGCCATGCAGACCAGGTAGAGGACATCGTCCTTGGTGGTGATGTATTCATACATCGAACCGATGGACAGACCGGTGGCCTTGGCCAGCGCCCGGGTCGTGGTTTTGTGGTAACCGCGCTCGATGAACAGCGGAACGGCGGCGTCGACGATCTGGCGTCTGCGCTCCTTTACCAGTTCCTTGTTCTTGATCTGGGTTGCAACTTCTTTGGTGTCGGTGCCGTTCATGTCGGAACTCTCTATACCATCGATTTAAAGGTGATGAGAAACAACGCGATCAGACAAGTCCAATAGCGCTCGTTACGGAATCCCAAATTTCCATCCGTCCCGGCGCGTCCGATGAGTTCCGGGAGCCGGGGCAGGCACCGTCCAGGCCGCCGTCAGCGGGCCTTGAGTTTTTCCGTCAAGGCCGGTACGAACTGCTTGAGGTCCGCGACCACCAGCACATCGGCGACTTCGCCGATGGGAGCGTCCTTGTCGGTGTTGACCGCGACGATGAATTCCGATTTCTTCATGCCGGCCAGGTGCTGGATCGCCCCCGATATGCCGCAGGCCACGTAGAGCTTGGGCGATACCGTCTGACCGGTGGTGCCGACCTGGCGGTTGTGCTCGACCCACTCGGAGTCGACCACCGGTCGGCTGGCCCCGTAATCGCCGCCCAGCGCCCGGGCCAGTTCCTCGATGAGGGCGACGTTTTCAGGCTTGCCGATGCCGCGCCCGGCGCTGACGATCACTTCCGATTTACTCAGGTCGACACCGCCGGCCTCGGCCTCCTCGTAGCCTTCAAAGGCGATCGCCCCGCCGGCATCACCGGAGATCTCCTGTACGGTCGGACTTCCGCCGCCAGCATCGGCGCCGCTGAAGGCGCCTGCCTGCAGGGTCACGACGGTGACGCCGGTGTTCGGCTGCACCTGCCGGCGCAGTTTGGCGTTGCACACCGGTACGACCATCGCCCCGTCGCTGACCTCGACGACTTCGGAAATCTGGGCAGCCTTGAGACTGTAAGCGATACGCGGCGCTAGGTCCCACCCGTATGAGGAATGGCTGAACACGATCAGGTCGGGCTTCAGGTCGTCGATCACCGCCAGCAGCAGGCGCTTGTGCGCGTCAGGGTTGAATTC
>JAJDNR010000156.1 GCA_022340565.1 Desulfofustis sp.
CAGCCTGGTCCGGTCACCGACGATCTGCAGATCGGCCGGAATATCGGTGGTGATCGTGATGCGGCGCTCCTCGGCAAGGTATTCGTAGACCTGCACGATTTCTTCGATCTGGGGCGCGAGATCGAACCGTTCGAGGGCAAGCTTGATCATCCCCGATTCCGCTTCCGCGACGCTCATCATGATGTTGAGCATGGCCAGGATACGCTGACTCTCCTCCAGGCAGTCGGCCAGTGCATCCTCCAGCTTCTCTGGGTCATTGGCGCTCTGCAGGCCGTATTCAGCCACCGACCGCAGGCGGGTCATGGGTGTCCTGAGATCGTGGGCGACGTTGTCGAGCGACGCCTGCATCTCCGCGACCAGCCTGCGATTGTGCAGGATGATCCGGTTGATCTGATGGTAGATCTGCCGGTACGATCCCGATACGGTCTGCGACGCATCGAGCAGCGATTGGTGATCCGCCTGGACCGTTACCAGGCTGGCACTGAGCTGCCTCAAGGGCGCCGAAGCCGCCCGCCAGCTCAGGTAGACGACCAGCACCGCGACCGCCAGGGCGGCGGCAGCGGCGGCCCAGGCCAACTGCACGATGCGCCGGTAGAGGCGATAGAATGACCGGTCCGGCTGTCCAGCCTGAATGACGATCTGCTGGTCGGGAGAAAGGGTTACGATATTCCAGCGCAGGTCCCGATCACTGCCGATCTCCTGGTCGAGGTCCAGCCAGCATCCGGAAAGGTTCGGATCGAGCCGGGCTATGGAGCGGAGATCGAAGGAGCCGTCACTCGATCCGGAAAAGAACAGGTGCTGCTCGTCCCGGATGATGCGGATGAAACTGAAGTCGCCGATGGCCGGCTCCTGAACCGGCGCGTAGATCTCATGACCGATGATGAGCGACTGGTTGGAGGCCAGAAAGCGCCTTACCGCCCCCTCCATGTCGCTGCGGATGGCCTGCTGCAGAAAGGTCTTGACGATGAGAACGACGATCAGGATGCAGAACAGCTGCACCCCCCAGACCAGCAGAGCCATGGACGGATAGAACCATCTCCGAGGCACCGCCAAATCCGGTTCAGCCGGTTTTGAGGACATAGCCCATGCCCCTGACGGTATGGATCAGCTTCGGCTCGAAACCCCGGTCGATTTTGTTGCGCAGCCGGCACACCAGCACATCGACCACATTGGTCTGTGGATCGAACGAATATTCGTAAACCCGCTCGAGAATCGCCGTTTTGGAGATGACCATTTCCGGATGCCGCATGAAATATTCGAGCAGCGCGTATTCCTTGGCCGGCAACTCTATTTTCTCATCGTCCCGGTGCACCTCCCGGCGCAGCAGGTCCATGGACAGGTTCTGGTAGGTCAGCGAGGTCGGTTCTCCGTGAGCGCGGTCCCGGCGAATCAGCGCCTGAATTCGGGCCAGCAGTTCGCTGAAGGAGAACGGCTTGACCATGTAGTCGTCCCCGCCCTGCTGCAGCCCCCTGATGCGGTCATCCACCGACTGTTTGGCGCTGAGGATCAGCACCGGGGTCGAAATGTTGTGGCCCCGCAGCCGCTCGATAAGCTGCAGACCATCGAGGCCGGGGAGCATGATGTCGATCACCGCCGCATCGTGGCGGCCGGTCATGCCCTGCTCGAGGCCGCTGTCGCCGTCATGGCACACGTCGACGACATAACCGGCCTCGCGCATCCCCTTGGCGATGAAGGAAGCGATTTTCACATCATCTTCAACGATCAGCACTTTCATGGTCTGCCCTCACGATGATGTCGGCTCCAGACAGATTACCGAGGCGTGTCTGCCGCACACCGGGTTTCCCGATCTGACTGCCCTTCGGTAGGAAAAATAATCATCGGAACAGCTGGTGCAGGTGTCGGGGAGGTGGATAGAGTCCTCCCTCACCCCCGCCTGCATCAGTTGCATGGCGGAGATTCGCCAGAAGTCAAAGTAGCGGGATTCTGCCTGGAAGCGATGGAACGATTCCGGCAGTTCCGACCGGTAATTGACGAATTCGGCGCAGCACGGCCCCAGCGACGGACTGATAAAGGCCTGGAGCAGCGACGGCCTGGTGCCGTAATGATGGACCATCTCCCCGACAATCGTGCCGATGATGTTGGCGACGCTGCCGCGCCAGCCGCAGTGGGCGGCGCCGATCGCCTGATGGTCCCGGTCATAGAGCAGCACGGCCTGGCAGTCGGCCTGCTGGATCATCAGGCCGGTGCCGGCAGCATCGGTGATCAGTCCGTCGCAGCCATCAGCTTCGATATCGGCGATTTCCCGGCCGTCGTCGACATAGATCCTGCTGCCGTGGACCTGATCTCCGCTGAGAAGCCGCTCGATACCCATCTCCTGTTTGATGCGGCGGCGGTTGCGTTCGATATTGTCGACCCGGTCCCCGGTCCCGAAACTGACGTTGAGACTGCTGAATACCCCGCTGCTGACCCCGCCGCGCCTGCTGAAATATCTATAGGCAACCATACGTCTCCATCATTACCACGACCCTTACTCCCTGTATGGTACGCATGGTAATAGCTGGGGCGGGCAAAATGCAATAAAAATGGGGGTACGCCCCATTCAAGAGCGTACCCCCGTGGAAAGAGAATAAAGGTGGTCTGGTTCTGAGGCTTAGAAGAAGACCTCGAAGGTAACATAGATCTGGTGAGCGTCATCGACCGGATCCAGACCCATCATCTGCAGAGTCATTTTATCCATGTCATCGCTCAGGTCGTAGGGTCGCATGTTGTAGTCGCCCGATCCTGAATAGTTGAAGTCATAGTACTGATATCCCAGACGGATAAAAGCCCTGCCGTACTCGGAAATGGCCTCCCCGGAGGGGATGTCGTAGATCGTGTAGATCTCGAACGCGTTGCCGCGGGTCGCCAGCTTCGATGTATAGATGTCGTCATATGCCGGAGAGAAGGCGACCCAGTACTCGGACCCGTAGTTATACTCGGCACCAAACTTCAGCCCCAGGTCGTCCAGGTCGTAGCGGACACCGACATAGAGGCTGTAGCCATTTTCGTCGCTGGTATTGGGACCGGTCAGTCCCATCATCATCGCCGCATAGTCGTTGAACATACCGTTGTCGTTGGGACTGGTTTTCGACCAGCCGCCGGACACGAAATAGTTGAGATTGGAGACCTTATCCTGGTACACCACATCGGTGTGATAGATGTTGCCCAGGTTCACCCGTTCGCCCAGACCGGAAACCGTACCGAAGGTTTCGTTTATGAGAATATCCTGAAAATTCGGGTAGTTGAATGCGTTAAACACGCCGAACGACTGGAAGTTGAACAGCCGGGTGCCGTTGTCCAGTATGTCCCAGTTGAGGCCGGCGAAATCGGTGTCGTTGATCTGGTTGTCAATGAGCAGACCGTCTTCGAAGCCGCGGCCGTAGCAGAACCTGACCTTGCCGGCGCCGAGTTCTTCATTGCCCCAATTGTATCCGTAACCGAGAGTCAGCCCGTCAAAGGCGTAATTGAAGTAGGCGACCGGGGTGGCCAGTCGTTCGTCCTCGCCAAGCCTGATCTGCGACGGAGGACCATCGGTGGTCGGACGCCGCCCGATGGAGAACCAGACCGGGGCACCGCCGATATTATTCCAGTTCACATAGGCGCGGTCGACGTACAGGGCGCTGTCGTTCACCGAGCGGGTGACATTACCGTCGAAGATCGGCCACATGGTGCCGGAATCGTCGGTGAACGGCGACTGCATGCCCCAGGCCTTATACATCGCCAGCCGGCCCTTGAACTCGACGTTTTCGGTGGCATTGACCCGCATATTCAGCCTGAAGCGGTTGGTCCACAGCGAGTCGTTCTCCAGGGTTCCGCCGGAAATGGTGTCGGCCTTGTAGTAGTCCAGGCGGGACCTGAAATCTCCGTAAAACCTGAACCGTGAAGCCAGATCCCAGGCATCGGCGCGCTCGTCCATATCGTCAATGCTGTCTGAAAGATCGGACAGTTGATCCGACGTCGCGGCATCCACCTCGGCCTGATTTGCCATCTGAGACTTGAGCTCTTCGAGCTGCCTGCTCAACTCTTCAATTTTCCGCTCCAGGTCGTCCACATTCGGGCCGCCGCTCGCCATTGACATGACCGGCAGTGCGATCAAACCAGCCAGAGCTAAAGCCGAAATTTTCTTTACCATGCTCCTCCTCCTGAGTTTCCCTCGAAATTTGTAACCCTCTGAATCACATACTTCGGTACAGTCAGGTCAGTAGTATCTCCTGAACCCGTATACCGTCCATCCAAACTGTCCAAAAATGTTTAAAAATTTGTACCAAATTGTATCAAGCATGAACCACGCATCAAACGGTACGGTCAATACATACCCTTAATATATCATGAAACAAGCACATGCTTCAATAAAAATGTTTAAAAATTTGTACCGGCTTGAATCGCGTATCTCCGCTCTGCACAGACCATGCGCCTGTCACCAAACCCGCGAATCGTTAAGGTAAATTGTTTAATTAAACTCTTTAGCTATGTCGTGTATCGCATTGTGGTAGTTTTGTCAACGATTATTCAGGATCTGCAGATATTCTTCCAAAATCCGGCCTCGGAACCACTTTCCAGGCGATCCCCTGGGATGGCAGCACCGGCGGCAACAAGTCTTTGAAAAAGCGCGTTCAGTTTTATATTATCTCTGGCAGTACCGATGAGTTCTGCAGGTGAGTCGGCATTGCCGGCAATCCCTCCACCTCAACCCCCGCAGCCATGCCGAGCCATATCATCCTCACAGCCTTTGGAACGACGACCCGGGCGCAGGCGGCCTATGGTCATCTTGAACGTCACATAGCAGCGCGCTTTCCGGACCATATGATCCATTGGGCCTACTCGTCACCGACCGTCAGGAAGCGCTCCGCGACCGGAGGTGCTCCGCGCCTGTCGGTGAGGGAAATCATCGATTCGCTCGGCGCCGGCTGTGCGATTGTCGTGCAGTCCCTGCATGTGCTGCCGGGCAGGGAGTTCGAGCGGGTTGAGGAAGACCTGCGCAGGGCCGGGGGCCAGACGGCGCTCGGCCGTCCGCTGCTCAGCACCACTGCCGATCTGCACCGTCTTGCCGACTGCCTGCAGCCGCTGATCGCTGCAGATCCGCACGACGCGGTCCTGGTGCTCGGCCACGGTACCGCTCATCCCTGCCGGGCCGCCTATTCGGAACTGGCGCTGATCCTTCAGCGACGTCATGGGCCCAGGCTTTTCCTGTCGACCCTTGAGTTTCCCGACACCGCCCCCGAATCGATTGCCGCGCACATCGCTGCAGCCGGCCATCGAAGAGTCGTGGTGCTGCCCCTGCTGCTGGTCGCCGGCATGCACTTTTATCGGGATATAACCGGCGACGCGAACCATTCCTGGAGACAGCTGCTGAGCGCTCAGCGGATCGAAATGAAGATCCACGACCAGGGGCTGGCGATGCTGCCCGGTGTCGCTGACATGTTCTGCGACCACATCGGTTCCGCCCTGCCGGTTCGGAAGGCATGAACAGCGCCTCCCGATTTCTCCGGCACTCGCTGGCCATCATAATGCTGGCACTAACAGCCGGATGCACGTCTACGGCCAGTGATGGTATGGCCGTCTCCGATGTCGCAGCGAACGCCCTACCGGACTGTCGCGATGTGGTCATCGAGCCCTTCGCCCCGGTGAATCGGCTCGATACCGATGGCTTCGATGCAGATTACAGTCGGATAGAGGCAGACCTGTTTACAATCACTTTAACACGGATGCTGGCCGGATCAGGACCTCGGGAGCAGGTGCCTCTCATCTCGGACGGATTTGCGTCCGGGGCGTGCGCGCTCGGCGGACGCGTTGTACAGTCGACCCCGGACTTGCTGGAAATACAAGCGCTGCTGACCGACCGGGAGCACCGACTGCTCCTGAGTCGCCGTTATCAATCGGCTGCGGAAGGACCGGACCAGCGTTTTCGGGAGATCGCCGCAGGCATGGCCGCAGATCTCTCCGCTCCGCTGCCAGGGGGAAGTGATTCCGCATCGGCTGGGCTCCCCCGTTCCGGCCCCCCCGGCACCGGTGCTCGGGCCTACAGCGGCCTCTTCGCCGACGTGGTTTCAAGGTACCGGGATATCCACTACGATGACCTCATCGAACCGTTCTCCGCAGGGCGCCCGTTCGCTAAAGCTGAATCCGACTCGCTGGCGATCCTCGAGAAAGAAATCGTGAACCGGCAGATTCAGGGGGTTGCGGCCGTTGCGGAAACGATCGTGCTGCACTGCTCGGAACGCAGAAGCGCACCCCGAGAACCGCTCCGAGCACTTCTGGAAAACCGGCCGTTCATGTCCTACAGCAGGTTTCAGCCGATGCCGGAGCACACCCGACCGGCCAGCCAGGACCGAAAGCCGGATGTGGTCATCGATGACGAAAACGGTCGCTACCGGCTGACTGCCGGAGCACAAACCTATGCTCTCAACGGCACGCCGGAACAACAGTACCGCCTCTGGAGACAGATGATCGCCGATATCTGTGACGATTCCTATGAGCCTATGGACCGGGAAGGAGCAGCAGGGTTCTGAACCCCGAGCCTTTTATAGCTGTCTGCCGAGAGCCGCCCCTTGAGATACTCGAGCAGCAGGATGCGGACAAGTTCGCGATTGTCCATCTGTTCGAGATATTCCCCCGAGGAAACCAGCGAAACGAAGGATTTCGAGCACTCCCCGATTTTCTGGGACTGCTGCAAGCGCTCCAGATAGGGGACGACGCGTCCCCGCAGCGCCTCGTCTTCCAGCAGCTGCAGCTCCTGGTATTGTTGCGAGATTTCCTGAATTTCGGGAAGATTGGGTGATTCGATGATGTTCTTGAGGTCGGCTGCGAACCGCTTGATGCCGTTCAGAATGTGATGGGATTTGACCATGTTTATTTTCGACCACCCGGCATCGAGCCATTTGAACAATCCCGCTTTTATGGTGCCGGAACTGTCGTCACCGACATAGACGGTTACGGCGGAGGCGTTGTACATGAAGGTATCCACCCAGCCGAGACCGGTTCTGGTCAAGCCGGTCTGTTCCGAGAAAAGGTAGTCCCAGTTGCGGTCTTCGCCGACAACACACCCTTTCCTGCCGATTTCCGAGGAGTCGTCCTGAATCGTTGCGGAGATCAGAACCGGTCGTACAGGGTCGGGCAGATACAACACGAGCCGCTGCTGCTCATAGGTATAGTACCCGCCGGTGTTGATATCTGGGGTAATGGTCTCAGCCTCCAGACCGCGCACCACCCGCATGGCTGTTTTGTCTTCCCCCTGGGCGATCAGAGAACGGAGTTCGCGCGGGGTCTGAGGAGTCAGCCACCGATGGTCCTGCAGTGACGACGGCATGGTCGTGTAGAGCGGGATATCGGGGCTGAGTGAATATGCCATGAATTCGGAAAACCGGCTGTTGATCGTGAAGGCATGAAAGGCCCCTTCACTGCCGTTTCGTTCAGCCAGCACGTAGCTCGCTCCAGCCGCTGCAGACCGGACAAACTCGACGACCCCCG
>JAJDNR010000172.1 GCA_022340565.1 Desulfofustis sp.
AGCCGGCTCGGCGAAATCGCGCAGGCGACGGAGAAGGAAAAGGGCGATTCGGCTTTTCTCGATTCGAAGTGGGAGGAGGCCGCTGAACATTACCGCAAAGCCCTCGCCGTTGCCATGCAGGGGCCCAACCCCGATGAAAACAGCGTTTTCGAACTCAAGCAGCTGGTGGTAAAAGGGGAGTTGTACGCCATCATTTCCGCCGGAAAATCAGCCTTCAGGCAGGCCGAGTGGGACAAGGCTATCGCCAGCTACGATCAGGCCATAACGCTGCTCGAGGACAACCGGGAACTGCTTAAGCAGACGAACACCGACGAAAACAAGAAGAAGCTCGCCCGCATTCTGCTTCAGGCTTCGGTCATCCGGGACCAGCAGAGTGCCGCGAGATTTCTGAAGGAAGGCCAGTACGACAAAGCCTTGGAAAAGCTCCGGGCCATCATCAACTCCGTTTCGTCAAGTGATTTCAATAACGAACAGCTGTTCATCGCCGCAGTTGAAGAGGCCCGGCTATCGATTGAGCAGACCGAATCTGACCGGCAGCTTTCCGATAAGACCAGGTACCTTGAAGACAATTTCGAAGATCTGTTCACCAGGCATTATTCAGGTTCCCCGCCCGAGTCACTGACCGAGCGGACCGTGGTGTTCGAAAAACAGGACGGGGAGCTGCTGCTGTTCCGGCTGCAATGCGTAGACGTCGCGCACGGCAGGCCACTGCAGCTGGTCATGAAATATGCCTACGACCAGAAGACCGGCAGCTGGCGTTTCTACAGCGATGCAAACTGACCGTGCCACCCTGAAGCGTCGGTGACACCGGGAGCGCAGGCGAATCTAGATCAGGAACCTGAACTCCCCCTTCCCGAGCAGGTCATGGAGATGAAGGATGCCGAGCAGGCGCCGCTCGCCGTCGACCACCGGCAGAACCGTGACTTCGTGGCGCTGCATGAGACTCAGCGCATCGACCGCCAGAACCGCGTGGGATATGGTTATCGGGTTGCTGGTCATCGCCTCTTTCACCGCCGTCTGATCGAGATCGAGACGTGTCGCCACATAGCGCCTTACATCACCGTCGGTGACAATACCGTCGACCAGGTTGTGTTCCGAGGTGACGATAACGGCGCCCAGGCTTTTATCGTTGAGCTCGGTCACCGCTTCTTTGAGGCTGGCCTCGATGGTGACACGCGGCACCCGTGCTCCGGTCAGCATCACCTCCGTGACCTTCACCTTCAACCGCTCACCGAGGCTGCCGGCCGGATGATTGAAGCGGAAATCCTCGGCTTTGAAATGATTCCGGTTCATCAGCACGACCGCCAGCGCGTCCCCCAGCGCCAGCGTTACCGTTGTACTGGTGGTCGGCGCCAGGCCGAGCGTGCAGGCTTCCCTGGGGATGGAGATGTCGAGCACCACATCGGCGACTGCGCCAAGAGTCGAGTCAGCCACCGCGGTCATCGCGATGACCGCGGTGCATCGCCTGCGCAGGTTGCCCAGCAGGCTGTTCAACTCAGCCGTTTCACCCGAGTAGGAGATAGCCAGTACCACGTCGGTGTCCTGAACCATGCCCAGATCGCCGTGCATGGCCTCCACCGGATGCAGAAAAAACGCCGGTGTACCGGTGCTGTTCAGAGTCGCACAGATTTTCTGACCAATGATTCCCGATTTGCCGATTCCGGTGATGATCAACCGACTCGGGCACCGGTGAATGAGGTCGGCCGCCTTGACGAATTCATCCCCGATCCGCTCACGTACCGCGGCCAGCCCCTCTTCTTCGATCATCAACACTTCTCGCGCCTGCTCAATGGTCATTATCCTGTCCGTCATTCACCTGCAATAGTCCAATCCTTGCGTTTGCGTATTGCGACCGGTCTGTCCGTCCTGATGCCCCGGTATTCCGGGATGAGCCATCTCCCCGTTTGTCCGGATATCGCTTGACATTATAGCGCTTCAGGGTTCATATACAGGGCTTGGCAATGCAGCACATCATGCATACAATAGCAGCCAGCCGATTGGCAACATAATAACATTTGAAACGGAAAAATCATGTCCAGTTACCTTTTTACTTCAGAATCCGTATCCGAAGGGCATCCCGATAAGGTTGCCGATCAGATTTCTGACGCCGTGCTCGATGCGATCCTCGCACAAGACAAGAATGCCCGAGTGGCCTGTGAAACCATGGTTACCACCGGCATGGTGCTCATCGCCGGAGAAATCACCACCTCTGCCTGGGTGGACATGCCCGGCGTCGCCCGGCAGACCATCAAGGAGATCGGCTACAACTCATCGGAAATGGGTTTCGACTGGCAATCCTGCGCAGTCCTGACCTCGATTGACAAGCAGTCGTCCGACATCGCCCAGGGAGTCAATGAAGGATCGGGTCTTGACCTCGAGCAGGGCGCCGGCGATCAGGGGTTGATGTTCGGCTACGCCTGCAGCGACACCGACGTGCTGATGCCGATGCCGATTTACTACGCCCATCGGCTGACCAAGCGTCAGGCTGAGGTGCGCAAATCCGGCCGCCTCCCGTGGCTGCGCCCGGATGCCAAGAGCCAGGTCACCATTCAGTACGTGGACAGAGTGCCGAAACGGATCGACGCCGTGGTGCTTTCAACGCAGCATGATGCGGTGGTGTCCTATGAAGACATCAAGGACGGCGTGATGGAGGAGATCATCAAGCCGATCCTGCCGGACACCATGACTGACGCCGACACCAAATTCTTCATCAACCCGACCGGCCGTTTCGTCATCGGCGGTCCCGTCGGAGACTGCGGCGTGACCGGCAGGAAGATCATCGTCGACACATACGGCGGCAAAGGTTCGCACGGTGGCGGCGCATTTTCCGGCAAGGACCCTTCCAAGGTCGACCGTTCTTCTTCCTACATGGGGCGCTATATCGCCAAGAATCTCGTGGCGGCAGGCATCGCCACCGAGCTTGAGGTCCAGGTCGCCTATGCGATCGGCATCTCCCAGCCGGTTTCGATATCGGTCAACAGCTTCGGCACCGGAAAAATCAGCGACGAGGAGATCAAGGATCTGATCAACACCCATTTCGATCTCAGACCCAAAGCCATTATCCAGCAGCTCGACCTGCTCAGGCCGATTTACCGGGCCACGGCCGCATATGGACATTTCGGCCGCAAACATGACGACTTCACCTGGGAGCGGATCGACAAGGCAGACATCCTCAAAGCGGCAGCAGGACTATAAACACCATACACGGACAGCACTCTTTCACAGGACAGATTATGACCGCAACCGCCAATGATTACAAAGTGGCCGATATGTCCCTTGCGGACTGGGGCCGCAAGGAAATTTCCATAGCAGAGACCGAGATGCCGGGCCTCATGAGCCTGCGCCAGCAATATGGAAAACAGCAGCCGCTGAAGGGCGCCCGCATCGCCGGATGCATCCATATGACCATCCAGACGGCCGTTCTGATGGAAACACTGGTCGAACTCGGGGCTGAGATCCGCTGGTCATCGTGCAACATCTTCTCGACTCAGGATCATGCAGCCGCGGCGATGGCCGCCGCCGGCAATCCCACCTTCGCCTGGAAAGGTGAAACCGAAAAGGAATTCTGGTGGTGCATCGACCAGACCATCTTCGGCCCTGACGGCTGGCGGCCGAACATGATCCTGGACGACGGCGGAGACCTGACCCTGGTAATGCACCAGAAGTACCAGCAGGAGATGTCACTGGTAAAGGGAATTACGGAAGAGACCACCACCGGCGTGCATCGCCTCAGCGAGATGGCCGCCGCCGGCACGCTGATGTGCCCGGCCATCAACGTCAACGATTCCGTCACCAAATCGAAATTCGACAATCTCTACGGTTGCCGGGAATCCCTGCTCGACGGCATCAAGCGTGCCACCGATGTGATGATAGCCGGGAAAATCGCCGTCGTCGCCGGCTATGGCGATGTCGGCAAAGGCTGCGCTCAGGCCCTCGCGGGCATGGGTGCCACCGTGCTGGTCACCGAGATAGACCCGATCTGCGCACTGCAGGCTGCCATGGAAGGC
>JAJDNR010000173.1 GCA_022340565.1 Desulfofustis sp.
ACCTGCCACTTCAAGGGCTCGGGAATGCCCGACAAGCTCGAGACCTTCAAGGATGTTGCCCACATCAACTGCAAGGACTGCCACAAGAAAGCAGCCGAGGAAAAGCCGGAACTGGCCGAAAAATTCAGCAAGTGCATGCCCTGCCATCCCAAAGACTGACAGGCTGCGCGTCTTTCTGACCCCAAAAGGCTGCTCACTGGTTGAGCAGCCTTTTTCATTGCCATAGCACGCACCGTATCAGGTCATAGCGTTATTCCCGGTGCATTTTCGAGATATCGCCGACCTGGAGGATCAGCTGGTTGATCGCCGTCAGCAGGTTCAACCGGTTCCTCCGAACCGCCTGATCCTCGACCATCACCATCACCTCGTCGAAAAACCGGTCCACCGGCTCCTTCAATTGCAGCATATCGTCCAGAAAACCGCGATAGTCGTCACCACCGAGTTTTTCACTCCCGGACCGACGGAGCTGCCGGTACACCTCGTACAGCGATCGCTCCGCATCGTCGCCGAGCAGATCCTCCCGGACGTCGATCTCGTCATGGTCCTTGATGATGTTTCTGATGCGCTTGAATGAACCGGCAAGCATCGCAAAGGACTGATCCTTTTTGGCCTCGATGAGCGCTCCGATCCGCTTCAGACAGTCGATCACATCGACGAACTGCACGGACACGGCCGCATCGACCGCACCAGGATCCATGCCCAGTCTCGCACAGTCGTTCACGAAGCGCCCCTGAACGAAGGAGACGATCTGCTCGACGGTCCGCGCGCTGCCGTCCACACGACCTCCGTAAAGGGCCAGGGCCTTGCCGAATAGAGACGGCATGTCAACGCGATACGAGCGATCGGTGAGAATATTCAAAAACGCCAGAGAGAGCCGTCTCAAACCGAAGGGGTCGGTGGTGCCGGTGGCCGTCTGGCCGATTCCGAAGCAACCGGCGATGGTATCGATACGATCCGCCATGCCGACCAGCGCGCCGACCGGCGTGGCGGGCAGCTCCGAGCCCGAGCGCAGGGGCAGGTAGTGCTCCCTGATTCCGGCGGCTACCAGATCGTCTTCACCGTCGTGGCTGGCGTAGGCGCTGCCCATCTCCCCCTGCAGCGAAGGAAATTCCCCGACCATGTTGGTGGTGAGATCAGCCTTGCACAGCGCCGCAGCCCGGCAGGCGGTCTCCACCAGGTCCGGTTCGAGCGATTCGGCGAGCAGCCTGGTGAGTTTCACGACCCGCTCGCTCTTGTCCTTGACGGAACCGAGCCGGGCCTGAAAAATAACCCCCTCGAGGTCGTCGATACGCTCCTCGAGCCGCCGTTTCTTGTCCGACTCGTAAAAGAAAAGGGCATCCTCGAGCCGGGCCCTGAGCACCCGCTCATGCCCTTCGCGGGTCAGCTCGGGGTTCAACACCCGGGTGTTGTTGACGGCCACGAAGCCGGGCAGCAGCGAGCCGTCCTCGGCGACCACCGGAAAATACTTCTGGTGCTCCCGCATGGAAGTTATCAGCACCGTGTCAGGAACCTCCAGGAACTTCTCGTCGAAGCGCCCGCACACCCCGAACGGATACTCGATCAGATTGGTCACCGTGTCGAGTAGTTCCTCGTCGACACTCACCCGGGCGGCAGCTCCGAAATCGGTCTGGCCGACGGCCGCCTCGATCTCTGCGAGCACCCGGGACCGGCGCGCCTCGAAATCACCGATCACCTGGATGGATTCAAGGGTATCCTCATAGCGGGCGGCGCCGGCCACTTCCACGAAATCGGGCGCCAGGAACCGGTGCCCGCGGGTCCGGTTGGACGACACGATGCCCTCGTGCTCGAGCTCGACGACGGCGCCGTCGAACAGCGCTGTGAGCCACTGAATCGGCCGGGCGAAGCTGTACTGGTTGGCACCCCATCTCATCGACTTGGCAAACGAAAGCTCGAGGATCATCTCCTTCAGCGCCACCGGCAGCAGCTCCGAGGTCCTTTTCCCCGCCACCGTTCGGGTGAGCTGCAGATACTCACCCTTCGGGGTCGAGACCAGTTCGAGATCGTCAACCGAGACGCCCCTGGAACGGGCAAACCCCTGGGCAGCCCTGGTGGGGGTGCCGGCGTCATCGAAAGCGGCCTGTCTCGAGGGGCCGAGCAAAACCTCCTGCCGGTCATCCTGGCGCTCGACGATGCCGGTAACGACCAGCGCCAGCCGGCGCGGCGTCCCGAATGCGCGGATCTGCTCGAACGGTACTCCCAGTTCCTTCATCCTGGAAACGAACAGCCGCTTTAAATCGGCCATCGCCGGCCGGATGAACCCCGCCGGCAGTTCCTCGGTGCCGATCTCGAATAGTAATTCAGCCATGAGAACCTTCTTTTTCTCTTCCTGTTTATCGTTGCATAACGTCTATTGGCAGCTGCGTATCATCGGTGCTGGAAGCCCTGGCGAACAACGAGTATCCCTGCGACTCGTCCTCCACGGTGATCTCGTACCAGGCCAGTTCCGGGAGCCGGGCAAAGGTCCGCTCGAGCTTGTCGAGCAGGGTTTCGACCGGTTTGCGAACGGAACCGTCGGGGCTGAACCCCGCCTCGGTAAGAATGATGTCCTCGACGATGTCGATCAGATCCTCGAGCCACATGAATCGGTTGAACCTGACGCGCACCAGCACATTTCCCCACAAACCGACAGCCGGGGCCTCCCGGTCGCCGCCGCCGGCACCGGTCGGGTGCGCGGCCACCGGTACCTTGATGTCGAGGCGCAGGTGCTTTTCTTTTTCCAGAAAACAGTGCATCGCACAGTCATAGCGGCGGATCTGCAGGGTGTCCTGCCCGTTCGTGCGCTGCAGGAAGAACGGGAAGATCATCTCCAGATGCGCCGATTCCGCATCGAGCCTGTGTTTCATTTCATCGAGGATGAGATGATACTGCCTGATGTCGATCTTGCCGTGGTAGCGGTTCAGGATCTCGATGAAGCGGCTCATGTGGGTGCCCTTGAACTGGTGGGGCAGATTCACGTACATATTGATCGTGGCCACCGTCTTCTGGCTGCTCTGGGCCTTGTCGAGCACCGTGATCGGATAGGTGATCGTCTTCACCCCGACCTTCTGGATATCGATGCGGCGGTGGTCGAGCTGATTCTGGATGTCTTTCATCAGACTGCGGCAGGAATCAGTCGATCAGGCGCTGAACGGCGGCCTTGAGATCACTCAGATCGGATGACTTGACCACGTATTCGTCGGAAGCCCAGGCCCCCAGGTTCTGCTTGTACTCGTGGTAGGCGCTGCACAGGATTACCGGTATCTTGGCGTCGATCATCTTGATCTGGCGCAGCACTTCGATGCCGTTGAGTCCCGGCATCTGAATATCGAGGATGACGAGGTCGGGGTCCACCTCCTTGAACTTGGCCAGCGCTTCGTTGCCGTTGAAAGCGGATTCAACGTGGAAGCCGGCCTCTCTGAATTCTTCCTGGTAGAGCAACTGGATGGATTCGTCGTCGTCGACGAGCAGTATGGTCTTCATGGCAACCTCCTTCAGCTATCCAGAGATTCGCGTAAGTACCGGGCCGCCTCTTCCGGCGGCATCGGGTTGATGTAAAAACCAGTCCCCCATTCGAACCCGGCGATCGATGTCAGTTTCGGAACGATTTCGAAATGCCAGTGAAAATGCTCCATTTCCCCCGAGCGCAGCGGCTGGGTGTGCAGCACGTAGTTGTACGGCACGTTGGGGATGCAGGTCTCGAGCCGCTTCATGGTGTCTGAAAAGAGGGAGGCGAGACTGAGCAGCATCTCCTGGGTCTGGGTGTGGGTGCAGAACCCGGAGCCGTGCTCCTTGGGCAGGATCCAGGTCTCGAACGGCGTGCGCGGCGCGAACGGGGAGATCGCGATGAAATGCTCGTTGCTGCAGACCACCCGCTTATCCTGCTGCATCTCCTGCCGTATGATGTCGCAGAATATGCAGCGATCCTTGTAGCGGTAATAAGATTCCGCTCCCTCGAACTCCGACACCAGCATCCGCGGCAGGACCGGCAGGGCGATGAGCTGGGAATGGGAATGTTCCAGCGAGGCCCCGGCGGCCTGTCCGTGATTTTTGAAAATCATCACGTAGCGGAACCGGGGGTCGCGCTCGAGGTCCTTGAGCCGGTCGCGGTAGGCCCTGAACACCAGCGCCACATGCTCTACCGGCAGGTCCCAGAGGATGTCGTGGTGATCGGGACATTCGATGATGACTTCATGGGCGCCGATGCCGTTCATCCGGTCGTAGAGCCCTTCTGCCTCCTTGCCGAGATCCCCCTCGATGATCAGGGCCGGATATTTGTTCGGTACGACCCGCACCTGCCAGTTGGGTCCGTTGCCGACGGTGGCGATGGAGTTCCGGTAGGCCAGCACTTCAGGCGGGGTAAACGATTCATTGCCGGGGCAGAGCGGGCAGAAGCCTCCCAGCACCTCCGGCTTGTCGATCACGAAGTCGGTCGGACGTTTGCGCCGTTCCCGGGCGATAATGATCCACCTGCCGAGAACGGGGTCTCTTCGCAGTTCAGGCATGGCTCGGGGTCACTGCCCCTGGGACTTTTCCTTCTTCTCCTGCAGCGTCTTGCAGTCGATGCACAAGGTCGTCACCGGCCGCGCCTCCAGGCGCTTGACATTGATGTCGCAGCCGCACTCCTCGCAGATCCCGTACTCGCCCTCTTCGATGCGGATCAGCGCCTCTTCGATCTTGGTCAGCAGCTTGCGTTCCCGGTCCCGGATCCGCAGCTCGAAACTGCGATCAGATTCAATGGATGCACGATCGTTGGGATCGGGGACATTGGAATTCTGATCGGTCATGTCGGCAAGCGTTCTATCCGCTTCACTGAGGATTTCCCGGCGCTTTTCAATCAGCTGATTTTTGAATTTTTCAAGTTCCTTGCTATCCATCCAACTAGTCTCCTTACGGGTCTGCACGACCAGGATACGGTCGCTTACAACCCTTACGTCCGGCTGAAATCGCCGCTTTTTCCTCCTGATTTCTTCAACAGGCGAATATGATTGATCTCCATGGTTTTGTCCACCGCTTTGCACATGTCGTATATCGTCAAGGCAGCCACTGATACCGCGGTCAGCGCCTCCATCTCAACGCCGGTCTTGCCGGTTATCGCCACCGTCGCCTCGATGTCGACGGCGCTGCGCCGCTCATCGAAGCTGAAATCGACCTCGGCCCGGTCGATCATCAGCGGGTGGGTGAGCGGAATCAGGCTGTCCACCTTCTTGGCAGCCATGATGCCGGCAATACGGGCAACTCCCAGCACATCGCCCTTGGCCATCGAACCGCTCCTGACCAGCGCAAACGCCTCCGCACTCATCGAAATGGATCCGGCGGCGACGGCTACCCGCTGGGTCTGCTGTTTCGCGCCGACGTCGACCATCACGGCCTTGCCGTCGGCATCGAAATGGCTCAATCTATGCTTCGCATCGTCCGCCATCGCGTCACCTTCCCGGGCCTGAACTTCAACCGGTCTTGCCCATCACTTCGTTGACCAGCCGCGAGAAAAACCCCTCGTGTTCCTTCTTCTGGCCATGCTTGTCGCACAGCGAGTCGAATTCCCTGAGCAGCTTGATCTGCTCTTCGCACAGCTTGGTCGGGGTCTGCACATGGATTTCCACGAACATGTCGCCGTGACCGCGGCCCCTGAGGTTCTTGACGCCCTGCCCGCGCAGCGTGAACACCGCGCCGGACTGAGTCCCCTCGGGGATGGTCAGCTTCTTGGTGCCGTGGATGGTCACCACCTCGGTCTTCACGCCCAGGGCCGCATCGACCATGGAAACCGGCAGCCGGCAGTAGATGTTGTCGCCGTCCCGCTTGAAAAATTCGTGAGGCTCGACATCGATGATTACATAGAGATCCCCCGACGTCCCCCCTCTGCGACCCCCTTCGCCCTCGCCCTTGAGGCGCATGCGGGCTCCGGCATCGACCCCGGCAGGGATCTTGATCGACACCTTCTTGGCCTTGTGGACCAGGCCGCTGCCCCGGCAGTCGTCGCACGGATCGGTGATGATCGAGCCTTCCCCGTGGCATTGCGGGCAGCTTGAGCTCACCTGGAAAAACCCCTGGGAGCGGATCACCTGGCCGCGCCCGTTGCACGCCGTGCAGGTCTCCCGCTGGTGGCCCGGACGGCAGCCGGAGCCCTCGCAGGTCCAGCAGGTCTCCCGCTTGCTCAGCTCGACCTCCTTGACGGTGCCGTGCACGGCTTCCATGAACGAAATCCTGATATCGTAGCGCAGGTCGTTTCCCGGGATCGGGCCGTTTCTGCTGGCCTGGGATCGCGACGAGCCGAACCCGAACAGGTCGCCGAAAATATCGCCGAAGCTCGAGAAGATGTCCTCGAAGCCTCCGGGCCCCTGATAGCCGCTGTTTTTCAGGCCTTCATGGCCGTAGGTGTCGTAGATATGCCGTTTCTGGTCGTCGCTCAGCACTTCGTAGGCCTCGGTGCACTCCTTGAACATGCCCTCGGCCTCGGTATTCCCGGGATTGCGGTCCGGGTGATACTTCATGGCCAGCTTCCGGAATGCCTTCTTGATCTCCCCGGCCCCGGCGCCTCTGCTTACACCCAGTATTTCGTAATAATCTCGTGGCATAATGCAGCTTCGTTAGGAGGTGGGTTCATCCTCTGCCTGCCGATCCCCTTCGATCGGCTCTCCTTCGCTCAACTCAGGCAGGTCCTCGACATTTTCGAAGGTCACCTCGCCGGCGGCGATTTCCCGCAGGGTCATCACGACCTCCTTGTTTTTCGCCTCGATCAGGTACGGTTCACCCTGGCGATGCTGCTTGATGCGCTTGACCGCCAGGTGAATGAGATTGAAGCGGTTGCCGTCGCCGACTTTGTGCAGACAGTCTTCAACTGTAATTCGAGCCATGTTTATCCTTTTACCGTGTGAATAGGTTATGCGGTTGCGTTCAATGTTCTCTCATGAGTTCTCAGTTCCCTATGCGCCGAAGGGGTTTCTGAGCAGCAGGGTTTCATCGCGATCCGGACCGACCGATACGATCATCGCCTCGACCCCGGTGAAATCCTCGATGCGTTTGATATAATCCCTGGCCTCGACAGGCAGTTCCTCATAGGCGGTTATGTGGTCGATTTCCGACGTCCACCCGGGCAACTCCTCGTAAATCGGGGTAACCGCCGACGCGTCTTTGATGCTCGACGGCATCGACTTGAGACTTCGCTCTCCGAGCCGGTAAGAGGTAGCCATCTTGATCGCCGGCAGGCCGCTCAACACATCGAGCTTGGTGATCGCCAGGCCGGTCAGCCCGTTGAGCCTCACCGCATCGCTGGCCACCACGCCGTCCAGCCAGCCGCAGCGGCGTTTCCTGCCGGTGGTGGCGCCGAACTCGCCGCCCTTCTTCTGCAGCGCCTCGCCGGTCTCATCAAAGAGTTCGGTGGGGAACGGGCCTTCCCCGACCCTGGTGGTGTAAGCCTTGAGAATTCCGACCACCGCGTCGATGTGAGTGGGGCCGAAGCCGCTGCCGTTGCAGGCGTTTCCCGCCACCGTGTTGGACGAGGTCACGAACGGGTAGGTGCCGTGATCGATGTCGAGCTGGGTGCCCTGGGCGCCTTCGAACAGGATGTTGCGCCCCCGGCGCCTGGCCTCATCGAGCTCCACCGACACGTTGCCGATGAACCCTGTGAGCTTTTCTCCCCAGCCCAGCAGGTTTGCGAGAACCGCGTCGTAGGAGAGCGATTGGCCGTTGAATTTTCTGGTCAGCAGGAAATTCTT
>JAJDNR010000188.1 GCA_022340565.1 Desulfofustis sp.
GGGAACGACAGGATGGGCTCCAGCGTACTTTCGATCCCGAGGAACTTGCCAAACTCCACCAAATACTTCAGCCCCACCAGGATCCGGAAATCTTCCACTTCCTGGAGCACCTCCATGGAGTACGGCAGGGCTTTGCTCATGCGCTGATATTCCTGCTGAACCTGATGTTCCAGAAAACTGATGGCCTTTACCGTGAGCTGGTTGCCGATCCGTATCGATTCCGCAACCTCCCTCTGCGCGAAGGGATCGAGACCGTCGAGCCGGGCTCTGAACTGATCGCTGCTGACGTACCGGGCATATTCCGGAACCTTGGCAGCCCGATCGTAAATGTAATGACCGGTCAGAGGATCATAAAACAGGCCCCAACCTTCCCCGGCGCCGCCTTCCGACTGATAACCGGCTGCCGACTCGAAAAGACCGCTGCGGCCCAGGTAGAGCTGCAGCTGATGGAAACGAGCAGACAGGTCGAGATAGGTGTTGGCGAGCAGACTTCTCCGTAAATAGAGCTCGTTGCGCTCCCATTCAGCCAGGTTCCCGGTCTTTAATTCGGCGCTGACTTCATTGCGGAAGGTATTGAAACCGTAGCCGTAGTTCAGGCTCCTCATTGCATCGTATTCACCGGCCAGTCCCTCAAAAATGAGATCGGGTTGAATCGTTGCGACTGTTTTTCTGAAGGCTGCCTGTCGCAGGACATCATCGGTGATGACGATGCCGTAGCGGTCGCGGATTCGCGCTCGATACGATCGATACGGTTCTGCCTCCCCATCAACCAGCTTCGGGGTCAGTCCCAGATAGGCGGCCACATCCTCAAACTGAGAATTGCTGAGATGGTCGCACAGGTGGGCGGTGAGCCACACCGATGCAAGGTTTTCCGAGCGCACGCCGGCCCAGCTCATGCTCACCGTGTCGTTGTCGATTTCGTGATCGGGCCGCGGGAAATAGGCCTGATTTTGAAAAACGAACACCTCACGGCGGTTCGCCAGCATATCCACGGCGTTCCAGCCGAGCTGCAATGCCGCGGCATAGACGAATGGTTTGTAGGATGACCCCATTGTGCGTTTGCCGTACATGGCCCGGTTGAAAAAACGGTTTTCGACACCGCCGACGACGGAAATGATCCGACCGTTCTGCAGAACCATGGCGCCGCCCTGAATCAACGGAAAACGCTCGAGGTTATAGACGGGAGCGAGAGCTTCGTCAAATTCCCTGACGCTGAGCCACACCCTGTCGCCGACCTGAACCTGTTCCAGAAACGCCGCGAAGTCGCCTTTCTCAACCTCGCTCCACCGGTTTTTCTGCCACTTGACTCGGGCATCGACCAGGTGACTGATCCCCTCCTTGTCGATGATTCCGTCTCCGTTTTCAAGACCCACACTCACCTTGATAACCAGCCCATCGCCTTCGCCGCTGATCGAACTGACGTTGCCGAAGACAAAATTGCCCTCGGCGATGACGGTATCGCCGCCGTAATCCAATTGCTCCAGTTCCGCCTGAACCTCTTCCCTCTGGTAACCGCGCAGTCGGACATCCAGATAGGACAGCTGCTTTCTCAAGGCGTGCATGGTCTCCTGCTGAATATCCTTGTCGACACTGGTGATGATGCGGATGCCCGAAGTCGAGATGTTGTCTATTCCGTGCACGCTGAGGGTATCGAGCAGTTTCTTCGAGGTTACCGCCTCGGTCACCAGCTCCATCACATAATCGAGCGAGTAGCCGACACTGCCTTTTTTGAACGGGATATCAAGGCTTTTCCCATGCTCGTATTCGAGATCGCTGATCATGCCGAGATCACGCATTGATTTCAGCACATAGTCAGCACGCAGCCTGCCCCGCTCCAGGGCCTCTTCCACGCCCTGCTGATCCTTTTGTATGAAAGGGTTGTAATAGTTCGGACGCTTAACGGAGCCGGCGATATAGGCCGATTCGATCAGGGTCAGATCCTTCGGCTCCTTGTCGAAATAATAGCGTGCAGCAACCCCGAGACCGTGGCCGTTTCCTGAAACATAGAACTGGTTGCTGTAAAATTCGAGGATCTGTTCTTTAGAATACCGGTACTCGAGGCGCAGTGCGTAAATCAGTTCCTTGAATTTCGCCTTGTACGACCGGTCTTTTCTTTTGAATAGGTTCTTGGCGGTCTGCTGCGTCAGCGTCGAGCCTCCCTGCACCACCTTGCCCGCTTCGATATTTTTGATCATGGCCCGGGCGATACCGCTGATATCGAACCCGAAATGGCTGAAAAATCGATTGTCTTCTGCAGCCACGATTGCATTGATGAAGCTCTCGGGAATATCCTGGTAATCGACGTACTGCCGATGTGCCTCGTTGAAGAACACGCCCAGCGGCGTCTCTCCGTCGCTATAGTAGACCGGGCTCTCCCGGCCGAGGATCGAGCGGATGTTTTCCTGGGATATCTCGTCTCCTGGCTCGAGGACTACGGCCCAGTACAAGACGCCGCCTGCACCGACAGCGCAGAGGAGAATCAGGACTAGGAGGGTGATGAACAGTTTCTTCAGCATCGAACACGGTTATTTTCGACAAAAAAACGATATAACAGGCATATAGATAAATCGACGATCTATTTTCTTGCTTAAAATATCATGTCCGGTATATATACGGTAGCTTCTCCCGAACTGAGAGAGGGAGAATGTACATCGATAACGTTTTAATCACAACCCGGAATCCTGAAGGACAGGTTTATTCCGGTTAATCTCGGTGCACACTATACATCAAGTTATAAAATTTGCAGAATTTCTTTGACAGTTTGCTGAATCTTAGACGAATCATCTGGGTGGGCGTCCTGGTTGCGAACCTGTTTCTCTACAACGGCTGCGCGACTAATAAGACGCTGACCGAATACCACCCTGATACCTCCGTTCCCGCCGTTCAGACGACGGATCGGGATCTGCTTCCGATGATCTCCGAACCTGAGCTTGCGCTCGAACAGGAACTTGAAGCGCTCGCCACCACCGGAACATGGGGATCACTCTACCCCCCTCCGGTCAAGACGGTGACCCAGCCTGAACCGCTTGAACCTGAACCCTTGTACGATTTTCCCGTGGTCGTAAACCGTCAGGTGGAGATGTATCTTGAACTGTTCCAGGGTAAGCAGCGTAAGTATTTCGCCCGCTGGCTGGCACGCTCGGGGCGCTACCGTGACATCATCCACGCCGAACTGGATGCTGCAGGACTCCCCAGGGACCTTATCTATCTGGCGATGATCGAAAGCGGATTCAACCAGCGTGCCTATTCGAAATCACAGGCGGTCGGTCTCTGGCAGTTCATGTCCGGAACAGGCCGCCAGTACGGCCTCTCCATCACCCGGTATGTGGATGAACGCAGGGATGCAGAGAAATCCACCAGGGCGGCCGTCGCCTATCTGAAGGATCTGTACCAGGAGTTTGACGACTGGTACCTGGCGGTCGCCGCCTACAATGGAGGTCCGGGCACGATACACAAGGCCATCCAGAGGACCAATTCAGAGGATTTCTGGAAAATCGCCCAGAAAAAGTACCTGCGGCTTGAAACCAAACGGTATGTTCCGAAGCTGATCGCCACAATCATGATCGCCAAGGAACCGGAAAAATACGGTTTCGGAGATATTGTCTACGATCCCCCGCTGATCTACGACACCCTCGAAGTCGGTCCGGGCTTGAGCCTGTCGGCAGCAGCCATTCTTACCGCCAGTAATCAGCAGGAGCTCTCGCACCTGAACCAGGAACTGAGAACATCGAAAACACCGCTCGATACGGAGCGCTATGCGCTGAAGATCCCGACCGGAACCAAAGCCCTGGCCGAGAGCAACCTGCCGCGGCTTCACAGCGTCGTCAAAACCGACTACAAGACTCATGTCGTTAAGAAAAACGAGACACTGGCCAAGATCTGCAGCCGCTATCATATCAACACGACAACCCTGCTCAAGGTCAACAATCTGACCAGCAACAAGTTGAAAATCGGAAGCAGGCTGCGCATCCCGTACCAGACCGTCGCCTATCGAATCTTGCCGGAAGGCATGGATGCACGCACCGCCGCCGGGGATGAGCTGGTACTGCACACCATCAAGAAAGGAGAGACCATATCCCAGATCTCCCATCTTTATCAGATTCCTCCGGAGTTGATTGTTGAGTGGAACGGCCTGCCCAGCGTCCACAAGATCACCGCGGGCCAGCAGATCGCCCTGTATATGAGCAGTGCCGCCGAGCCGGCACCGTCAGCCGGGTCGGTCACCGCTCGCGGCGAAGTGAATCCGTCCGTGACGGTGCTCTCGGAGTCGAAAAAGCGGAAATTGGATGGCGCACCTCAGCAGGATTCTTATACCTGGTATCTCGTCAGGAACGGTGACTCGCTGTGGACGATTTCTCGCAAGTTCAATACCTCTCCGGATCGCATCAAGCGTTGGAACAACCTCAAGTCAAACCTCATTCATCCCGGCAGCAGGCTCAAACTCATCACCGATGCCTGATCGGTATCCGGCCGCTTCTTTGGTAGCGCAGCACCTGGCAAATCGCCACCGACCCGTCCGAGTCGATGTAGCCATCCCATGAACCTTCATTCTGATCACAATTCCGCAACCGGAAGCGGGTCGTTCCCGTCCGCCGTCTACCCCGACGACGTGCATGTCGTCACCGCCGGTGATCGTACGATTCTGCTGATCGGTACCGCCCATGTGTCCCGGCACTCAGTCGAGCTGGTCGAAACGGTCATCAACCAAGAAAAACCCGATGGGGTCTGCATCGAGTTGGACGACAAGCGATTTCAGGCGCTGTCCGACGAGGGACGCTGGCAGAAGCTGGATCTGAAAACGGTTATCAGAAACAGACAGCTCTCCACCCTGATTGTCTCCATCATGATGGCTTCCTACCAGAAGCGGCTCGGGGACAATCTCGGCATATCGCCGGGCGCTGAACTCCTTGCTGCAGCCCGCGCCGCCGAGGCTAACCGTGTCCCAATTCATCTCTGTGACCGGGATATACGGATTACCCTGCGGCGGGCATGGAAATCGACCTCGCTGCTCCGAAAATTCTATCTGCTCAGCTCTCTGCTCGCAGGTCTGTTCGATTCCGAGGAGATCAGTGAAGCAAGGCTCGAGGAGCTCAAGAATCAGGATGTCCTCACCGAACTGATGGCGGAGATGGGCGATTCTCTGCCGGAGATGAAACGGGTGCTGATCGATGAACGGGACATTTACATGGCCGAGCAGATCAGGCTGTGTCCGGGCAACCGTATCGTGGCTGTCGTTGGAGCCGGACATGTCGAAGGGATCAGAAACAATCTCGCCAACGTGCAGGCCCACCTCATGGCCGAGATAACCACCATCCCGCCGGTATCGAAAACCTGGAAAACCATCGGCTGGCTCATCCCGGCCGTGATCATCGGATCGATCGGGCTGATCGCATTTGAAAAGGGCTTCACGACCGCCGGTGACAATATCATGTTCTGGATTCTCGCCAACGGTATTCCCGCCTCGATAGGCGCAATGCTGGCGTGGGCGCATCCATTCACCACCCTCGGGGCCTTCCTTGCGGCACCGATAACGAGCCTGACACCGGTCATCGGAGCCGGATACGTGACCGCCTTCATTCAGGTGATGACCAGGCCTCCGGTGGTCCGGGAATTCGAAACCGTCGGCAACGACATGACCTCGATTTCCGGATGGTGGCGCAACAAACTGCTGCGTGTGTTCCTGGTTTTTCTGCTGACCGGATTCGGCTCCGCGATCGGCACCTATGTCGGGGGATATGAGATCATCAAGACGCTGATGAACTAACCATAACGACCTTTTATAATAAACAGAACGGTTCCGCCATGACTACCGATCTTGAAAAAACTCCCGCACCGGCCCTGACCAACGCTCAGAAAAAGTTTTTACGGAAGCTCGGCCACACCCTCAGCCCAGTCGTCTACATCGGCAAAGAGGGCCTGTCGGGCTCGGTGCTTGGAGCCATAGACGAAGCTCTGCAGTATCATGAGCTCATCAAGGTGAAGCTCATAAGCACGGACCGTATCTCCAAACAGGAAGCAGCCGAACAGGTGCCGCTTAAGACCGGTTGCCACCTGGTACAGCTGATCGGCAAGACCCTTCTGATCTATCGCCGGAACGGGCAAAAGACAAAAGACGAGCAGATACGGCTT
>JAJDNR010000005.1 GCA_022340565.1 Desulfofustis sp.
GGGTTGATGTTGGTGGTACAGTAGCTGAAAATCCTGGCTTTCAACGGTTCCATGATACCCTCCTTGTAAATATTTCTTAGGGCATTATAGCACAAATCAGCTTTTCCCAGAGGGGCAGTGATCGATACTGATAATTAACGATGTCTAGCTCCAGGAACAGAATCGATTATACTTGCTTGTATGCTGCTTACGAGTCTATAGTCTTCAGACCATATCGTGCAGCAATTCCCTGGCCATTGGACAATTGACCGGTGGATTTGCAAGGGGGTACGAGGCTCTTGAGCCGGTACTGTTGACCTATCCCCCAACCTTGAGCGAACGAACAGCAGGCAAGACGACTTTGGGGGGGGCGCTTTCCTGGGGTGCATGCTCGATGTCAACGATGCCGCAGGGAAAACGATCAAAAAGGAAATACGGTGGCTGCCGCAGCATGTGAATTGTAAACCGGAACCGCTTGTGGAGAAGAACATGACTGTAAGATCCCAAACCATTCTGAGCAGGCCCAAGTGGAGCAGCAATCGCGCTCTCATGAAATCCATGGGCTATAGCGATTACGACATGGAAAAGCCTCTCATAGGAATTGCCAATTCCTGGAATACCATCGTTCCGGGACACTACAACCTCAGGCAGGTTGCCGACTATGTGCGCCAGGGCATCTATCAGGCGGGCGGAACTCCCGTGGAATTCGGAGTATTGGCTGGATGCGACGGCGTGGCCACAGGGCATGAGGGCAATCGCTACATCCTTCCCACCAGGGATCTGATCTGCATGTCCGTGGAGGCCATGGTGGAGGCTCACAAGCTCGATGCCGTGGTGCTCCTGGGCTCCTGCGACAAGATCGTGCCCGGCATGCTGATGGCTGCGGCCAGGCTGGATATTCCGGCCATTCTGATGGTGGGCGGTCCGTCCGAGGGGGGCTGTGAGTACGATGGCCGAAGTACCGACATAACGACCATGCTCGAGGGGTTGGGTATGCTCACATCCGGACGGCTCAGCGAAGAGGAGTTCAGCGAACTGGAAGACAAGGTGATGCCCACCTGCGGGTCATGTTCGTTTTTAGGCACGGCCAATACCATGTGCTGTATTTCCGAAGGACTGGGGCTCTCCCTGCCGGGCAGCGCCACGATCCCGGCGGTGTATTCGGCGCGCCTGAGGATTTCCCAGGAGGCTGGGCGCCGCATCGTGGAGATGGTTCACGAAGGGCTCACGTCCCGTAAGATCATCAATCGCAAGGGTATTGAAAACGCCATCCGGCTCAGCTCGGCGCTGGGCGGCTCCACCAATATAGCCCTGCATCTGCCCGCCATTGCCCACGAGGCGGGTGTAGAAATCACCATGCAGGAGATGGACAAGCTCTTCAACTCCACTCCTCATGTGGCCAGGATATATCCTGCGGCTCCAGCCAATGTCCCGCAATTTCATGGGGCCGGAGGCGTTCCGGCGGTCATCAAGGAGATCATCACGCTGATGCATGCTGACGCCATGACCGTAACCGGCAAGACTCATGCCGAGAACATCAGCGGGGTACGGGATGGCGACCGCAGCATCATACGCAGCCTGGACGACCCCTGGTCGGTCGACGGCGGCCTCGCCGTGCTCTCCGGCAACCTGGCCCCTGATACGGCCATCACCAAACCCGGCGCGGTGCACTCCAGTATGCGTACCTTTACCGGGAGTGCCCGCTGTTTCGACGGAGAGGAAGAAGCCAACCAGGCGATCCTGGACGGAAAGATCCAGGAAGGCGATGTGGTGGTGATCCGCTATGAAGGCCCCAGGGGCGGCCCGGGCATGCGGGAAATGGTCTCGGCCATGAAGATGCTCTATGGCCGTGGGCTGGCGCTCAAGACCGCTCTCATCACCGATGGGCGTTTTTCCGGAACCAACAACGGCTGCTTCGTCGGGCATATCTCGCCCGAAGCGGCGGCGGGCGGTCCTTTAGCCATTGTTCAGGATGGTGATCAAATTACCATCGACATGACCGCCCGAAATCTGCATCTGCATGTCAGTGATGAGGAGATCAAGGCCAGACTGGCCACCTGGTCCCGCCCCCAGCCCAAATACACCACGGGGCTGTTGGGGCTCTACAGTCAGCTGGCTGAATCTGCAGACAAGGGCGCGGTGCTGCGCATAGGTAAATAGAGCCTGACATCATTTCTGAACCAGGCGAACACGCTCCGGTCATCTGTCCATCGGAGCGTGCTGCTGTTTTGCCAGAGAAGCTAATATGTTGGTGAATTCCCTTGAACACCCAGCGCTTCTCAATTCATGCGAAGGGCACCACAGATAGTGAGCTCAATACACCCGAACCTTCTCCAGCACATCCGGATCTAGTTCCATCCCCAAACCTGGTTTCTCCGTCAGTTCGATGATCCCGTCGTTATTGACCTCCAGGGGTTCTTTCACGAGGTCGGTCATCAAGGTATGGGCGGGAAAAACCATCTCTGCCATCGAACCGTTGCGGACCGCTCCAAGCAGGTGAACGGCTGCGGCCACGGCGACGGCTGAGCCATGAATATGGGGGGCGAACGGCAGGTTTGCCGCTTGTGCCAGGTGAGCGATCTTCAGCGATTCGGTGAGGCCGCCCGCCCAGGCCACGTCGGGCTGCACGAAGTGAACAGCACGCCGTCTGATGTAATTCTCAAAATCCACCATGCCATAGCTGCAGGTCTCATACCCTGCGATCGCGATCCCGACTTTTTGAGCAACCTCAGCGCTTCCCGAGACATCGTCGGGCCAAACCGGCTCTTCGTACCAATAAATGTCGTACGGCTCCATGGCTCTGCCCATCTTAACCGCCGTGGCGACGTCCCAGGCACCGTTGGCATCGACCATCAGCAGGATATTGGGTCCGATCGCCTCGCGTACCGCGGCGACCCGCTCGAGGTCTTGGGCCAGGCTTACTTCGCAGCGGCCGCGATTGTCCATCACCCTGAGCGGCGAGAGTTCGATGCCGGGGTTGCGGCCGACCTTCATTTTTACGGCCTTGAAACCGTGTTCGACATAGCGCTGCATCTCCTCGACAAGTTCCTTGATACCCTTGCCTTCTGCATAGAAACCGCCGGTGGCATATGCCGGAACCCGGCTACGGTAACCGCCGAGTAGTTTCCAGAGCGGCATACCCGCCTGCTGACCGCGTAAATCCCAGAGCGCAATATCGATACCGCTGATCGCTGCGATCACGATGCCGCCGCGGGCATGCTTGTAGGCCCGGCGATGCATCTTCTCCCAGAGGTACTCGATGTTGCCGGCGTCCTGACCTATCAGGTAGTCTCGCAACTCATGTTCGATAACCTGAGCCGTGGATGCCATGGGCCCGCCGAAATGAGCCGCTTCACCCAGACCGACCAGACCCCGATCCGTTTCGACTTCCACGAGCAGGGCGGGTTTGGTGGCCATGGTGTAGTTGGCGTCATAGACCGGCTCGGGCAGTCTCACTTCCACCGGAATCGTGCGGACATCTGCAATGTTCATGTCAGGTTTTCCTTCGCCGGGGCTTTGATATCCAGCCAGGCTCAACGTGGTTTCTGGTCCCGCCTTGCGGCTTCGAATGGCTCAATTTCACCGTCGGTTCACTATAGCCTTC
Source organism: Desulfofustis sp. (assembly GCA_022340565.1). GTDB lineage: Bacteria > Desulfobacterota > Desulfobulbia > Desulfobulbales > Desulfocapsaceae > JABDQA01. The sequence continues at coordinate 3,584 of JAJDNR010000005.1, forward strand.
ATGTTCGCGATCGGCAAAATTAACCTAAATATTTCATGGAAAAACAACAGGAAAGTAAAAACAACACATCATATCAGGATATTGCTTGGTGTTGTTGCGCACCAGGATGTTATGGCATGCGGGAGATGAATGGGGCGCCGCTCGATCGACCCATAGGATTGAACCGCCGGATGGCCCGGGACGTGGACCATCCGGCAGCAGAAGATATCTGGCTACCTTGAAAAATGAGGATCTTGGTTCGAACTCAAGGCACGCAGAAACTTAGAAGTTGTAGCGAATCGTCAGGTAACCAACCTGGGCTTCGTAATCATGATCACTGTATGCCCCGCTCAACAGCGTCCCCGGCGGGGTGTACTCATAACCGATATACTGGAGATCCTTGTAGGTGCTCTTTTCATAGATATATCCGAGGCTCAGGTCGAACTTTTCGGTCAGTGCGTACACGCCTTTCAGCTCCAGCGAGGTGATCTCATAGTCCTGAAACGGATCAATCGGCGTAAACGTCTCTCCCGGGGCGCTGATATCGCTGTCGCCATCAGAATCCTGGTATTGAAATGCAAGGCTCGCTTTGAGACGGTCACGCATGAAGCCCATTTCCGCCATGAGGCCGAAGGTCCAGAAATCGGTATTTATCGACTGGGTCCACACAAACGAGTCGGGGTTCCCGTCATCCACGGTCGGATTTGCGCTCTGGAACTCGAACCCGGCCCGGTGATTGTAGTGATTCGAATCGGCCTCGTAGTTCTCGTACCCAATGAAAGCGCTGAGGTTCAAACGGCTCGTTGTCCGCCACATGACATCGCCATACAGCTGGTGCCCCGAATCTTGAGTGCGCCCAAGGACGACATCTTCGTAATCATTGTCCACATAGTTGTAGGACAGGCCGAGATCAAGACTTTCGAGGGGATAGAACTCGAAAGCGAGCTCCAGGTCATGCATGGTCTTTGAGGCCACGTCATAGCGGCTGATGAACTGGCTGATAAAGGCCGCATCGGCCGGAGTCAGACCGATGGTGTCGAAAAAGGTATCGGTATCCCTGTTCAGGTATGTATAGCCAAGCTTGGCGACGACGTTGTCGATCCAGCTATTTTTCAGTTCGATAAACAGCTTGTTGTCGGAGCTATTTTCACCGTCGGGCCGATTCGTTCTGTCGATATCCCTGTAATCATAGCCGCCGCTTAGCTTGTTGGTGGCATTGAGCCGATAATCCGCCTCCAAGCCCAGGTTAAATTTGGAATAAGCGAATAAATGCAAATCGTTACCACCCCCCTGATATTCTATAACCGTGGAATCATTGTTTCGGTCATAGTAGTCTAGGTATAGCTTGGTATCGAGAGCATCCATCGGATGGGAGAAATAGGTGGCGGACAACCGCGTGGTTGAAATATCCCCGTCGAAGGTTGTGGTATTCAGTCCCGCCGGAATGTCTTCGCCTGACGCTTCGACACTCGTATCGCTGGTCACCTGAGCATAGCTGCCTTTCAATACCAAGGTCGACATCCAGGGCAATTGGCGCCAGGTAAAATCGGCGCCGATTCTTCCGTAATCATTATCCGGCGCCAGTGCATTGAGCTCGGTTGCTCCTCCGCCCGGATTCGTCCAGTCAAGATAGTTATTGTCGTTCGTGAAGGCGCTGTAGATGCCTTCAAGTTTGAACGAGATCTGATCGGAGCGGTAGCCACCGTTGATGATGAAATTATTGGTAGCATAATCAACCGGTTCCGGCAACTCCACGGCTCCTGCAAAGCCACCGCTGCCAAGCGGCTTCAGGCCGTCCTTTTCCTGCCGATCAACTTTTATTTTCAAAAAGTAGGGTTCGACCACGGTAAACTCGATCACACCACCATATTGAGTTGTTTCGATATCATAGTCGAATTCGGTCCAGGTGGACGGGTTGTTGGGACTGGCTGTATCGATTACCAGGTTTCCACTGCCTATTCCCGAATAGAAAGATCTGGCTCCGAAACTGAGGTTGTGAGGCAGCTGGTCGTAGAACAGCGAGTATTTGTACTTTTGATATCTCCCGCCTTTGAGTTCATACGATTGATCATCAAGGCCAACGTTCTCTCCCTCACCCCTGATGAAATAGTTATCTTTGTAGTAATCTATCAGAAAGTCGCCGAACACGCCGTCGCTGAGGTCGCGGTACATCTGGAAATTGGCCCCTTCATCCGCTCCGTCGTTGATCTGGCCACCGACCTCCACTGATCCGCTCAGATAGGTATCATCCGCGGCGAGACACCTCGTTCCGGCTGGGAGGATAAGCAACAGAGCTGCTGCGAGTATGATGGGTTTATGTTTCATATTCCCTCCTCCTATCTGGTGAATGCGTGGTTTTCGATCGTATTGCCGCCATGTATCGCGCTGTGACAGTTCAGACAGCCTCGGGCAAAAAACCTGTTGCTCGGGCTTCGACCGGAAAAGCCGCTTTCCCCGTCATACGGCGTGCCGGGATGGCGCTGCCAGGTGTGACAGTCCTGGCAGAGGTTGGGAACTTTCTCGGTAAGCAGCTTGGCGTTCGTGGAGCCGTGGGGCGTGTGGCAGTATCTGCAGTTCTCCTCCACCGGCGGATGTTCGTAAACGAAAGGGCCACGCTTTTCGGCATGGCAGGAGTAGCACAGCTGCTGGGGATCGTCCGCCTTGACCATGTGCTCGGAAATACTGCCATGCGGTTGATGACAGGAGGAACAACTTATTTTGTCCTCGATAATCGCATGCCGGGATCGTTTGTTGGCGTCCACGCGCACGTCCCGATGGCAGGAAAAACAGATCTCCGGTTCATTCGGTCGCTGTTCGCCACTGTAGGCATGCAGGTCATGACAGGAATCACACGAAACCTCGTTTCGATTGTGGGCGCCAACTTCCCATAAATCCATGTCGTGATTGGTCTGGTGGCATTGCAGACACCGTGCGGAACGATCCGATGCTTTCACATCATCATTGAAAGCAAAGATATCCACTCCGCGGCCTCCGCCTTTTTCCACATGCATTGCTCCCGGTCCATGACAGGCCTCGCAGGCCCCCTGCGCGGCTGGACCCTTTATGGCTTGTCGGGAGTGAATCGTTTTCGCATAACTTGCGTATTGTTCCTCGTGGCATTCCTGACAGGTTTCCGCTCCAATAAAGCCATTTTCTAACCCACCTTCTCCAGGATTCGCCGCCGCACCCAGAGAAACGGTGCTGGCAAACAGGAGCAGGCACAAAGGAAGCAGGCACAAGATGAAGTTTTTTCTATTCATATAAAGTCTCCAAAAATTGAGCTCATAGCGAACAAGCCTCAGCGTTTCAGTGGTTATTTGGCGGCCTTGACCAGGCGAAATCCCAGAGCGTGATGACCGAAATTGGGAGACAGTCCGACGCGATGCGAACTCCGTATGCCAAGTGGACCATTGCTCCAGCCGCCGCCGCGCATAACCCGGTATTCGCCGGATCCCTGGTAGACCGGGTCGTCCTGAGGAAGTTTGCTGTAGGCCTCACTGTTGTAGACATCGAGGCACCACTCCCAGACGTTGCCGAGTACATCGTAGAGATTAAATTTGTTTGGTTTGAAACTGCCAACCTCAGCGGAAACGAAGTGTTGATCGTCGCAAAAAAAGGTGGTCCACTGGGGGCGTATTTTTTTTGCCGTCATATCGGCGACATTGGCATAGGTGCAGGCCTCATCCGGATTGTTTCCCCAGAACCGGCTTTGATTTGAACCTGCTCGAGCGGCAAATTCCCACTCTGACTCCGTCGGCAGCCGATAATGCTCACCTGATTGACTGGAAAGCCACTCTGCAAAAGCGGTGGCATCCTCCCACGAAACATTGACCACCGGTTGATTAGCACCATTCAAATTGTTTTCATCGGAACTGCCGCTTTGATGCTCAGCCATATATTTTTGATATTGGCTATTGGTAACTTCGTACATTCCGATATAAAAATCGGATAGGCAGACCCTATGGACCGGCCGTTCATTTGGATCGCCATCGCCTGTGGAGTCACCCATTTCAAAGCATCCCCCCTTTACAAAGGCAAACTGCATTCCGGTTGTGGGATCCGTGTAGGCTTGTTGGGCACGGGCAAGCGGTGGACAACTGAAGAGTATGACAAACAGAAGTGTAACCGGCAATTTAAGAGTCATTCTATACCTCCTGCCTTTGGCGGTAACCGGGTCAGTGCGGGCTGATTCGGTTACCAGACATATCCTTGGTTCTAGCCATTGCTTTTGCGTCGTGGGCAGCGAAAGCAAAATACAGTCGGGCAATTCCCGAGACAGGGATGAGTTACTTCAAGGCAGATCACCTCCAGGAAGTTGTAAATGTTGGGAATGAAATGGAATAAATTGCATGAGCCTCAGCCAAGTTGGAGCCTATTTACCGTTTCCTGCAAACCCGGTCAGGCGCACTAAACCGCCACCTTTACGCCACCTTTAGGATCTGCACGTCAATGTAATATATGCAAAAGCCGTTACCGGCCGTCATGCAATATAGGCTCCCTTGTCTGAATGCTGGGGAACAAGGAAGCGATCGGAGAAAGCGATATCTCCATCTGCCGAATCGGATGTATCAGCAGAAATTGTACCACCAGGTAGTACAATTATTTGTATATGGTTGTCAAGAATAAATTTTGGGGCCTTCACCTTATGTCGCTATGGATAGCTCGCTACCGAGCCATGCTTCATACAATTTCGCTATCTCAGTATGATCACTAGTTCTTTTTCCGTTTTCATTGGCAAGGTTCCATATCTGGGATACGACACCGGGGAGAAACGCCGGTGTTTTCCCCTCATTGATCAGGGAAACAGCGATGGCGATGTCCTTGCACATCAAATCCATCGAGAAGCCCGAATTAAAGGTCCGATTCAGGACAAAATTCGGAACCTTGTATTCACTCGACAGGTTTCTCCCCGTGCTTGTGTTAATCACTGAAAGCATGTTCTCCGGCCGCAACCCGAGATTGACGCCGGCGCAGAGAATTTCCAGGGTTGCCAGGAAATGGGTGGCTGACAGAAGATTGTTCAATACCTTGATGGTATGTCCGCTGCCAAGAGGGCCTGCATGGACAATATGATCTCCCATGGTTTTCAGGACAGGTTCTATTGCCGCCAAGGTCTCTGCCTCGCCGCCGACCATGATCGTCAGACTTCCCTCCTCCGCCTTACGCACACCGCCGCTTACCGGAGCATCTATGAAGACGCTTCCCAGGCGTGCGATGGTTTCGCCAATCCTTTTGGTGACCGACGGAGTTGAGGTGGACATGTCGATGATTATGGTTTTGCCTCTCAGTGCGCCGCTCAGCCCGTTATCGCCGAGTACCACCGCTTCCACCGCGCGGCTGTCGGGCAGCATAAGGATGATGAGGTCAGCCAGCCTGGCTAACGCATGCAGAGACGGTGCGGGCTCTGCTCCGCGGTCTGCCATGTTGTTCAGCGGCTGCTCCCTGGTGTCGTAGACGACGAGTTCGTATCCGCCCTCCACCAGTTGACACGCCATCGGAAATCCCATATTACCCAAGCCGATAAAACCGATTTTCATAGCCCTCTCCCCCCTGCGCTTCTTGGCTGCAGGCATATGCATTCACATCCCGTACGGCGGTGCTGCGCTACACCCCCATTTCCTCGAAGACTTCCCGGGCAATGCGAAAGCTATCGATGGCGGCGGGTACGCCGCAATATATGGCGGTTTGCAGCAGAACTTCCCGGATCTCTTCTTTTGTCAGACCGTTGTTAATGGCGCCGCGCAGATGCAGCTTGATTTCATGGGGGCGGTTTAAGGCCGTCAGCATGGCGAGGTTGATGATACTGCGGGTTTTCCGGTCAAGCGCGGGGCGCGTCCAGATTTCTCCCCAGCAATACTGCGTCACCAGTTCCTGCATCGGCATGGCGAAGTCATCCGCAGCGCGGAGCGCTCCGTCCACATACTCTGCCCCAAGCACATCCCGCCTCACTGCCAGACCCTTGTCAAACATCTCTTTATCCATTGCATCCTCCTTTTGTGTTGAGAGCGCAGCCGATCATCACGGTTCAGTCGGTTGATAGATCTGGTGAGCTCTCCTGGCCATCGTTGGCATATCGATTGATTTCATTATACTTTATGAAGTTTTCCACTCGTATTACTTTTATGAGTCGAGAATAAAAACCTTTTTTCAACAGATCCACACAATCGCAAAGCGCCTGATGGGAAGCTTATTATAAAAAGATCTGGTAATCTATTGCCTGGCGGTCTCCATAACAACAAAGCCTTCCCTCAGGATTTCGTCAGGAATTGAGTCAAATAAGCTTTACATGATTAAGAATCGAGTCAGCACGAACCATGAGAAAGAAGATCAGAATTTCTTTTGAACGAAAGCCGGTGGTTATCAGAGAAATCTCTGAAGGATCCGAACCTGAGATGAGATTTTACGTCATGGTGGCGGTATCCACCATGATTGCCTCTTTCGGTCTGATAACCAACAGCACCGCAGTAATTATCGGGGCGATGCTGGTAGCGCCGTTGATGACGCCTATTTTCGGTATTGCGCTTTCCCTGATTCGCAGCGACAGTCATTTGTTTGGCAGGGCCCTCAAGGCGGAGATAGCCGGGGTTGTTGCAGCGGTTGCGATGGGGCTGGTATTGGGATGGCTGTCCCCGGCGCTCAAGCCGACTCCTGAGATGATTGCCCGAACCGAACCGCAGCTTTTCGACCTGCTCGTTGCTGTTTTTTCTGGCTTTGCCGGTGCCTACGCCTTGATGGACGAGAAAATCAGTCCTGCCTTGCCTGGCGTCGCCATCGCGACAGCGATCGTGCCGCCGCTCGCCAACACGGGGCTGTGTTTCTCGGTTGGTCAGTATATTGCCGGTGTCGGCTCTTTTTTACTGTTTTTCGCGAATTTTCTATCGATTCTGCTGGTTGCCTCGGCGACATTCTGGTTTTTCGGGATGGCAGACACCTTTGCCCAGATCGACAGAAAAGTAATTCTGCGACGATTCAGCTTTCCCCTGTTCTGCTTTGCACTGGTCACAGCCTTTCTGACCTACACCTTGATCAAGATAGCAAACCATCATTACCTCAATGAATCGATTGCCAACACCCTCAAAACAGAGCTGCTTGAGTATCCGGATACAGGACTGGATAGTTCCAAATATGATGAAGATAATGGTGTGGTTTACGTTCTGGCTCAGATTCATTCTCCTGAGATCATGACGCCAACGCAAGTAGACCGACTCGAGGACGCTCTCCAGCAATCCATTGGCAGGGAGACAAAACTCATTGTTCGCAGTACCCTTGCAAACGACATATCAGCCCTTGATTCTCCGCTTGAACTCGTAGAGGAGCGGCTTGACGGCTCGTTCACGAGCGAAATGGTGCACCCCCGCGTTCGATATGCAAAAGCCGCCGATACCTTTATCAGAAATTATTTTGCAAAAATCATCGGTTTTGAACTGGATTACGTCAGGTACTTCGAGATCGAGGATACCCCCATCCTCCATGCCTCGATACAAGGTGTTTCGGTCCCTCACCCGGAAGGCATTCAGGATCTGGAGAAACGTTTACGAGAAGAATTGAATTTGCCGGATGCTCGGTTGCTTATCAGTTTTATCGAATCACGCCTGTATGATCGTTCAGGGGCCGTGCGCCTCGATTTTGCAGGTTTGGTGCCGAACTACACAGCCGAGGAGCGTGCGTCAGTCCTGGAATCGATCGAAATAATTAGAAATGAGCTTGCCGGCGAGCAGCAGTTGTCCATTACCGGGGTAAATTACAACATGTTCGAGAATACCTTGTATGTCCTGATCGATGCCGTTTCCCCGCACATGATTTCTCCCGAAACAGTCAATGATATTGAGGCAAGAGCCGCCGCGAGAACCAACATACCCATAAAATTATTCGTCAATCTAAAGATTGACACGGTCGTGACTTCTGCTGGCTATGAACCGTATTGGTCAGTAGCACGGGCAGGTTTTCAGCGGCAGGCAGCAACGGCTGGAGGAGTATTGCAGACCTTGATCGAGGCCTCAAAACGATGAACCATTACGCTGGTTGACCTTCTTGCGTACCCGATTTCCTTTACATCCCAGATGATTGAGGTAGCCTCGAGAGGTGAACGATGACAGCAACGGCGATGCCAAGCCATTTGTGAGGTTTTGTAACACCTGAGGTTATCTTGAACATGGCGAATTTGATGAATTTGCATGGTATCGGTTGCGAGCATGTGTGCTTTTTCCGGAATTTTTAATAGCATTAACTACTATTATCTTATTGTTTTACTAATATTGTCTTTGCGTCAGACCGTCATATAGTCTGAGTAAAGCGAGTGATCACTAGGACAAGGCATGAGAGGATTGACTCCTCTACGGTGATTACAAGCAGAAACAGCAATAAAATGAAACCAATAGGGGGTTTGATATGAGCATGAGAGGACCGATAATCTCGAAAGAATACCAGAGAATGGTTTGGGTACGTGATGAAAACGGCGGAGAATACGTGTGCTATGCCGAGGACCTGAAAGATCCGAATCACGTATCGGACTCTGAAAAGAAGCGCTGTCTTGATTCAAGTCAGGTGATGGGGCCTAACTGGTAAGGAATTAGAATACCCCCAAAGCGACTCGCATGCTGTGTAATTGCAGTCGCACAACTCACCGATCAAGCCGCATTCTGGCATGATCGGTGAGTTTTTTTTTGACTTCAGCCGATCCCTTCGCTGCAGGCGGTTACCCGTAATCCGACGATCAAAACGATTACTTGTAGGGTCTGAGGGTATTAGAACCGACGCTCAGCGGCGGTCTCGATAGTATGCCACTACCCGCCGATCCCCATTGACCCGCTCCATGTGGTCAAACAGGCCTGGGGACACCCGCTGAACGATGTCGGTCGGGACATAGTCGAGAATTCCGGAGCACAGCGAGCGTGTTTGAACAAAGGCCCGCAAATCCGCTATGGTCAGCTGACTGTCGGCAAAATAGCGCCCACCGCCGCGAATCAGAAGCTGATCGAGGCCCCGCAGAAAGGTCGACATCCAGCCATCCACCAGTTCTTCGCGGGCCGGCTTCAGCTCCGCTTCCGGCAGCCCGAAGGTTCGACCAATGCGGTTGCTGAGATCTTCAAGGGCCCCCAATACCTCATCGCAATACAGGGCCTGCAGATCATCGTCAGGATAGAGGCCTGCCATCTTGCCAATATAGCGGCTGAGGGCGTTGGATTGGGTTACCTGAGCACCATCGATCTCGAGCACGGGTACTGAATTGAACCGCGTGGTTGAGCGCATCTCGCCGAATTCGGCAAAGGATATGCGATTGTCCTCGAAAGCTATTCCGGCCGCGTGAAACGCAATACGGATCGGTTCGGCACGACCGCCGTCGATATCGAAATAGGTGAGTTTGTAGCTTGGCATGTTAGAACCTCCCTGAACATGTGAGACGGGTTGTGTTATCGTGCTGCCTGACGCCCGTTGAGATCCGCAAAGACCCCGGTAAACTTCCGTGCAGAGGGAACCCTGCGAATACTGCGGCACAGGCACGTCTGCCGGATCCGGGAAATGTTCGAGTGGGCAGCATCAGCGTGTTGTGTCGCCTGCCAGGTGTCGGCGAAGGCTGCCCGGGTCGGTGACCGGCAGCGTGCAGGCAGAGTCAGTGCATACATATGCCGTTGCCTTATCATCAAGTGCCCGGATGGAGTGAAGAAACGGTAATTTTTCGGCGAGATAGGCCTGGTTTTCACCGCCGTCCGCCAGCAGGACAAGGCGGGCAGGATCAAGATTCTTTTGTACTGCATCAAGAAGGGCCCGGGTGCCCCCGTCATGCCGAGTTCCTGTTATCACCACCAAAGCCGGTTTCGAATTGAGCCGTGCCCAGGCCGCAAGCATCAGTGGCAAAGCCGGGGGATATCGGTTGAGCGCGCTGCTGAAGGACTCGATCAGGCGGCGAGCCTGTTCAAGCCATCGAGAGTTGTTGCGGAGTTGTCCGAGGAGCAACAGATTGAGGGCGGCCACGGAATTGCCCGCCGGTTCGGCGCCGTCATATTCCGATCTCATCCTCACTTTGAGGGTGGGGTCATTGACACTGTCAAAAAAATAGCCGCCCTCATCATTCCAGAACAGCTCCATCTGTTTATGCGTCAATTCGATCGACCATTTCAGCCACTGTGGATCATGGCTGACCTGATACAGTTGGAGCAATCCCGCAACCATGCCGGTGTAATCGTGAAGCTGCCCCGGCAGGCCGGCTTCCCCGTCTCGATATCGTCGATACAGCGTCTGCGACCCTGCATCGTAGAGGTGCTGTCTGGCAAATGACGCAGTATGCACGGCTGCCTCGAGAAATCCGGGCTTTTGCAGAACCATGCCGCCTCTGGCCAGTGCTCCGATAGCCTGGCCATTCCAACCGGCAATGATTTTATCATCAAGATGGGGGCGCTTCCGCAGCTCGCGCGTCTGCAGCAATTGTGCCCTGGAGGACTCGATGCTTCGTTTGATCAGGCCCCTGTCCAGGCCGAGAGCGGCAGACGACTGATCCAGATCATATCTGCGGTAGAGTATGTTTCTGCCGGTAAACTCGGCGGCCGGATCCTGTTCAACGTTTCCGCGTTCCCGTATCCCATAGCTGTGATTAAAGATCGTGGCCGCTTCAGCGCCAAGTTCTCTGATAATCTCCTGTCGGGTCCAGAGATAGAATGCGCCTTCTCCATGTTCTCCCGGAGCATAAGGGTTTTCACTGTCAGCATCTTCAGCGGCGTAGAATCCTCCGCCAGGGTCACGCAGATCTCGCAGCAGGTAGGCGAGTATCTGCTCAGCCGTCTGAGCGTAGCTATCGTTCTGCGTTATCTGGTAAGCATCGAGATAGGAACCGGCGAGCTGGGTCTGGTCGTAGAGCATCTTTTCGAAGTGCGGCACGAACCAGCGATTGTCCACTGAATAACGATGAAACCCTCCGCCCAGCTGATCATGCATGCCGCCCGCCGCCATCTTGTCGAGGGTAAACAGGGCCATGTGTTTCGCCGTGCTTTCCCCGGTTGCCAGGAAATACTCAAAAAGAAAACCGAGCACCACGGGCCTGGGAAATTTGGGCGGCGTTCCGAAGCCGCCTTCTTTTGCATCAAAAGATGTTTCCAACAGCGCGTAGCACTGCCTGATGACGTCTGTATTCACCAGTTCGGAGGAGCAGCCGGCCGCTTTCTCGAGGGCAGCCACCATCTGCAGCGCGGCTCTTTCGATATCGTCCCGCTTGTCGATCCAGGCGTTGTTTATTGCTGTCAGCACTTGCGTGAACCCTGGACGGTTATGGGCTGATTCCGGGGGGAAGTAGGTGCCTGCGTAGAACGGGCTGCCGTCGGGCAGAAGAAACACGGACATTGGCCAGCCGCCGCCACCGGTCATCGCCTGGGTCGCCGTCATATACATCTGGTCAACGTCAGGACGCTCTTCCCGGTCCACCTTGATACTGACAAAGTGCCGGTTGAGCAGGTCGGCAGCCTCTTTACTCTCGAATGATTCATGGGCCATGACGTGGCACCAGTGGCAGGTTGAGTAACCGATAGAGAGAAAAATCGGTTTGTCCTCCCGCTCGGCCAGGGCAAAGGCCTCCTCGCCCCAGGGATACCAGGCTACCGGGTTGAACGCGTGCTGCAGCAGGTACGGGCTTTTTTCGCGTATCAGGCTGTTGGGTTTCTCCCCGGCATCCAGCCTGCTCTGAATCTGCTGCTCGATTGTGTTCTCGACGCTACGGGAAGATGCAGGAGCAACGCTGCCTGGAGAATATATAGGTGTCGCAATCATTAACGCCTGCCAATTCATGTGAGATCATCGGTAGGTATTTCCTATGCTACAATGTGGTGGTTATATGACCAGAAGTCAAATGAGATCGCGCCTGCCGAGCGGAAGGCACCGTGTCTCTGCTGCCTTCAGCCGCTCGCCCGGTTCCGCGGGTCACTGCACTGTCACGATATAGGCTTTGCCGTCGGTAAAGAATTGATCGCCCACAAAATTTTCCCCGATGAGCGGCTCGACCAGTTGTATTTTCTGGTATTCCCTGATCTGTTTTTGCCGGTTCAGGTCCTGGAAAAACGTCTCTCGCTCACTATCCAGATCGGGATTGATTTTGGGCATGATTCCCCAGGTGAAACCATCGTTGGCGTTAGTCATGCCAACATAGATAATGCGTCCATCTTCATTCACACATTCTGTCCGCCAGATTTTGATATGGCGGGCATCCTTGAGCCAGTTGGGGCCGGGAACGTTTGCAAAACTCAGATCCTGTATCCTGGCATTCCAGAAAGACGGTGAAATGGGCGCCGACGGGTAGGGTGATTTCAGTATCCATGCCTGAATTGCTCTGAAAAAGGAAGCGACGCTGGCCTGGTCGTTGAGGATCCACCCGGACCGCTGAACCGCGGCAATCAGCTGGGCGTCACTGCCGGCGAGAAGGACGACGTTGATCGGCTCCTGCCTGTCGCCGATCAGGGTCTCGGTGAATTTCAACTGATCCGTTGAGAACACATCAGTGCCGCTCGACACGACCGCCGGAGGTTTTTCGGTAACCGGAACCATCGACGGGTGGTAGTTCACCGAAAAACCGATATAAAAAATCACCGCGCTGATCACCAGAGCGAAAGAGATCACACGGACACCGGAGACCGGGGATCGGGTTCTGCCACGGTTCTCTTTCCACCTGCACCATTCCGAGCACGATACCGCCGCAATCAGCCACATTGCACCAACCAGGTAACCGCTCCAGACATCGCTCAGGTAATGGACGCCGAGGTAGATCCGGCTGAGGCCGATGGCGATGATCAGAAGCATGGTCACAAAACAGATATGCACCGATGCATTCCAGCTCCGGGCGGAGCGTATCAGCAGATAGGCGAAAAAGCCGTAAAGAGCGACCGCTATGGTTGCATGCCCGCTGGGAAAAGAAAAAGAGTTTTCCACGTACATGGCTACCTCCGGACGAGGGCGACGGAAGGCCATTTTTCCTAGGTGGGTGAACGCGGTACTGCCGGCCACCGCTATCATCAGGGGGAAAATCTGATATGTTTTCCGCCATATCCAGAGTATCGCGGCGGAGATGAATACCAAGACCACGACGACCTCGCTTTTTCCCAGCAGGGTGATCCAGGTAAAGAGTTCGGTCAGCCCGTCGCTGCGAAGGGAATAAAAAAGATGTGCGATACGAAGGTCTGCGGCAATGATAGGATCAGACGTAATCAGGTCTTCGACGATTCCGGCGAACAGGATCAGCACGTAGATGAAGGACAACGCCAGGATGGAGAGCGGCAGTCCGGAAAATGCGGTAGTGTCGAATCGTGTCCGTAAAAATGAGAAAACGCGCGGATAGCTCTCTTTCCAACGAAGTACATGCTCATTTCGGGATATCGCCTCCATGATGGAATGCCACAGAGAGATCACCGTGCGGGCGAATCTTTGGCCTTTTTTCAGGACCAATCGCTTGATGCCGTAAAAGAGGCCGCTGAGGATGACCAGAAAGGCGAACATCAGGCCGGCCCGAGACAGCCACAGGGTGGCCAGATTGAGTGATTGGCCGAAGATATACCCGGCAAGCACCCACTCGAATCCCCACCCGACAGCACCGAGAACATTCCAGAACAGAAAGGTTCTGCGGTTCATATTGACACTGCCGGCGATGAGCGGGATGAACTCCTTGACGCTCGGAATGAAACGGCCGAGGAAGATGCTCCTGGCGCCATGTGCATCCATGAAGCTTTTTGCTTGTGCGATATAGTCGGCCTTGATGATCCAGAAGCCGTCTTTCAACCATCTGGCACCATACTTCCTGCCGAGATAAAAATTTACATTGTCGCCGACAACCGCGCCCGCGATGGAGAACCATATGAGATCGCCGACGTCGAGATAGCCTCGCGCGGACAGGGCTCCAAGCACGAGAATGATCGTCGATCCCGGCAGAATCAGGCCGATGCCGACGGTGGTCTCGAGCAGAGCCGAGAAGAACGCAAGCCAGTAGCCGCCGATCCGGAAGTGTTCTATCGACGGCAGAATGCTGTTAAGCAGATCCGAAAACACGCGGTGCTCCGATTGCCGCTCCCCGGAACGGGCGGTCCCGTCTTTTCGATTCTCGGGTCGTCCTCATTTCAATAATGCTCCTTTCATGCCGCCGGAAATCAGCCGGGCCAGATCACTCAGGATCAGCGGCAGGATCAGTCCACTGGGGGAGGCGAGGTAGCGGGGCTCCCAGACCGGATCGAATTTCTCCTTGTAATGCCGCAGCCCCTGGAAGTTATAGAAATGTCCCCCGTGACGGGACACGAAGCCCGCCATACGGTTCCACAGGGGCGCCAGGGAGCGGTCATCGATACCCGACAGCGGCGCCATGCCCAGATCGAACCACTGATAGTTCCGGTCCCGGCCCCAGTTCATCACCTCGACGAACAGAAAATCCATGATTCCGTTGGGCGCCGAGGCGGGGTCGTAGCGCATCAGGTCGACGGACAGTTCCGAACCCAACTCGGTTTTCCAGAGGGTGGCGAAGGCAATGGTCTCATCCGCCCGTTCTACTGTCGCCATGTCGAAACGGCACAGGTACTCGGGGTTGAAACTGCCCAGGGAGAACCCCTTCTCATGGGTGTGCTTCTCCGTCAGCCAGGCGTCGGATATCTCTTGGAGCCGGTCAAGCCGTTCGCGAACCTGATCGGCGCCGAGAACCCTCAGACAATAGCCTTCCTTGTGCAATTTCCGCTGGGTGTAGCGCAGTCCCTTGCGACGGCTGCCGTCCAGGGAGAACGCCGCCAGCGGTACGCGGGCCGTCTCGCCCAGCTTGGTCAGGCTGAGTCCCAGGTCCAGATAATAGGGCAGATGATCCGGGGTGATCTGGTAAAAGGCCGTCCAACCGCCAAAACGATCCGATTGCTCGCGGAAGCGCCAGATCAGTTCCGGCCACTGATCCTCGGGGCCGACCGGATCACCCATGGAGACCCAGCTGCGCCGCTCCACGGCATACATGATGAACGCATCGTTCCGGGAACTGAACAGAAACGACTTGTCGCCCAGCAGGGCGAGATTGGCTGAGGCCTGGGAAGATTCAGCGACGATTTTCTCCACCGCGGCCATCTCGGCCGAGGTGGCCGCGCCTGACCGGTAGACGGAGGGCCGCAGCAGGTGGGCAACGGCAAAGGCGAACAGGATGGCCGCAGCCCCGGCGGTGGCCCGCAGAGACCGTGGAGCGGTCGCATCGAAGGCGAACTGCCACCACAGGTTGCCGCTGTATTCGACATGTTTGTAGGAGAACAGGGTCAGCCAGACGGTGCTGATCATGACTACCGCGATCATCATGATCCAGGCGGGGGTGAAGCTCTGGTTGAGCAGTGACGTGCGGCGGTAGAAAAAGCGGCGGCTGGGGAGTAAGGCCCCGAACGGCAGGATCAGGAGCAGGGCCTCTTCATAATCGAGGCCTTTGACCAGCGACAGGACGATGCCGGTCGCCAGCACCGCCAGGGTAACCCAGTAGGCTCCGTCCAGCCGGCGCTGAAGGCCCCGGGCCAGCAGGATTAGGCCGATGCCGGCCAGACTTCCCAGGAAATGCGAGATCTCCAGCAACGGCAGCGGGATTATCTCCTGAAGCCAGGCCAGCCGGTGGTCAAGGGCCGGGGTGGCACCCGAAAAAAGCAGGATCGCCCCGGCAACGAAGGTGGTAAAGGCCAGCACCGGCGGAACCACCGGCTCGCTCCACTGGAGATAACCGCTCAGTATTTTCCTGAGCGAATCTCGATGCGAGAGAAATTCGTTTATACCCAGCAGCGCCGAGGAGATCAGCAGCGGAACCAGATAATAGATGACCCGATAGGCGAACAGGGCCCCCATCACCGCTTCGGCAGGCATCAGCCCGCCGGCCAGGAGCAGGAATACCGTCTCGAAAACCCCCAAGCCGCCCGGGACCTGGCTGATCAGCCCAATCAGCTGGGCAGACAGGTATATAACCAGCAGGGTCGGCAGGGAAGCCGCCTGCGTTGCCGGCAGCAGGATGATCAGGGCGCTGCCGGCCAGCAGCCAGTCGGCCGCCCCCACCATCATCTGCAGGAGGCCGGTTTTCCAGGAGGGTAAGTCGATCTGCAGGCCGCGAAACCGGAAGGGCCGGGAACGCACCCTGGTGATTGTCAGGTAACCGATGACCGCCAGCATCATCAACACCCCCACGGTTCGGGTGGACGTTGCGGGCAGGTGGAGCGGCAGCGACAGACTCACGGGGTCGAGCAAAAACGCCAACCCGCCGATGGTGAAGAATCCCAGCCACAGAGTCAGGGTACAGAACAGCACCACCTGGGTAATCTCAAGGGCGGACAATCCCCAGGATGCATAGAATCGATAACGTACCGAGGCGCCGGCGATCATCGACAGGCCGATGTTGTTGCTGAAGGCTGCTCCGACGAAAGCGGCCAAAGCCACCCTGCCGTAGGCCAGCGGCTGCTTCAGGTAACGCAGCGCCAGCACGTCGTAGGTGGTCATGACGCCATATCCGGCAGCTGTCAGCAGCAGCGCCGCCACCAGGCGCTCCTTCGGCAGCGCCCGGATGTGCAGCAGAATGTCCTTCAGGTGATGAGCGGAAAGCTCCTGATGCAGAATCCAGATGGCCGCTGAGAACAGCAGTCCACCAATGAGCGGGCCGATCCAGGTCTTGAGCGCAGCGTTCTTCATCATGTGCGGTTGGGTCGTCTCATTAATCGGCTGGTTCCCGTTCGGTTCCTCCCGTTTTGACGTTAAAGGAAGTTGAATCTTAACGCAACACATGGTTCATTTTCGAGGGTGCAGGTCAGCAAATATCGCCTGGTACCTATTGTCGTGTCCGGGATTGGACACCGTTGAACGGTGCCGGGCGGCCGCAGGATGGCCGCGTCTCTCCCGGCTGTTTTTCTGCGCTCAGCGGCGGTATTGAGAGAGCATTCAACAGTGAGGTAGGCAATAATGTTGTGGGCGGTAACGGTTCTGGCCGGGCTCATCCTTGTTCTGCGCGGGTATATTGTTGCCGATACCCTGCTGGGACTGCACCGCATGAAACAGCTGGGAGAGGTGGAGCCGAGCCTCGGCGCGGACCCGCCCAGGGTGTCGTTGATCGTTCCTGCCTGCAATGAGGCGGAGACCATCGGGCCGGCCCTGCAGACCCTGCTCGGTCAGGATTACCCGAACCTGGAGATCATCGTTGTCGACGACCGTTCCACGGATCACACCGGCCGGGTGGTCTCGGAGCTTGCCGCGGCCGGGCAGTACGATCTGCACCTGCTGAGGGTTGACCACCTTCCCCCTGACTGGATAGGCAAGCCGCACGCCCTTTCCCGCGGAGCGCAGCGGGCGTCCGGAGAAATTCTGCTGTTCACGGATGCCGACATCCGCATGGAAAAAACCGCTGTTTCCCGCGCTGTCTCACTCATGACGCAAGAGCATCTCGACCATCTCTCCGTGATCTTTCAGACCCTCGGCGGAAACTGGCTGCTCAACGCGCTGATCCTTGATGCAGCAAGCGGTCTGTTGACCATGTTCAAGCCCTGGCAGGCAGGCAATGCGAAGAGCCGCTTTTTCATGGGGGTGGGCGCCTTCAACATGGTCCGTTCCGACTGCTACACCGGGTGCGGGGGACACCAGGCGATACCGATGCACCCCATCGATGACCTGATGCTGGGAAAACTGGTGAAGACGGGCGGCTACCGGCAGGATTGCGTGCTCGGCAAGGGCATGATTACGGTCTACTGGTATGCATCCGTATCGGCTATGGTTTCAGGGCTGATGAAAAATTCCTTTTCGGTCTTTCACTATCGGCTGTGGCTGGCGGCCGCGGCCATGGTTCTCATAGGTATCACGGATCTGCTGCCCCTGGCAGGGATGCTCGCCCACCTGGGGGCTGCATCGTATCTGTTCGCGGCATCGGTGGGATTACGGCTGGCCGGGTTCGCTTATGGCGCCGCCCTCAGTTCCATGCCCCCGGTGACGGTGGCAGGGGCCCTGGTGTCGCCGTTTATCAACCTGTACATTATTGCCAGGGCGGCATTGGTGACGATCCGGGAACAGGGCATAACCTGGCGCGGCACCTTCTATCCCCTGGAAAAGCTTCGTAAGAGTGCCCCTCTGTTTTTCTGAACCGGCAGAGAAGACCGCAATTCGATACGTCTGCTGCTCGGGGAATCCGTCCGCATCGAATCTCTTGCCGGAAGCGGAAGCGCCGTCTTCTTGACTACGCCAGCTCTGATAGCTAGCATAGAATCAGTTAGGATGTAATCGACACACAATCAATTCTGCTGGAGGAAAAACAATGCTGACGGAAATTCTGGAGAATATATTCTGGCTGGGGCATGATGGTTTTATGATCAAGGCTGATGGCAAGATCGTCACCATCGATCCGTATCAGGTTGAAACGGTTGAACCGGCCGACATCCTGCTGATTACTCACGCCCATTATGATCACTGCTCGCCGAAAGACATCGAGAAACTTCAAAAGGACTCGACGGTAATCGTCACCGAGCCCGAATCAGCCGGCCAGCTGTCCGGCGATATCAGGGTCATGAAGCCGGGCGAGGCGCTTGCTGTTGCCGGAACAAAAATCGAGGCGGTGGCGGCCTATAACACCAACAAAACATTTCATCCAAAGGAAAAGAACTGGCTGGGATTTGTGGTTACGCTCGGCGGCAGCCGAATTTATCACGCCGGGGACACGGACCTGATCGATGAAATGGAGGGTCTGAACGTGGACATCGCCCTGTTACCGGTCTCAGGGACCTACGTAATGACTGCCCAAGAGGCCGTTGAAGCTGCCAAACGGATCAAGCCGAAAATCGCTATCCCCATGCATTACGACTCACTGGTGGGCAGCGAGGCAGATGCACACGCCTTTGCCAAGGGCCTGGAAGGGATCTGCGAGGTCAGATTGATCAACCGTTGCTGAACGATACCGGCGGGGAGCACATCGTTCAGATTCGTTGAATCCGCAGCAGAGCTCGATTCGTTCACACCGGTTGGTTGGAACGCACCCATTCATGATTGAATTCAACAAGCAAGAATTCACAACCACGTTCTCCGACGCCGCAGGGAATCCGCTGGTAAGAATACAGCAGGTACGCACCGACCCGGTTACCATGAGACAGTGCCGGATTACGCCGAGCCGGGCGCTTGAACATGAGCGGGGGACGGAAAAACTGCATCAGCCTCCCGAAATCGATCTGGACGAGTCCACCTGCCCCTTCTGCGCGGCCAATCTTGAATCCATGACCCCCTGCCTGAACGAGCGGATCAGCAGCAGGAAAAGGCTGCAACACGGAAACTCGATTCTGTTTCCCAACCTGTTCCCCTACACCGAATGGTCGGCGGTATCACTTTTTGACAGCAGTCATCATGTGGAGATCGGTACCGCCCGTCCGCACACCTATCGCGACAGTTTCATCAATTGCTCCGATTACCTGACGCGGGTCAAACGGGCCGATCCGGAGGCGATGTTCATGTCCATCACCCAGAACCATCTGCCCGGTGCCGGAGGCTCGCTGGTCCACCCGCATCTCCAGGTCCATGCCGCCAGACAGGTATCCAACAACCATGCCGTGCTGAAAAAACGTGCGGGAGAGCATGCCGCCCGTTACGGCAGCTGCATATTCTCGGATCTGCTGCTGGCCGAGAAGCAGATAGGAGAGCGCTATATCGGCAGTACCGGGACATGGGAATGGCTGGCGGCCTATGCCCCTTCCGGATTTTATGAGATATGGGGCATCGCAGCCTCTCAATATTCTCTCCTTATTCCCGAAAAACAGGAGATCTGGCAGGATCTCGCCGAGGGAGTTCTCAATACTCAGAGATTTTACCGGAGCCTGAACCGGAACGCCTACAACCTGAACCTGCTGTCCGTTGAGGATGATACCGGCATCCCCTGTTTGAAAATCGCCCTCACCGCCCGTTCAAGTTACGCTCCGTGGGTTCGCAGTGATTATACCGGCTTCGAGCTGGCCTCCGGTGAAATGGCGACCTTTACCTTACCCGAGTCTGTTGCCGCCATGGCTGAGAAATTCTGGAAGAGGAGTCAGGCAGGACAGCCATTTCAAAGCGAATAATCCTCCTGCACCGCTGGAGCGGTCACGGTTCAATCGGATGGGCGAATCGTATTGAGTTCTAATTACTCAATAATCCCGGAATTTCTCCAGGTAAACCGCACAAACAAAATCCATAATGCATAACTGATCAACCCGATGGAAAAAACCACCACGATCGGATTGTTCGTCAAGAGCATCAGGAAAAGTGCGGCCAGCAGGAAAATTACCGGTTTCGCATGGTACAGCGGCTGGGGCAGCCAGATCATATAACCCGCTCCTCGTGTTGGGGGTTATTACCTAGATTTTATGTTAGGAATATTCAGAAGTCAAATTCAAACCACACGTAACAGCATGATATTTTAGTCTAAGAAGCGCTGAGAACCAGGTCGGGCAGGAAGCGGACCGAACGGAAAGCTCTCTTCTGACCAGCACAGAGCGGTTTTATGCCAGCAGGATAGGTTTCTTAACCAGGTCTTCGGGATGCCCCCCGGCGGGCAATCTTGATGCTGAGCGGCACGAACAGAAAAAGCAGGCAGATTCGAAACAGGTGGTGCGTGGCAACGTAAGCGGGATCGTACCCCAGGGCGATGGCCATCGCAGCCATCGCTTCGACGCCCCCCGGGGCAAAGGCAACGAACACCTGGCCAAAGGGGATGTCCAGGAGAACCGCCGAAGGGTAGGCGCATGCGGCGGCCAGCAGGCCGGCGAGGATAACGCTTCCGAAAGAGGCGCCGAGCAGTCGTTTCAGATCTGCCAGGGGAATTGCCGAGAAGCGCGTCCCCACCAGGGATCCGGTGATAGAGAACCCGAAGAAAATCAGCGCTGACGGCGGCCGGCCGCTGACCAGGTCAAAATAGTGTGCGACCCCGCTGCACACCATCCCCACCAGCAGATACGAGGCGGGGATATGCCAT
>JAJDNR010000026.1 GCA_022340565.1 Desulfofustis sp.
CCGATGCGGCAGAGAAGGCCGCAGTCGACCAGAATTGACGAGATCCCGACCCGCTGCATCTTGACAAAAATGAAAACACCAACTCCTTCATCATTTTGATATGACTCACGTATTCACTTACGGTTCGCTGATGTTTGAGCGGATCTGGACGAGCGTTGTCAGAGGGCAATACGAATCCCTGCACGGGACACTCTATGGGTTCAAGCGCAGAAGCATCCGCAACGAGCATTACCCGGCGCTGGTACCCGGGCCGCTCACCGCCGCCGTAAAGGGCATTTTGTACCTGCATATAGACGACGGGGATCTGCGCAGACTCGACTCGTTCGAGGGGAGTTACTACGCCAGAAAAACGGTTCAGGTGCACACCGACAACAACATCTTCCAGGCCGAGGCATATGTTCTCGAACCCGAGTACCGGCATCTTGTCACCGACCAGGATTGGGATCCGGATCGGTTCGGAGACGAAGGGATCGACTCATTCATATCCACCTATTTCGGCTTTGACAGGTAAGTGCCGTTGTCATCGAAGCTGGTCGATTACCAATTCGATCTTTTCCAGTAGTTCACGGCCCACCGTTTCCAGATGTTTTTTGATCCGTTCACCAAGCATGCTGCAGCCACCGACGGTCAGAAGCACCACGACTGCAAACACCATCCGCAGAACAGTATGTTTCATTATTCCACCTATGGAATTGTTAAAAATCGGCCTGTAGAGTAGGAGCAGCTTCATCTCAATTACGAATTGTATCCTAGCGTTACCTGCCACAACGTTCATTAACAAATGGACCTCATCCCCCTTTTATGCTAGATAGATGGCGCGGTGTTCAGTTTGTACTTATGGTGATGCCGAACCGCTGAAGGTTTTCCTCAGGCATTGATGCTCGGCATGGTTGATTTCGTGTTTTTCATTTAATTGTGGAGAGAGCAAATGTACAAGGTTGGGTTTGTCGGCTGGAGAGGAATGGTCGGCTCTGTTCTGATGGACCGCATGGCTGAAGAGCATGACTTTCACGGCTTCGAATCGCATTTTTTCACCACCTCGCAAATCGGACAACCAGGCCCCGATGTCGGCCGCGGCCCGACGCCGCTGCTCGATGCCGAAGATGTTTCGCTGCTGGCGGACATGGATGTGGTGGTCTCCTGCCAGGGCGGCAGTTACACCGGCGCGATCTATCCCGTGCTGCGCAAACAATGGAACGGATACTGGGTAGACGCGGCATCCTCGCTCAGGATGAGCGACGATGCCATCATCGTGCTCGATCCGGTAAACCGCAAGGTCATCGATGACGCGCTGAACCGGGGAATCAAGAATTACATCGGCGGCAACTGTACGGTGTCACTGATGATGATGGCCCTCGGCGGGCTCTTCGAGGGCGATCTCGTCGAGTGGATCTCCTCGATGACCTACCAGGCAGCCAGCGGTGCAGGAGCCAAGAACATGCGGGAACTGTTAACCCAGATGGGAGAGCTTCACGCCGAGGTCGCCGAGCTGCTGTCGGATCCGTCCACTGCCATTCTCGATATCGACCGCAGGATCACTGCAAAACTGTCGAGCGGAACCATGAGCCTCGACAACTGGAAGGTTCCTCTGGCCGCAAGCCTCATTCCGTGGATCGATGTGGCGTTGGAAAACGGCCAGTCCAAGGAAGAATGGAAAGGCGTGTCTGAAACCAACAAGATCCTCGGCAGAACCGGCTCGGACATCATCCCGGTGGACGGCCTCTGCGTGCGGGTCGGTGCGATGCGCTGCCATTCGCAGGCGTTGACGATCAAGCTCAAAGAAGACCTTCCAGTATCGGAAATCGAACAGATCATCGCCGCCCACAACGACTGGGTAAAGGTGGTCCCCAACGAACGCCAGATCACCAGCGAGGAGTTGACTCCGGTGAAGGTGTCCGGCACCCTCGCCGTACCGGTGGGACGCATTCACAAGCTCAACATCGGCCCCCGCTATCTGACCGCCTTCACGGTCGGCGACCAGCTGCTGTGGGGAGCGGCGGAACCGCTGAGACGAGCGCTCCGAATTATCCTCTCCCACCTCGGCTGAAGATGGCTTGCATCATATGGCTCCCCAAAAGTCGATCCTGGTCCGGATCGGCTTTTTCGTTGTTTCCTTTCTGAGCCCGGTCTATTCGATACCTGCGATACAGGCGATTTTGGATCCGAGCAAACCATCTCCGCAGTCTTGCAGTTGCCCGGCGATCGAACCGAGAACCTCTTTTATCACGGACGTTTTCGGCCGTGGCGACAGCAGCTGGACTTCGATCGTCTTGATATCGATGATCAATTCCTCAACCTTCTCATAGCCTTGCGAGCTCGAAAAAATCGCCTGTTTCAGTTCATCGAGCAAACTGTCGACCGCCTGCCGGTCGTCGTCATCAAGTACCGGGTTTGAACCCAGACGATGCCGCTCAGGCATCGAGTTGCCGGCGCCACCCTCTTCTCGCCTGCCCAGCGCCTCGAGTCCCTTTGCAGTAATGGCCACCCCGCCCGCCAGGGTCTTGAGTTCGGCAAACCCGTCGATAATCAGGTCCTCGGCGATCGATCCCGCCTGAACCCTGTCCAGTCCCAGGTGCTCGCCGATCGCATACATGGATACGTCCGCCCCGGTGTCGCCGCTGCTCATCTCATACAAGAGCTGCAGAAAATTGTTCATCTGCATGTCTTCCATATCATGTCACCGTGAGAACTCTTTATCCCGGTTTCTATTCATACCGTTTACCATCGTGGAAAATCCAGCCGTCCCGGTGTCTGCCGTCCGGATCTCGGTGGGTCCAGTGCACCACCCCGCCTTTGTCGTTCCACTCGTATTCTCCGGAGAACCTGACGCTGTCGCCACGGTTGAGGTTTTCCACACGCGGCGCCAGATCCAGGTTATGTGCGACCAGTATGGTCTGTTCCGGTCCGACGCGCAGAATGAACCGTTGGTGGGCGATACCCTCAGTGTCGTCTTCGAGCACCCGTTCAACGGTCCCTCCGCCTTCCACCTGAATATCGCTCAATCGCATCTCATAAGCGTAGGCGAGGCTTTCCGGCTGTCTACCGCGGTCAGTGAAGCCTTTGAATAAGCCTCGCTGGTAGGTTACGGCGAGAATCAGCAGCACAATCAGGATTGAGATAATTCGCTGTTTCACGTCTCCTCTCCCTCAAGCTGCTTGATCAGACCGGCGAGAAATTGCTGCAGACGCGATCGATAGACGGCGGACTGTTCGATGGTGTTGTGGCCGGTCCCGCTGATTATCAGATTTTCTGCGATGCCGGGCTGGAATGAACCGATCAGCTCATCGCTGATCCGCCGAGGGATGACTTCGTCGTGTTCCGCCGTCATCACCAGCACCGGTACCGTTATATCCGGCGCACGCCGGAACGATTCGTAGCGGTCCTTGAGCAGGGGAGCCACCGGCATGAATGGGTAATAAGCGGCCGCCAGGGCGGTAATGGACGAGTAAGGAGTAACCAGCACGAGCCCTGCGATCTCTCGTTTGGAAGCGAGATAGGTGGCAATACCGGTACCGAGGCTGCGCCCCATCACCACGATGCGCCTGTGCTGCGTTCTAATCCAGTCGTAGAGGGCCAGGCCGTCAGCATACAAGCCGGCCTCACTGGGATTGCCGCTGCTGCCCCCGAATCCCCGGTAGTTCATCAAAAAGAGCGAATATTGAGAAGCGGTCTGTTTGAAAAACGGGATGTTCTGCGACACATCCTCGGCATTGCCCCCGAAGTAGATCAGTGCCGGTCCGCCGCCCCGCTCGACCGTCCAGATCTTGAGGCGCTGGCCGTGGTTGTGCAGCCAGTGCACTGCCGCATCCTCGCAACGGCTCGGCGGATGCGGAAAATAGAGCAAGCTGCGCTGTCGCACATAGAGATACAGGCAGAGGCAGACATAGCATCCTCCGGCGAGCAGCGCTATCCATGCAACCATTCTGATCATCTCGCCTCGAGCCCGTATCCCCCATTCAAGACCGCCGGTCTTCTGACAAACGGTTGCCCAGACACATCACATCGTCGGTTGCAAAGCCGAGTTTCTCGTAAAAGCCGATCACCGCCCGGTTGGAAGATCGAACCAGAATGTTGAGCTTCGGGCAGCCCAGTTCCCGCAGCTGCTCCACGACCGTCCGTACCAGCAGGGCACCAATTCCGCGTCGCCGGTGGAGGGGGTCGACCGCCAGATAATACAGCGATCCGCGATGCCCGTCATAGCCCCCCATGGCGGTACCGATGATAGTTTCCCCGTCGACCGCGACCATGAACAAATCCGGCTGCTGACGCCGCTTCCGCTCGATATCCTTGTCCGGATCATTCCATGCTACCACGAGCCCGCAACGCTGCCACAGGGATACGACCCGGGCCCGGTCACCGGTTCGAAATGTCCTGATCTCCACGGCTACTTCTTTTTTCTCCGTTCCGACAACGCTTCCACCGTATGCTTCACTTCGATGTCCATGCCTCGCTTCTGCATGCCGCCGCGGATCTGCATGATGCAGCCGGGACAGTCGGTCAGCACCATGACGGCGCCGCTTGCCTCGATATTGCTCAGCTTGTTGCTCAGCAGTTGCTCGGACAGCTCCGGAAACTTGGCCGAGTAGGTACCGCCGAATCCGCAGCAGACATCTTCCTCGGCCGACTCACGGTAGTCCATTCCGGCGATGCGCATCAGGTTGCGCGGCGCGTCCTTCACACCGAGTCCCCGGCACAGGTGACAGGGGGCATGAAACGTCACCGATTTGCCGTCGCCGACAAAATCGGCTTCCTCTACTTTCAGCACGTCGTGAACGAAAGACGACAGATCGATGACCTTGGCGCAGAACTTTTCGACGTCCGGGCGCACTTTGGGGTCGTCAGCAAGCAGCACCGGATAGTTGTGCTTCAGATGGGACGCACACGATGCGCACAGCGTTACGATGTGATCCACGTCTTCCTTTGCGAACGCATTGAGGTTCTGCAGAGCCACGTCCCGCGAGGCGCTGCGCTCGCCCATCATCTGCACCGGCAGTCCGCAGCACGACTGCTGCATGGGAAATACCATGGAGACGTTATGGTCCTTGAACAACGCTACGGCGGCGGCCATCTGTTCGGGATAGACGAAATCCTGCACGCAGCCGGAGAACAGACCGACCTTCATCTGCGGATTTTCTACCTGGGGCCTGATTTCCGCCCACCGGTCCCTGAACGGTTTATCGGCAATGGTCGGCAGCGCCTTGAAATCGTGTTCCTTGAAAAAAATCATCGGCAGATGACGCATGAATCCATCGCTGCCGGCCACCGGCTTCTGCGCCCATTTGGCGGTTCGCAGCAGGGTGTGAAAGAGTTTTCGGTTACGCAGCACCTTGCCCAGCAGCAGGCTCGGCAACGGATGTCCTTCGTTGTCCTGAATCCGCGCATGGATCTCCTTGATCAGCCTCGGCAGATCGATGCCGCCGGCACAGATATCTTTGCAGGCCTCGCAGTTGATGCAGTTCTGAACCAGGTTCCTGGCATTTTCCTCGCCATGGAAGAAGTAAGTGAGAATCAGTCCGATGGCGCCAATGTAGACATGCCCCATCTTGTGGCCCCCAACCAGCCGGTACACCGGGCATACATTGGCGCAGGCTCCGCACCGTACGCAGCGGAACACCTGGGAGAACAGGGGGTCGGCGACCATCTCGCGGCGGCCGTTGTCGAGCAGTACGAAATGCACTTCCTTGCGGCCATCCTCGGCGGCCCCGCATTGATTCGCGCCGGTCACCCACGTCACGTAAGAGGTGATCTGCTGGGCGGTCGCGTTTCTGGTCAGCACTTTGATCTGCGACAAAGCATCCGCGACCGTGGGAACCAGCTTGTCGATACCGAGCAGGGCCACATGCACCCTGGGCAGGGTTGTGACCAGCCGGGCATTGCCCTCGTTGGTGACGATGCCGATGGTACCGGTCTCGGCGACCGCGAAATTGGCCCCGGTGATTCCCATTTCCCCCTGAGCGAATTTCTTCCTCATCTGGTTGCGCGATACCTTGACTAGTTTTTCGATGTCCTCGTCTTCTTTTTTACCGGTAATTTCCGAAAACAGGTCTCTGACATGGTAACGGGACAGATGAATCGCCGGCATCACCATGTGCGACGGCGGCTCGTTGCGAAGCTGGACGATCCACTCACCGAGATCGGTTTCGGTAACCTCGAAGCCTTCCCGTTCCAGGGATGGAACCAGATGGGTTTCCTCGGCGGTCATCGATTTGGTCTTGATGATTCTTTTGCAACCCGCCTTATGGCCGATTTCGGCGACAATGCGGTTGGCATGATCGCCGTCTCTGGCATGATGAACCACCACGCCGGCAGCTTCCGCCATGCGGGTGAACCGGTCGAGGTAGTCGTCGAGCTGTTTCAGCGTGTCGTCCTTCATTTGGGCGACATCGGCCACCAGCTGATCGATGTCGATGCCGGCAAAGGCGTTGGCCCTGCCGGACCGGTACGCGACCGCGAAGGTGTCGAGGGTGGTGCGGAGATATTCGTTGTCCAGGGATTCCTGGCATAATTTGCGGTATTCTTTTAGATTCTTGGCATCCACCGGTCAATCCTCCAAAATCAGTATATGCAGTTCAAGCGGGCCGTGAACGCCGATGGAAAGCACCCGCTCGATATCGGCGGTTCTGCTCGGCCCGGTGATAAATGCCGTATAGGTGGGCGCATCGAGCATGAACTCGGTGAGCCGCTGTCCGGCTGCGTAGGCGTCGGGTACAATAGCGGATCTTTTGAGGATGCAGACATGATACTCACAGATCATGGTGGCGAGACGCAGCTGCTCGTCCGGACAGTTCACCACGACCGTCCCGGTTTCGGCGATACCGATATCCCCGTAGGAAAGGCCGATATCGACGCCGGCAAGATGGCTGCGCAAGCCGGTGCCGATACAGTCGAGACCGTGCGTTTCAGCGGCAGCGGCGAGCAGGTCGAACTCCTGCCCGCTCAGCAGCGGCGCCGCAATTGTTTTGACAGCTCCTGCCAGGTTCACCCCTGAATCATCGATGGCATAGCGGCGCAGTTCCTTTTTCAGGCCCAGGTCGACCGCATAATCAACCGCCTCCTCAAAGCTCCCGATGGTGCTTACGATCGCCGCGGCCGCCCGGGCCTTGTCGACGAAGCGGTCAACATCAGATACGGGTTTATCAGTCGCTTCGGTAATGCTCATACCATTCACCTTTGGTCCGCAGCATCGCTCACCAGTCCGATACTCTCGCGGGCGATGGCGAGTTCTTCGTTGGTGGGGATCACCCAGATCTGAATTCTGCTCGTCTCCGTATGCAGCGGTGTCGGGACTTTGATGCGGCATCGATTCCTGTCGTGGTCGAGTTCTATCCCCAGCGATTCGAGTCCCCGCAGCGACCGCTCCCGGACGATAAAATCGTTCTCCCCGATTCCCGCGGTGAATACCAATGCATCGACCCTGCCCAGCACCGCCACATAGGCACCGATATATTTCTTGTTCCGGTAGGTCTGAACATCGAGAGCCAGCCGTGCCCGTTCATCTCCCTGTGCCGCCGCCGCGTGGATATCGCGCATATCGTTGAATCCGCAGATCCCCTTCAAGCCAGATTCCTTGTTGAGCATCGCGTCGATCCGTTCCAGATCCATACCTTTGTTACGGTACAGGAAGGCATGGATGGCGGGATCGATATCGCCGCTGCGGGTCCCCATCACGAGTCCCTCCAGCGGCGTCATGCCGAGCGTTGTGTCGACGCTTCGGCCGTTCTCGATCGCCGTCATCGAACAGCCGTTGCCCAGATGGATCGTCACCAGATTGATGTCCGACAGCTTTTTGCCCATCAACCGGGCGCATTCCCCGGCAACGAACTTGTGCGAGGTGCCGTGAAACCCGTAACGCCGGACCCGATGCTGCTCATACAGTTCATAAGGAAGGGCGTAGATGTATGCCCAGTCGGGGATAGTCTGGTGAAATGCGGTATCGAACACCGCAACCTGCGGTATGGCCGGAAACAGCTGCCTCGCCACGACGATGCCGTCGAGGTTGGCGGGATTGTGCAGCGGCGCCAGCGGTATATTTTCGGTGATCGCATCGATCACCGCATCGTCGATAACGGTCGGCCGCTGGAACTGCTCGCCGCCGTGCACGACCCGGTGGCCGACAATGTCAATCTCCTTGTTGGAACGGATAACTCCGCCGTCACGGTCGCAGAGCACCGCTCCAACCAGCATCATGCCCTGATGGTGGGTAGCGATGCGCTCCTCTCTGTCGATGTTCCGCTCCTGCCCGGAGCCGGGATGTACCGTGCAGGCGATCTTTCCGACCGGCTCGCCGATCCGTTCCACGATACCGGTAGCCAGCACTGCTTCGCTGACCATATCGAGGAGCTGAAACTTGATCGATGAACTTCCTGAATTGATGACGAGGGTCTTCATCGTCCTCCTGCCTGCTCGGACTGGGCCTGGATAGCGGTTATAGCCACGGTGTTTACGATATCGTCGACGGTGCAGCCGCGCGACAGATCATTTACCGGCTTATTGAGCCCCTGCAGAACCGGGCCGATCGCGATCGCGTTGGCAGCCCGCTGCACCGCCTTGTAGGTGTTGTTGCCGGTGTTCAGGTCGGGGAAGATGAAGACCGTTGCCCGGCCGGCGACAGCCGATCCGGGCAGTTTGGTGCGGGCGACTTCCGGGTCTATCGCCGCATCGTACTGCAGCGGCCCCTCCAGTGGAAAATCGAGATTTCGTTCACGGATAAGGCGCTGGGCGATCTCCGTCGCCTCGGCGATCCGCTCGACGTCCTCGCCTTTGCCTGAACGTCCGGTTGAGTAGCTGAGCATCGCCACCCGCGGCTCGATTCCAAAAGTTCTGGCGGTTTCCGCCGAACTGAGCGCGATTTCGGCGAGCTGACCGGCATCCGGGTTGGTGTTCACCGCGCAGTCTCCGTAGACCAGAATGCGATCTTTGAGGCACATCAGAAACACCGAGGAGACGATCGTGAAGCCGGGTTTGGCCTTGATGAATTCAAAGGCGGGACGCACGGTATGGGCGGTCGTGTTCAGCGCCCCGGAGACCATGCCGTCGGCAAACCCTTTGTAGACCATCATGGTGCCGAAATAGGTGGGATCGGACATCCGGTCCCTGGCCATATCCTCGATAACCCCTTTGTGCTTGCGCAGTTCGAGATAGGTTTCCGCAAAATCGCTGAGCATCGGACTTTTCTCCGGATCGATCACCTCAACCCAGGTGAGATCCAGCCCGATCGCCGAGGCCAGCGCCCTCACCCGGTCTTCGCGGCCGAGGATCGTCAGATCGGCGACTCCACGCCTGAGCAGGATATCCGCGGCCCGCAGAATCCGTTCGCATTCACCCTCCGGAAGCACGATGCGCCGGCGGTTCTCGGCGGCCCGTTCCATCAGCGAATACTCGAACATCTTGGGCGTGATGCGGGTCTTGCGCTCATTGATGATATTGTCCCGCAGTTCATGAACCGACACGTATTTTGAAAAATCCCCGAGAGCGGTGGCGATGCGTCGCTGATCGTCCGCCTCGATGTGTGCGTAAAGTTCGTAGAGCTGCTGGATCACCAGGTAGGTGTGACCTTTCACACAGAGAATCGGAATCGGTCGGCCGGACCAGCCTTCGATCAGCTTACGGACATTGCCGGACGGCACCAGTCCGCCGGTCAGCACAATCCCGGCAACCTCCGGATACGACCGCGAAGATCGCGCCGACAGGCATGCCAGGATGATATCATGGCGGTCTCCCGGGGTTATCACCAGACAGCCGGGGGTAATGTATTCGAGAAAGTTCTCGACCCGCATCGCCGCCACCAGATAGTCGCCGACCATGGTGTTCAAGTTCTCCGAGCCATACATGACGCTGCCGTTGAGCCAGCGCGTCACATCCCCGACCGTGGGGTTGGCGAGGGCCGGATTTTCGGGAATGACATAGAACGGCAAACCTTCCTCGGGATGATACTGCTTTCTGATGTCGGAAAGGATTTTTGAGGTCAATCCTTCCGGTGCCCGGTTGATGATCGAGGCAACGAGAATGAGCCCCTTTTCCTTGTGGCTGTCAATGGCCACCTGGACCTGGCGGATCATCTCTTCGACGCTCTTTTTGCGGCCCGATGAAACAAGGATCATCGGCGCTCCCAGGTTGGCGGCGATATCACCGTTTATCTCCGACTCGAATGCGGTGTCCTGCCCTCTGAAATCGGTACCTTCGATCAGCACGAAATCATACGCTTCAGAGAGTTTACGGTATTTTTCCAGAATCAGGTCATGCAGCTCATCCTCGCGACCGGTATTGATCAGTTCATACGCCCTTTTCAGCGTACAGCCGTAACATGTCTCATATTCCTGTTCCAGTTCGAAATAATCGAGGATCAGGGTGATGTCGTGATCCGGCTTGTCCTGGACGTGGTCATTGATGATCGGCCTGAAAAATGCCACTTGGTGGAGCTGGTTCATCAGCATCTGCATGATCCCCAGCACGATGACTGATTTACCGCTGCGCTCCTCGGTCGCGGTGATATACAGATTATTGGGCATAAATGGCTGCGGTGGTAAAACCTGGAGGTTGAAAGATAAAATCGGGATGCATCCCACCTGCAGTTCATGGGATGCCGGTATCCGGTCTAAACATTTAAGACTAACACATATCAGTCTAAATGCACATAACCGTTTTGGGGAATCGGCACGAAATCGCCCGCACCAGGTGTTTTCCACAGCAGCTTCAGCGCCGCCGTCCCTTTCCTCTGGAAATACTCGATGACCAGCGGGTAGTAGCCGGGCTCATCCAGGACTGCGTAACCGATATTCGACAGCCGGTCAGAATGCTGCTCGGCATCATCGACGATGATTTCCCCGCCCAGCAGAACTCTGACGCCGTCATTGGAGAGGGCCTGAAATTGATAGTCGCCTGTTTCAGCGATATGAAGATACCCGGTCATGCGCATCGCCACTCCCCGACTGGCGCCGCTGTCGAATACCTCATCCGTGCCGAACTGATGGTCGAGTTCAAGAATCGGCCTGCCTTTGACCGATTGATAACCGGACTCGCCGGGATTGGGGATTGCGTCGAGATTTCGTTCGAAATAGTCAAGAAAGTAGACAACCGAGAGCCCGCTTTTCAGACGTTCAGTCGAAACCTCTTCCGGTATAAGTTTTTCGACGTGAATCGGCGCATATTCCACCGGTTTGTTAAAATCATTGGCAGCTGCCGCATGTCGTGCGCTTCCACTGCAGAACATCACCGCCACACAGCCCGCAATTGCATACCAGAACCTTTCCATGTCGCATCCTCGTATTTATAAACCTGAATACTGCTGCTGTCTCTAAGGTATGCACTGGAGTTGAATCTGCAATATCCGTTGAAACTGATCCCGGTGGACTGTCCCGGTAAACCGGGGTTTACGCCTCATGGGCAAATGGCGATTCCCGGCATCGAGAGAATGTCTGCTTGAATCTGCTTGAATAGATGATCAAAGTGTATTTTCATACAGTTTGGCGACATCGCCAGATCGCCGCTCAGCAATTCTCTGAGCGGGCGTCACTCGAGGGATCCACCCCAACATCAGAAAAAGGAGCGATCAATGAAATGTAAATCCATGCTTGTTTTGCTTGCTGCCAGCCTATTCACACTCTCATCTCTGAACGTGCAGAGCAGCAGCGCCGCCGATGAACGGAGCTACCTGCTCGCCACGGCCACCACCGGGGGCACCTATTATCCGGTCGGTGTTGCAATTGCAACGCTGATCAAGGTCAAGCTGCAGGCGCAGCACAAGATCGGCATGTCGGCGATCAACTCGGCCGGTTCCGGGGAAAATGTCAAACTGCTCCGCGACAACGAGGCCCAGTTTGCGATTCTCCAGGGGCTGTTCGGCTACTATGCGTGGAACGGCAAGGGGCAGCTCGAGCAGGAAGGCCCGCAGAAGGACCTTCGTTCGTTGACCATGCTCTGGCAGAATGTCGAGCAGTTCGTGGTTCTCGCCGACAAGGCGAAAACCGGAACGATCGCCGATCTCACCGGCATGAAGGGCGAGCGCATGTCCTTTGGCGCGAAAAACTCAGGTACCCTGGGCTCCAACGAATTCTTGCTCAAAAACCTGGGGATCGATGCTGGCGCCACGTACGATCTCGTCTACGTCGGCTACGGCCCCTCGGCAGACGCCCTCCAGAACGGGCAGATCGCCGGCATGAGCATCCCGGCGGGGGCGCCGACCAGCGCCGTCACCCGGGCCTTTGCCGCACTCGGCGATAAGGTTAAAATGCTGGAATTCACCGATGAACAGGTGCAGAAAGCGGACGGCGGCTTGAATCTGTGGACGCGGTACGTGATCAAAGCGGGAACCTACCCCGGCCAGGAAAAAGACGTCCAGACCATCGCCCAACCGAACTTTCTCGCCGTCAGGGCCGATGTCGATGAAGACGCCGTCTACCTGATCACCAAAACCATTTACGAGAATCTGCCGTTTCTCAACGCCATTCATCAGGCCACCAAGGTGATGGCCCTGGAGAAGGCTATCGCAGGACTGCCGATGCCACTGCATCCGGGGGCCCTCAAATATTACAAGGAGGTCGGACTCGATATCCCCGAGCGCCTGATGCCGCAGTAATCGGCATAGGCAACCCTCCGCAGGTCCACCGGCCTGCGGAGGAACACCTCCCCTTTCAACCAGGTGTCAACCACCTTGAACGATCAATCCCAACCGAACGCCGTTATCAGCATGACCGAGAAAACCCTTTTCGGTCTCGGCGTCCTGGTTTCACTGCTGCATATTTATTTTAATATTTTCGCCGTACTACCAACTCTCCTCCAAAACGCCCTGCATTATTCCGGATTTGCCGTGCTCTGCGCGCTGGTGTACCCGTTCACCCGCACCGGCCAGAAACGGACCCGCATCGAATTGATTTTCAGCCTGGCCTTCGGTATCGTTGCGGCAATCTGTGCGATCTACATGATCGCGATGGAAGATGCGATTTACAACCGCGGGGTTTATCTCAGCAGGGCTGAATGGATCGCCGGAACCGTTGTGATCATAAGCGCCATCGAATTCACCCGGCGGACCACCGGCTGGATCATCCCGGTGCTGATCATCGTGGCACTCACCTATATCGGCTGGTGGGGCCATCTCATCGGCGGGGTCTTCAAGTTCAGCGGTCTGACTGCCGAAACGATCCTGTTCCGGTCGATCTACGGAGATGACGGCCTGTTCGGCACCATTGCCAGGATTTCGTCCACGTTCGTCTTCATGTTCATCCTCTTCGGTGCCTTCCTGCTCAAGTCGGGCGCCGGTGAATTCGTGATCAATCTGGCCCGGGCAATGGCCGGTAAAATGGTCGGCGGCCCCGGGCTTGTGGCGGTCATCGCGTCAGGTCTGACCGGCACCATTTCAGGATCAGCGGTCGCCAATACCGCATCCACCGGGGTCATCACGATCCCGCTGATGAAGAGAGCCGGGTTCGACCCGAAATTTGCCGCCGGGGTCGAAGCCGCCGCCTCCACCGGCGGTCAGCTCATGCCCCCGATCATGGGGGCCGGCGCTTTCGTGATGGCCAGCTACACGCAGATTCCCTACACCACCATCGTCCTCTACTCGATTCTACCGGCGATCCTTTACTTCGCCACCGTCGGGTTCTTCGTGAGGGTCGAAGCCAAGCGCACGCACATTCCCGCCGTCGAGGACGAGGACCTCAAAGTACTCGAGGTCCTCAAAACCGGCGGCCTTCCGTTTCTGCTACCGATCACCGTGCTCATCGGCCTGCTGATCTATGGATTCACCCCGACCTACGCCGCCGGCGTATCGATTATCGCGGTGATCGCTTCATCCTGGCTGACCCCCAACAGGATGGGGATCCGCCTGATTCTCGAGGCACTGGCACTGGGCGCCAGAAACATGGTGATGACGGCGATCCTGCTCTGCAGCGTCGGGCTGATCGTCAATGTGATCGCCACTGCCGGAATCGGCAACACCTTTTCCCTGATGATCACCAACTGGTCGGGCAGCAGCCTGCTCATCGCCATCGTGCTGGTCGGGCTGGCGTCGCTGGTGCTCGGCATGGGCCTGCCGGTCACCGCCGCGTATATTGTTCTTGGCACCCTTTCGGCACCGGCCCTGTACAATCTCATCGTCGACGCGCAGATTGTGCATGTTATCGCCTCCGGCGCTCTCAGCGAGGAGGCAAAAGCGGTCATGATGCTCGCCATTCCCGATAAGTTCGAACTGCTCAATCAGCCGATGAGTCTCGAGCAAGCCCGGCAGATTCTGACCGCTGTACCGGCCGATCTCGCCGGCACCGTCAGGGAAATGGCGATTTCTCCGGACACAGCGTTGTTTGCGCTGCTGTCGGCCCATATGATCATTTTCTGGCTCAGCCAGGATTCCAACGTGACCCCTCCGGTCTGCCTGGCCGCCTTTACCGGCGCAGCGATCGCCGGGACGCCGCCGATGGCGACCGGTTTCAGATCCTGGAAGATCGCCAAGGGGCTCTACATCATACCGCTGCTCTTCGCTTACACCCCGATTCTCGGCGGCAGCTGGACCGAAATCATCACCATATTCTTTTTTGCTCTCGGGGGGTTGTATGCATTTACCTGCGCCTTCCAGGGGCATATGGAAAACGGGATTTCCGTCATCGGCCGACTGCTGCTGGTGGTGCTGGCTTGTCTGCTGCTGGCCCCGTCAAATGCCCTTGTTCAGGGGGCGGCATTGGCGGCACTGATCGGCCTGCTCATTTTCAACATCAGAAAAACATCCGTGTAGAACTCATGTACATCCCCGCATTCATTACCGAAGCAGAAGATTATCGAAGGTGCGCCCGTTTTCATGGCCACACCTGCATGGGCCTCACCATCGGCTACCTGGCTGCCAAACTCGCACTCGAGCGGCTCGGTGTATCCAGGGCTGACGATGAAGAACTCGTGGTCATTGTCGAAAACGATGCATGCTGCTGCGATGCAATTCAGGTGCTTACCGGCTGCACCTTCGGCAAGGGAAACTTCGTGTTCAGGGATATCGGCAAGATGGCCTTTACCTTCGCGCACCGTGACAGCGGAAAATCCCTTCGGCTGGTCTTCAACAACGCCATTCTGGCCGTGCCGGAAGCGGAGCGCCGACTGGCAGATCTGATCCGTGACGGGAAGGCATCGGCGGAAGATATGCGCACCTACGAGTCAGTATCGGAAAAACGGATCGACGATCTGTTTGCGGCCGGCCCGGAGGTCTTTTTCAGCGTCGAGGAAGTATCCGGCCCGCTGCCGCCGAAAGCGTCCATCGCCCCGTCGATGAGCTGTTCTCAGTGCGGTGAGTTGGTGATGCAGACGAAGCTGGTGCAAGACGGCGAACGGATGCTGTGTCTTGACTGCACCGCTCAATGACAGCCTCGCTAGATTCCGCGGACCCGCCCTTCCAGAATCTCCCGCATCAGCTCCAGCACCCGCTGCCTGAGCATCGGCGTTTCCATCATCAGTTCGTGACGACCATGCTTGAAAGCCTGATATAAACCGTGAACCTCGGCAGCCATCTGCTCGATACTGTCGATACCCACCACTCGATCCTCGCTTCCGACAAGAAAATAGACCGGGCAATCGATCCGACCGATCACCCGCCGGCACCTGCGCATAGCGGAAAAGGCCTCACAGAGCCAACCGTAGGTAGGACCGCCGATCGGAGCAAAGGGCAGTGATCCGGTCATGAAGACATTGAAAGCGAAACGGTCCGGATCAGCGGTCAGCTCATTATCTTCAAACGGTGGGTCGCGGTCGTAGGGACCGGTGGTCACCACATAGCGGTCGGCCATGCCGTTCCTGCAGCAGAACCGGGCGATTGACTCGACCATGAACAGCGGGATCGAAACCCCGGTCTGGATCGCGAACATCGGCGCTGACAGGATCATCGACGCAACCGCTGCGGGATGGTCTGCGCAATAGAGCCAGGCGATGGTTCCTCCCATCGAGTGACACAGCAGGTGAATCGGGATCGAGCCGAAGAGGCTGCGGCAGGCCTGAACCACCTTTTCAAGGTCATCCACGTAACGATAGAAACGGTCGATATGTCCTTTTTCGGGATCACTCAACAGCCGGTCGGAATCGCCTTGCCCGCAGTGATCGTAGAGAGCGTATGAAATACCGTCTAGCTGCAGGTCCCGCAGCACCTCGATATATTTCTCTATGAATTCGGTCCGACCGTTTACGATAATTACCAGCGCTCGCGATTTGTTCTGCCTCCGGCAGGAAAACCTGATGGTGCGGCCATCGGCTGTCGCCAGTCTTGTTTCCGTGAACTGCTGTCTATACCACCACAGATTTGCCGTCAGCCGATCCTGGTAATTCACCGCATGTTCCTCTGACACGAGGTTGCCGAGTTTCCGGGGAAAACGGAAATCTCCAGCCCAACCCGGAGAGCCGGTTCCGAGGCCTTTATCTACCATCAAAGTGGTTGCCTCGGCAACCGTCAATTGCTAGAATACCTGTTACCAGCAGGCGCATCGAAACCTTCAGGCGAGACGACCGGCAAACCGTTTCCGGGCTGTGTGCCATGCCGGTAGATCCGGTTTGCAAACCGCAGTTCCACATTTATTACGTGGGTGAGTCCCATGGTGAAAAACCGTTCCCAGAATACCCCATCGAATTCGACTGGAAGAGAACGACTGATCAGGGCCGCAGGCATCGATGAACTGGCCCAGAAACTGCTGCAGGTCGAGACCGAGCTGAACTCCAACATCCCTACAACCCTGTGGATCAGCGATCTTCACGGCGAAGGGGATCGTTTCAAGTCGATCCTTCGGGGACGCTTCGGGGTGCTCTACCAGACCTGCCGCGAAGCCCTGCCCAACACCTTTACCCCGGACAAAGTGCAGCATCTTGTACGCATCATCAGACAGCATCAGTACCTGCAGGACGACACGATCAAGATGGACATGCAGGACGTTATTCTCTGCCTGGTGCAGGTGCTGCGCTATAAACTGAACAATGCACGCTACCGGGCAGAGGACGTGCTGCTGCCGGAATTCCAGGACTCGATCAGCAGGTTGCTGTCCGGCCTGCCGGTACCCGATCCGATTTTCGAGGAAGAGATCATCTCCGCGAGGCTGATCACCCATCTGTGCC
Organism: Desulfofustis sp.; assembly: GCA_022340565.1. Taxonomy (GTDB): domain Bacteria; phylum Desulfobacterota; class Desulfobulbia; order Desulfobulbales; family Desulfocapsaceae; genus JABDQA01. The sequence goes on from JAJDNR010000026.1 coordinate 17,068, forward strand.
ATGCGATCCGTAACGTGCTGCTCGACCGCATCCAGGTCCTCGGCGACATTTTCGACCGCGGACCTCAGCCCGACAAAATCATCAGGATTCTCTCTTCACGGCCGTACCGACGCATCGTCGACTATGTATTCGGCAACCACGACATCCTCTGGATGGGCGCCGTTTCCGGCAACCGGTCGCTGGTTGCGGAAGCGATGCGCATCACCTTCCGGTACGATCATTTCGACTTCATGGCACGTCTCGATTTCGACATCTCCAAGCTGGAGTCGTTCGCCGCTTCGACCTACCCGCCGGACACGGTGACCGGTAATTTCAAGGCCAAGACCGATATGGGTCGGTCGATGGAGAAGGCCCTGGCCATCATTCAATTCAAACTCGAGGAACAGACCATACTGGATTTCCCCGATTACGATATGCAATCGAGGATGTGGCTGGACAAGCTCAGCAGGATGCTGCAAAACGACGATGTCGACGGCCTCAACGACACCTCTTTCCCAACCCTCGACCACAGCAATCCCAGGTCACTCTCCGCCGATGAGGCGCTGGTAATCGAGGACCTGACCCACCAGTTCATCACCAACCGAAAACTCAAGCGGCTGCTGTTTTATATGTTCGGGGTTGGCAACACCTACTCGATCTACAACGACATCCTCAATATTCACGCACTCGTTCCGTCCACCAGCGATGGTGAATTCGACGAGTTCCTAGGTCTGTCCGGGAAAAATCTGCTCGATTACATCCAGAACACCATCGAGCGTGTCGGCCAGCACTACATCGAGGGAAAACCCCAGACGGCAAAAGACCAGGCGCTGTTCTTCTACCTCTGGTGCGGGCCTAAATCGCCTTTTTTCGGCAAACATGCGATGAAGACCTTCGAGCGCTACTTTCTCATCGACAAGCAGACTCATGTCGAGCGCACCCTGTACTGGCAGCAGAACCTCGAAACCCCGGAATTCAAGGAAAAGCTGCTGAAGGAGTTCGGTGTCAAGCGGGTGGTCTATGGTCATACCCCGATCAACTACCTGAAAGGCAAGCATATGGCCAGCGACGACGGGGTCGCGATCAACGTGGATGGCGGTTTCGCTGCCGCGTATTACAACCGCGGTCACTCTCTGGTGCAGACCCCCCATCAGCTGTATGGCATTATCCTGCCGACCCCGGACGAAATCAAAGAGGCCGAACGGAGGTTCGACTCCGCCCCGCTCGATATCGAACTGATCGACGAATTTCTGCACCCCAAGAAGGTCAGAGACAGCCTTGAGGGCGAAAAACTGAGAATCGAGCGCGACCGGCTGATGGAACAGATCACTGCGCTGCAATCCGAACTTATCGATTCGTGAAGTCCGAGAAAACACCAGACCCGCAGGTACAGTATGGATACCAACTACGGAATGGAAATCGTCAGGGCGACCGAAATTTCCGCACTGACCGCCGCCAGAGAACAGGGACTCGGCGACTACATCAATATCCTCAATCATGCCCGGGATGCCATCAGCAAGACCTTGAACCGTTTGCATATAGACGGCTATCTGATCAACGATCGTTTCAAGGGCCGAGAGGACATCGTCTGCCTCCCGGAAAAACTCGGCAGAGGCGGTCCCACCATGGACCTGATGGCAGTCGCGCTGGAGGCCCACCACTCTGCGGCCAACGGCGGCAACAATGCCACCTCCTATGCGGTGATCGCTCCTAAAGGTGTTATCCAGACCGTCCCCAACCTGGGTATGTACAAGATCGTCGTCGGTCCGGCAGTCGGCAATGTCGTCGATATCAACCAGCCGCCCAGCACCAATGTCAAACGGGTGGCGCGGGCATTGGGAAAATATACCGAAAACGTCACCGTCTGTATCCTCAACCAGGCAAGGCACAAACAGTTGATCAAGGAGGTCCGGCAAAGCGGTGCGCGCATCAAGCTGATCGAGGAAGGTGAAATCAGCGGGTGCCTGTCGGCAATAACCGGGGAAAAGGCAGATATCTACCTGGGGTACGGTTACGCACCCGAATCGACCCTGGTGGCCGCGGCGATCAACTGTCTCGGGGGTTATTTTGAGGGCAAGATCGTGTACGAGAACGACCGCGACAAGCGCCAGGCCAAAGCCCACAAAATCAACAATTTCGAGAAAATTTTCCGGGCCCACGACCTGGTCCGCTCCAAAGAAGTAGCCGTTGCCGCAACCGGCATCACCGATGGTGAGTTTCTTGAGGGTGTCAGATTCACGTCAAACGGTGCGGTAACCAGCTCCTTTGTCGCCCGAGGTGAAACGAAGACCTATCGAAAGCTCGAAACCAGACATTTTTTCGATTTCAAACCGGTATTTTAAACATCGGTCTTCAGACTCATGAGGTGCTCGCCACCACAGCGGCCTGGCAACGAGCTACTCTGAGAGAGCCCAACGCCCATCACCGCTGCGGTGCTCAGTCCTGTCAAAGCAACGGTCACCTGCCACACCAGCTTGGCAGACCCAGGATCGACAGTATCGAAATTGGTAAGCCGTTGCGAACGCGATTTGCTATTGCGCGTTCTCGTATTATTGTCCCTCAAACAGATCTTTACTGGTATTATCTCCGCACAACGCAAACAGCTGGACATCTCCATGCACCGTTTTTTTTCATTCGCGATCACCTGTGTTGTCGTATATCTGAGCGTTTTTCCGGGACAATCCGTGGCCGGACCGGTGATCGAGCGTATCCGCACCAACCAGGAACTGGTTCTGGGCACCCCGGGGGACTTCCCGCCTTTCAGCGTTATATCAGAGTTGGGCGACCTGATTGGCTTCGACGTTTCCCTCGCCCGGGAACTGGCGAAATCAATGGGTGTCAACCTCCGTATCGAGCGGCTTCCATTTTCAGAGCTGATTTCCACGCTCAAGAGCGGACAGGTCGACATGATCATGTCCGGTCTCAGCGTTACGCCGAAACGTAACATGGATATCGCGTTTGTCGGGCCGTATGGTAATTCCGGGCAGGCCTTCATCGGCCAGAAGGAGATCATAGAATCACTCGGCGAACCGAAGGATCTGAACCGGGCAGATCTGAAAATCGGCGCGCTTCAGGATACCACCGCTGAATTGACCCTCAAGGCGCTGATGCCGCAGGCTGAGCCCGTTCTGACGAAAAGCCTCGATGAGTTACTGATCAAACTGCTCAGAGGCGAGATCGACGGACTCATTTCCGACTATCCTTACTGCAAGGTGGCAGAATATCGGTACAAAAGCCAGGGGCTGCTGGTCTATGACAAGATCTTGAGTTTCGAACAGCTCGGCATCGGGGTCCTCCCGGACGATCCGCTTTTTGTAAACCTGCTGACCAACTACCTGAACCTGCTCGTCGGTTCAGGAGCACTCAAGGCCATGCAGGAATACTGGTTCAAAAGCAGCGACTGGATCGTGGCCTTGCCCGATCTCACCATTTTCAAGGATTTTTGATGCAGCCGGGAGACAAATCCAACAGCGCAGCTCGTTCGCTGTTTCCAATGTTCGAGGACACCTTCAGGCGCGCGATGTCTCCCATCGAGGAATTTCTGCATCGGGAATCGACCTCGGGGATCCTGCTGATGGTCTGTGTCACTGTTGCGTTGGTCACCGCAAACAGTCCGCTCTATCCGGCCTACGATGCATTTTTGCATGCTGAATTGACGATCTCCACCCCCGTTTTCTCCATATCCCACTCTATCCATCACTGGATCAACGACGGGTTGATGGCGCTGTTCTTTTTTGTGATCGGGCTCGAGGTCAAACGGGAAATTCTGATCGGAGAACTCTCCAATCTCCGCCAGGCTGTCCTGCCGATAGGGGCAGCGATCGGAGGAATGGTCGTTCCCGCCGGGTGCTTCCTTCTTTTCAATCCTGCAGGAGACACGGCCGCCGGCTGGGGCATACCGATGGCGACCGATATCGCCTTTGCAGTCGGTATCATCGCCCTGCTGGGTTCGCGGGTACCGAGACCGCTGGTCGCCATGCTGCTGGCGCTGGCGATTGTCGATGATATCGGTGCGGTCCTGGTCATCGCGCTGTTCTACACCGATGCCATCCACACCGGTCCCCTGCTGTTCTCGGCACTGTGTCTGATTCTGCTGACCGCTGCCAATCTTGTGGGGATCAGAAGGCCCCTGCCGTATGCCATTCTGGGCATCATACTCTGGCTCGCGATGATGGAATCGGGCATCCACGCGACCCTAGCCGGAGTTCTCGCGGCCTTTGCCGTGCCGGCCCGCTCCTCCAGCGACGCCCAACAGTTCTCCGCGGCCATCACCTCTCTGGCTGCAGATTTCAGAGCTCAGATCAATATCGTGTCAGGACCGGGCCGGCTGAACGTTCTCAGGAACAGTCAGAAACAGGCGATCCTGCAGTCAATCGAAGACAGCGTGCACCATATGGAGAGCCCGCTGCAGCGCATGGAACACGGGCTTCATAGCTGGGTATCGTTTCTGATTATCCCGGTTTTTGCTCTGGCCAACGCCGGCATACCGATCGATTTCGGCCGTCTTGACGAGATCGTGACCCATCCGGTTACCATCGGCGTCCTGGTCGGTCTGCTTGCCGGCAAAGTGATCGGTGTCGCGCTCAGTTCATGGCTGATTGTAGCTTTCGGACTCAGTGATCTGCCGGAAGGGGTTACGTTTATGCAGATCATCGGGATCGGTTTCCTCGCGGGCATCGGTTTTACGATGTCGATATTCATCGCATCGCTTGGCTTCGCAGCACATCCTGATTACCTGCTCAACGCCAAAATCGGCATCGTGTTCGCTTCGGTCGCAGCAGGCCTTGCCGGATATTCATGGCTGCGAGGGTCCACCCGTGAGTCCGCTGTCCAGTGATCGGCGTCGATGCCCTCGCGGCAGGCAGTGACCGCACACCGATGAGAGCATCTTCAGAAATATTTTTTTCTTTCCGTAAATCGCCGTATTTACGAATTCGACCATATTTTTTATAATAATTTCAAATAAATATATACTTCCATTTTTTATGCACAATTTACAGAGAACGTGTTACGTTCACTATTTATTCGCGTATTCCCCCTCCGTTCAGCACATGCCCGAGGAGTAAATTCTTATGCACAGACTATTCTGCCGGTTGCTGTTCTGTTCCCTCTTGGGCCTGTCCGGATGCGGTCCTGCAACGATCAACCAAGCAGTGAAGGATGAGCAGAGCCCCCTTGATTCGAGGCAGATCTTCGACATCGTTTCCGGCAACTCGCTGATCATGCTGGCCCCAAATTTCTCCGGCACCGTATACTTCGACGAGAATGGATTGCTTTCGGCGGTAGACAACCAGGACCAGCGCGATATCGGCACGTGGGATGTCAACGATCAAGACCAGCTCTGCATGAAATTCAAGCTCTGGTACTATGGGGATACGAAATGTTATCGTGTGTTCAATGATGAACAGGAGGAGAAGCTTTCTTTCTTCACAACCAACGGGGCTGCCTATTATACCGCCGTGAGCGTCGCCGGTGACCCGGCGTCTCTTGCCTCCCGCCTCGGCACCTCCTCCTCGCCCCGTTCGGTCCGCAAGCAGTACTCCGACTCCGACAGCAGCGGGCGGACCAGTCCGTCATCACAACAAGCTGCATCGGCAGACAGGAGCGAGATCACCGTATCGCCCTCGACAAGCGATGACACCGAAAAGACGGTAAAGCGCCTGGCCGGGGACTGTCCCGGGTGCAAACTTGCCGGCCTCGACCTGAGAGAGACGTCTCTGATCAAAGCCAACCTGCAGGATGCCGACCTGTCGGGAGCCGATCTCCGTTATGCGAATCTGCGCCGGGCGAATCTCAAGGGTGCCAATCTCGAAGGGGCCAACCTTACCCACGCGAACCTGCCGGGAGCAGATCTGACCGGGGCCAACTTAAGAAACTGCGACCTGACGGGCGCCAACCTGCTGCTCGCCAATTTTACCGATGCAGATACGGCCGGGGCCAATTTCACCAACGCCAATCTTGAAAGAATCATAGGATTGAACAGACAACAATGAGCGCAGGATTCGTTCATCTCCATGTCCATACCCAGCACAGTCTCCTCGATGGGGCGATTCAGGTTCCCGAACTGCTGAAGAAATGCAGCGAGTATCAGATGGACGCGGTGGCCGTCACCGACCACGGTGCAATGTACGGGGCGCTGGAATTTTTTGTTAAGGCGAAAAAGGCCGGTATCAAACCGATCGTCGGCTGCGAGTTCTATATCGCCCAGGGGAGCAGAACCGACAAATCCACCGGAGATGCTGGTGTGGCTTATCATCTGATACTTCTGGCGATGAACTATCAGGGCTACCGCCATCTGATGAAGCTTTCCAGCATTGCCCAGTTCGAGGGCTTTTACTACAAGCCCCGCATCGACAAAGAGGTCCTCAGACAATACAGCGGTGACCTCATCGCCCTCAGTGCCTGCCTGCACGGCGAGGTGCCCTGGCTCATATCCCATGACCGCTTCGACGAAGCGCGGGAGGCTGCCCGGGAAATGCAGGCATTGTTCGGTGACCGTTACTACTTCGAACTCCAGGAAAACGGCATCGACGAGCAGCAGGTCGTCAACCGGGGCCTGCTGAAACTCAGCAAAGAGCTCGGCATCAAGGTCCTGGCCACCAATGATTGCCATTATCTGAACAAGGAAGAAGCCCACGCCCATGAGGTGCTTCTCTGTATCCAGACCGGCAAGACCATCAACGACCCAAAGCGATTCAAATTCTCTTCGGATGATTTCTTCTTCAAGTCGCCGGACGAGATGAAGCGGACCTTCCATTACTGCCCCGAGGCGATTTCCAACACCGTCGAGGTGGCCGAACGCTGCAATCTCGATATCGAGTTTGGACGCTACCATTTCCCCAACTTCCCGCTCCCCGAGGGTGATACCCTGGAATCGATGTTCTCCCGCGCCTGCCATGAGGGTCTCAAGCAGCGCTTCGCGGCGATGCGCAGAAAAGGACCGCTGACACCGGAAGTTGAGAAGCAGTACCGTGAACGACTGGACATGGAGATCGGGGTTATCAACGAAATGGGGTTTTCCGGCTACTTCCTGATCGTCGCCGACTTCATCAACTGGGCCAAAGACCACGACATCCCGGTCGGTCCCGGCAGAGGTTCCGGTGCCGGCAGCCTTGCCGCCTACTGCATGTCAATTACCGATATCGATCCAATCCCCTACGGACTGATCTTCGAACGGTTTCTCAATATCGAAAGAAAATCGATGCCGGACTTCGATATCGATTTCTGCATGGAACGCCGCGGTGAAGTTCTCGACTATGTCCGCAGCAAATACGGCGGCAGCGAACACGTCGCCCAGATTATCACCTACGGCTCGATGAAGGCCCGGGGCGTTATCAGAGATGTCGGACGGGCTCTTGACATCCCGTTCGGCGAGGTCGACAGGATCGCCAAGCTGGTTCCCGAGGAATTGGGGATGACTATCGATAAGGCAATCAACCAGGAGCCGAAATTGCTCGAAGCTGCAGACCTGGATCCGCGCATCGACGAACTTCTGAGGGTTTCGCGCACGCTCGAAGGTCTCGCCCGGCACACCTCGACCCACGCCGCGGGCGTCGTCGTGTCACCGGAACCGATAACCGAGTACCTGCCGGTTTGCAGGGGCAAGGAAAACGAGACGATTACCCAGTACGATATGAAGCACACCGAGATGACCGGACTCATCAAGTTCGATTTCCTGGGGCTGAAAACCCTGACGGTCATCAAAAAGGCGCTCGGTCACATTAAAATCGACTGCGGCAAGGATCTCGACATGTCAGCCATCGACATGGCCGATCAGAAAACCTACAAACTTCTGTGCAGCGGCAACTCGCTCGGCATCTTTCAGCTGGAAAGCAGCGGCATGCGTGAACTGCTGATGAAAATGGCGCCGGAGCAATTCAGCGATCTGATCGCCCTCGTTGCGCTCTACCGTCCGGGGCCGCTCGAGTCAGGCATGGTGGACACCTTCGTCAGCACCAAGCACGGCCATCAGGAAGCCCACTACGTCCTGCCGCAGCTCGAACCGATCCTGGAGGAAACATACGGGGTTATCGTATACCAGGAGCAGGTCATGAAAATTGCCAACGTGCTGGCAAACTACTCGCTCGGCGATGCCGATATCCTCAGACGGGCCATGGGTAAAAAGATTCCCGAGGTCATGGAGGCCGAGAAAGAGAAGTTCATGGCAGGCGCCAGGGAAAATCGCATCGATCAGGACAAGGCCGCATATATCTTTGACCTGATGGCAAAATTCGCCGGGTACGGGTTCAACAAATCCCACTCCGCGGCCTATGCGCTGATCGCCTACCAGACCGCCTATCTCAAAGCCCACTACCCCGCCCAGTTCATGGCCGCACTGCTGTCATGCGACATGAACAATACCGACAAGGTTGTTGCCTACATCAACGAATGCCGGGAGCATCACATCGAAGTACTGCCTCCCGACATCAACGAAAGCGTGCAGGATTTCAGCGTCCACGAGGACCGTATCCGTTTCGGTCTGGCCGCGGTCAAGAATGTCGGTGAGGCGGCATTGGCAAGCATCATCCGGGAACGCGAAGAAAACGGCAAATTTACGTCACTGGTGGATTTCTGCAACCGGGTCCATTCGGCCAGCGTCAACAATCGGGTAATCGAGAGTCTGATCAAGTCGGGATCGTTCGATTCCCTCGGCTGCAGACGATCACAGCTGCTCGCCGTTCTGCCGAAAGCCATGGACCAGGCAAAAGCCTATCACCGTGACCGGATGAGCGGACAGATGTCGCTGCTCTCGCTTGCCGGAGGCTCACCCGCAACCGCTGTCGCGAATATCGCCCTGCCCGATATCGAGGAGTGGCCGCAACGGGAAAAACTTATTTACGAGAAGGAGACGGTGGGATTTTACATAACCGGGCATCCCCTGGAATCGGCCATCGATGAGATCAGGACGATTACCGATTCCGACATTGCCGGTCTGAGCAATTTCAACGACGGGCAGCCGGTGAGAATCGGCGGACTCATCCGCAACCTTCGCCAACTCAAATCAAAGCGCGGCGAGCCAATGGCCTTCGTGACCGTCGAGGATATCCTGGAAACCGTCGAAGTACTGGTTTTCCCGGAAGCCTACGCAGGCTGTTACCAGCTCTTGAACACCCCCGACCCGATCATCGTCAAAGGCACCATTCAGAAGAGCGACCAGGGAATCAAGATCGTCGCCGATGACATCGATCTGCTGCCCGAGGCCCGGCTTAAATACACCGTCGCTGTCCACGCCAAGCTCAGGGCGGACACTATCAGCAGGCTGCGGCTCGAAGAACTCAAGGAAATCCTGTTCAACAACCACGGAGCCTGCCCTTTCTCGATCACCCTGCATTTTGCCGGCGAGGGTGAGGTGGATGTGGAGATCAACAAGGATTTCAGCGTCAGGCCCTGCCGGGAAATGACCGTCAGCGTCACCGAGCTGTTCGGCTACAACCCGCTCTCATTCGTGAAAAAGACCCTCGAACCGGCACCCCGCAAGCGAAGCTACAAGCAGCAGACGAATTGAGATTAAACTGTTGCTCAGAGGAGTTGAATGCGTTGCTCCATTTCTTGAAAAGCAGAAACCACTGACATAAGACAAGTTCGGGGAAGGAAGCGGACGCAGGTGGCAGCAGTGGCGCCGTGTTTCAGACTGCATCGCGGAGGCCAGCCGGGGCGGTGAACATGGTTTGCTACGGGCCGGAGGCGTAGGCAGCGAAGCTGCCGTATCCCGGAGCAATGTTCACCGTCACGGCGAACAGGCCGCAGAGCCGCAGGCTGAAATATGGCGCCACTGCGTATCCCGGATCTGTTTCTATCTTTAATCGATACTGATCGCGCCGGTGTCAGGCTACAGGATAAACCGGCTCAAGTCCTGGTCCTCGGCGATATTCTGCAGCTGGCTGCGGACGTAGGCGGCGCTGATAACGAACCGCTGGTCGTCGGTTTCAGATGCATCGAACGACAGATTGTCGAGCACCCGCTCCATCACCGTGTGCAGTCTGCGGGCGCCGATTTCCTCGGTGTTCTCGTTCACATGGACGGCGATCCGGGCCATTTCCTCGATGGCGTCATCCTCGAAGACGAGCTCGATGCCCTCGGTCTCCATCAGTGCGATATACTGCTTGGTGAGCGCATTCTCCGGTTCGGTGAGGATGCGCACGAACTCCTCCATGCCCAGCGAATCGAGTTCCACCCGGATCGGGAAACGACCCTGCAGTTCAGGTACCAGATCTGACGGTTTGGAAACGTAAAACGCGCCGGAGGCGATGAACAGGATGTGATCGGTTTTCACCATACCGTGTTTGGTGTTTACCGTCGTACCCTCGACGATCGGCAGCAGATCCCGCTGAACCCCTTCTCGCGACACGTCGGGCCCGTGGGTGCCGTGTCTCGATGCGATCTTGTCGATTTCGTCAAGAAAGATGATACCCGACTCCTCGGTCCGTTTCAGCGCCTCTTTCATGACCTTGTCCATATCGATGAGCCGCTCCATCTCCTGCTGCTTGAGCGCCTCCATCGCATCGGGTATCTTCAGTTTGCGCTCTTTCTTCTTGCGCGGAAACATCTTGCTGAAGGCATCCTGAAGATTGGACTGCATGTCCTCGAGCCCGGACGTCGTCATGATTTCGACCATCGGCATCGACTTGGGTTCATCGAGGGTCAGTTCCACCTCACGCTCGTTGAATTTACCGTCCCTCAGCATCTGTCTGAGTTTTTCACGGGTCGAGGACTCGTGTTCTCGGGCCGCTGGGACGCCGGCCCCTTTCTGGTTTACCAGCGTAAAGGACCCATTGCCTTCCGGCCCGGAACTGGATAGCGGGCTCGACTTCCCCGGACCCGGGGGGAGCAGCAGATCGAGGATTTTGTCCTCGGCCTGTGCCTCGGCGATGCCCCGTAGCCGCTGCTTCTCCTCGGACTTGACCATGCCGATGGCGATTTCGACCAGATCCCTGATCATCGACTCGACATCACGTCCGACATAACCGACTTCGGTGAATTTCGACGCTTCCACCTTCAGGAACGGCGACTCTGCAAGGATTGCCAGGCGCCGTGCGATCTCCGTCTTGCCGACGCCGGTGGGTCCGATCATGATGATATTCTTCGGTGCAATTTCCTCCCTGAGCGGGGACGAAACCTGGCGCCTGCGCCAGCGGTTGCGCAGGGCAATGGCCACCGAGCGCTTGGCGTCTTTCTGACCGACGATGAATTTATCGAGAGCGGCAACCGTCTCCCGCGGAGTTAACGACTGTATCTTTTTCATAGTTTTTCAAAAACGGCTGACTGGTTGGTAAATACACAGATAGATCCGGCAATCTCCATCGCGGTTCGGCAGATCTCTTCGGCTTCAAGGTCGCTCTTACGGACCAGTGCAAGGGCCGCGGCGTGGGCATACGGCCCGCCCGAGCCGATTGCGAGGACTCCGGAATCCGGCTCGATCACGTCCCCATTCCCGGAGATGAGCAGCGAGTGGTCCCTGTCGACAGCAATAAGCATGGCTTCCAGCCGTCGCAGCATGCGGTCGGTGCGCCAGTCCTTGGCAAGTTCAACTGCCGAACGCATCAGATTTCCATTGTACTGCTCGAGTTTCGCCTCAAATTTGTCGAACAGCGTAAAGGCATCGGCAGTGGCGCCTGCGAATCCGCAGATAACCTGATCGTGATAGAGTCGGCGAACTTTCCTGGCATTATGCTTGATCACGGTGTTTCCCAGCGACACCTGCCCGTCCCCGGCCACAACCACTTGACCCTTGTGCCGCACCGATAAAATCGTCGTCGATCGGATTTTCATCCTCAAAACTCCTGCTTCGTGCCTGGGCACGTTCCCTGTGCTTATGTATCTTAACGCTTCGTGTTAGTCAGCGGGTGCGCTCTATCGTAAATCTCGGTTATGTGATCGAGGGTGAGATGGGTATATTTCTGCGTGGTGGACAGGCTCGCATGACCAAGCAGTTCCTGGACTGATCGCAGATCCGCACCCATTTCCAGAAGATGGGTCGCAAACGAGTGGCGCAGCGCATGCGGGGTCACCGGAATCTGGATGCCCGCACGCTGGCCGTAGAATGCGACGAACCGTTCGATACTCCGGGTGGTGAGTCTTCCGCCACGATGATTGATGAACAGTGCCCGGTCGTCGATCTTTCTGCCTTTTTCGATAGCGGCGAGGATCAGGTGCGACCGTTCACCCCGCTGATATCTGGTTATCGCCTCGATGGCCGGTCCGCCCACAGGCACCAGCCGTTCCTTGTTTCCTTTGCCCCTCACCCTAAGCATTTCCGAACTCAAATCAAGATCGTCAAGATCGGTCGAAACCAGTTCTGCAACGCGGATTCCGGTTGAATAGAGCATTTCCAGAATGGCCCGGTCTCGATGTTTGAAGCGATCCTGATCCATTGGTGCATCGAGCAGCAGAAAGGTCTGGTCGACGGTCAGAAACCCGGGGATACGTTTGCCGATCTTCGGTCCAGCTATGCCGCTGAGCGGGTCATGACCGACAATCCGCTCACGCTGCATGAACTTGATGAATGAGCGCAGTGCCGAAAGTTTCCGGGCTACCGTCGCCGCCTCGTTTATCCCGTGCAGGCTCCTGATGTAGCTTCGCACATGTGCGGGTTCGATCTGCTCCACCCCGTCAAGGTTATTATTACAGCTCTGAAATTCGAGCAGATCGTGACGATAGCCGGATACGGTATGACTCGAATAGCCTTTTTCGTTTTCCAGCCAGCTGCAGAACAGCGCTATTGCCTCCGTCAGATTCATCCGCAAATCATTCCGCTTTCTCTTTCCGGCACGTGCCGCCGATAATCAGCGCTTGCACACAGCGCTGATCGTGTGGTATTCAGCGTCCAGTATAATCAGCCACCACTGTTTTTCAATCTGACCGGTGCATTAACCGTTATCCCCTGCTTCCTCTCGCCATGGCCAAAAAAACCTTTGAATCAGCCCTTTCCAGACTCGAGCAGATAACCGAAGAACTCGAGCAAGGCGATCTCAGTCTCGAAGACAGTCTGAAAAAATTCGACGAGGGTATTCAACTTACCGAGTTCTGTAATGCAAAGCTGACCGAAGCCAGAGCGCGGGTTGAGATTCTGCTCGAAAAAAACGGTAAGCTCGAGGCCGAACCGTTCGAGGAAGTCGACCCGGATGATTAAAGAGTACCTGCAGGCCAGAAGGACACTGGTCGAAAACCGGCTCGAAGCACTGATGTTCCGGGTCGACGGGCCCTTCAAGGATATCATCGAAGCGATGCGCTACAGCCTATTCGCGGGTGGCAAACGGATCCGCCCGATTCTCTGCGTAGCGGCAGCCGAAGCGATCACCAGTGATGCAGAACTGCTGGACGAAATTCTCGACATCGGCTGCGCGATCGAATGCATCCATACGTACTCACTGATCCATGACGATCTGCCAGCCATGGACGACGACACCCTCAGACGCGGCAAGCCAACCAACCATGTGCTGTTCGGCGAAGCCACAGCGATTCTCGCCGGCGACGGGTTACTCACCTTTGCCTTCGAACTGCTCTCTTCCCCTGCCGAGAAGATCGGTCCAGCGGCCCGCCTCCGGATCATCAACCTCGTTGCCCATGCAGCGGGCCCCGAGGGCATGGTGGGAGGCCAAGCACTCGACATTGCGGGGGAAAACACTGATTACCCGTTCACACATCTGAAGACCATTCATAGCAGCAAAACCGGCGCACTGATCAAAGCCTCGATCGGAGCCGGCGCCATCGGCGCCGGTGCCGACCGGCGCCAGCTGGACGATCTGGTTCATTACGGCGCGGCCATCGGCCTGGCTTTTCAGATCGTCGACGATCTGCTCGATGCGACATCGACAACCGAAATCCTTGGAAAATCGGCCGGCTCCGATAAGGTAAGGGGCAAAGCCACCTACCCCGGCTATTTCGGCATCGAGGAAACCAGAAATCGAGCCCGCAGCGCAGTGCGGGAAGCCACCGATGCCCTGAGTGGTTTCGGCAGCGAAGCGCTGCAACTCAGAGAGCTTGCCGAATACATCCAGCAGCGCACCTATTGACGATGCTGCTCAAGGTTGTCCGATAGTGGTTCTCATTCACATTTTCTTTTACTGAAATCGATAATTGATTATGGTATAGCGAACCGACAAAACTTCAGTGTGGCATGATTGCATGTTTTTACCATCAGCGACCACCAGCGGACCGAGCCGTCTGCTGGACAGCATAGACAGTCCCGTAGATCTCAGAAAACTCAAACGCGGTGAACTCCCCGGCTTGGCACGGGAAATCCGCGCGCTGCTGATCGACTCGGTAGCGAAAACCGGAGGACATCTCGGCCCGAGCCTCGGCGTCGTCGAACTTACCCTGGCGCTTCACTACGTTTTCAACACCCCTGTGGACAAGCTTATCTGGGACGTGGGACACCAGAGCTATGCCCACAAGATCATCACCGGACGCCGACAGCGCTTCCATACGCTGAGACAGTATCAGGGGATCAGCGGCTTTCCGAAAACCGCGGAAAGCGAATACGACACCTTTGAAACCGGACATTCTTCGACGTCGATTTCCGCAGCGCTGGGAATAGCCCTGGGCAAAGATATCAAAAACGATCCGGCCAAGGCAATCGCGGTCATCGGCGACGGATCGATGACTGCTGGAATGGCCTTCGAAGCGCTGAACCAGGCAGGTCATATCAACAAGGATCTGATTGTCGTGCTCAACGACAACGAAATGTCGATATCGCCAAATGTCGGTGCCCTGTCCAGTTTTCTCAGCCGTAAGCTGACCGGACGAACGATGCGCCGCCTCAAGGACCATCTGGTGGAGCGGCTTGGACAGTTGTCAAATGTTGGAGAAAATATTCTCACCGTTTTAAAGAAGAGCGAGGACAGTTTCAAGAGCTTCTTCACCCCGGGCATGCTGTTCGAAGCATTGAAATTCGACTATGTCGGCCCGCTCAACGGTCATAATCTGGATGAGTTGATAGACACCTTCGAAACCGTTCGGGACACCCAGGTGGGGCCGATTCTGATCCACGTGCTTACCACCAAGGGCAAGGGCTATGAACCCGCCGAAAACAACCCGGGAACCTTTCACGGCGTAGGTCCGTTCAAGTCCGATACCGGCAGCCTCATTCCCGGGAACGGACCGGTATCCTATACCAAAGTGTTCGGCAAGACTCTGGTCGAGATCGGCAGATCCAATGACAAAGTGGTTGCCATATCTGCAGCAATGGCCGAGGGCACAGGCATGACGGACTTCGCCAAGGCTTACCCCGACCGCTTTTTCGATGTTGGCATCGCCGAACAACATGCCGTTACCTTTGCCGCCGGTCTGGCCACGGAAGGGCTGCACCCTGTCGTTGCGATCTACTCGACATTTTTCCAGCGCGCCTATGACCAGATCATCCACGATGTCTGCATTACCGGTTTACCAGTGACGCTGGCGATAGACCGGGCCGGCGTGGTGGGCGCCGACGGTCCGACCCATCACGGCGTTTTCGACCTGTCGTTCCTGCGGGTCATCCCCAATCTGGTATTCATGGCCCCCAAGGACGAGGAAGAGCTGCGGCACATGCTCTATACCGCGATCCTTCACCAGGGTCCGTCAGCGCTCAGGTACCCCCGAGGAAGCGGTGAAAATGTAGAACTTTCAAAGTCGTTGAAAAACCTAGAAATTGGCCGCGGAGAACTG
Organism: Desulfofustis sp.; assembly: GCA_022340565.1. Taxonomy (GTDB): domain Bacteria; phylum Desulfobacterota; class Desulfobulbia; order Desulfobulbales; family Desulfocapsaceae; genus JABDQA01. The sequence continues at coordinate 32,692 of JAJDNR010000026.1, forward strand.
CTCAGAAACGGTGAAGATATCCTGCTGCTGCCGGTCGGCAACCGGGTTCATCCGGCACTGCGGGCAGCCAGCGGGCTGCAGAAGCTCGGCATCGACGCGGCAGTTATCAACCCCCGCTTCATCAAACCGCTCGACATGGAACTGATCTGCGACTGGGCGTCTGCTACCGGTCGAGTGATAACCATCGAGGACAATGTCAGGCAGGGCGGTTTCGGCAGCAGTATCCTGGAGTTGTTCAGCCGCTGCGGCCTCTGTGTCAAAACGAGCCTGCTCGCCCACCCGGACCGGTTCGTCGAGCACGGCCCGCAGAAGACCCTGTGGCGCAACAGTTCAATCAACTCGGTGGCGATTACCGAGGCGGCGATCCAGCTGATGAATCGATAAACGACGGTGCCTGCAAACACCCTGCGTCCGCCCTGCACATTCCGTCACACCTTGAAATAGTCCTTATACCAGGTGACAAACTGATCGATGCCGAATTCCAGGGTGGTACTGGGCCGATACTCCAGATCCCTGACCAGATCCTCCACATCGGCATAGGTCGCCGGCACGTCGCCGGGCTGCATATCGAGCATATTCTTTCTGGCCTTGACGCCCAGGCGGTCCTCGAGTACCTCGATATAGCGGAGCAGCTTTTCCTTGTTGTTGTTGCCGATGTTGTACACCCGGTACGGACAGTAGGAAGTGGCAGGATCAGGGGCGTCGCCGGACCAGTTCCGGTCCGGTTCGGGGATTTTGAAGATGACCCGGCACACGCCTTCGACGATGTCGTCGATATAGGTGAAGTCACGTTCCATATTGCCGTGGTTGAAGACGTTGATCGGTTCACCGGCAAGCATCGCTCTGGTAAAGAGGAACAGCGCCATGTCCGGCCTTCCCCAGGGGCCGTAAACGGTGAAAAATCTTAAGCCGGTGGTGGGGAGCCTGAACAGGTGGCTGTAGGTGTGGGCCATCAGTTCATTGGCTTTTTTGGACGCAGCATAAAGCGACACCGGATGATCCACGTTGTCGTGCACCGAAAACGGCATGGAGGTGTTGGCGCCGTAGACTGAACTCGATGATGCATAGACCAGGTGTTTGACTCCAGTGTGGCGGCAGCCTTCCAGAACGTTGACGAAACCGACCAGGTTCGTGTCGACGTAGGAATGAGGATTGATCAGAGAATATCGGACGCCGGCCTGGGCGGCGAGATTGACCACCGCATCGAACGAGTAGCGCTGAAACAGCCGCTCCATGGCGACCCGGTCGCTCAGATCGATATTCTCGTGCACGAACCGTTCCCCTTCGGCAAGTGCAGCCATGCGGTCGATCTTGAGCCGGGGGTCATAGTAGTCGTTGATATTGTCGAGCCCGACCACCCGGATCCCCTGGGCCGTCAGCCGGCCGGTCAGATGAGCCCCGATAAAGCCCGCGGCTCCGGTCACCAGAATCGTTTTCATCTCATCTTATTCCTGATACATAAAAACTCCCCTGATACGGCGACCAGGGGAGTCGAATTGGTTCATGGAGGGCCGGCAGCAGATTAATCGTCGAAATCCCCTTCGGGCCCTTTGTCGACATCGAGGGTCTTGGCCCGTTCGATGATTTTCTCTTTCGTCCAGTCTTCCGGCTTCTCGATGCTCGTTGCGGTGGTGCCGATGTCGTGCGATCCTGCTTCGACGAGCAGTTCCATGGCCAGCGGAGCCGTGTCTTCAGCGTTGAACACGTCGACGAGCATCGAATAGGTGAACTCCTCCACCCGTTTCACCATACGCGCCCGTACATCAGCCGGCTGTGCCATCAACCAGTTGTCCACCGGCAGGTTGAGATTTTTGTAGTTCCCACCTTTCCATCCCTTTGCATCGGCATAAGCAGCCATCCGCGCCCATACCTCTTCGCTGACGCCTTCCCCCGCAACCTTGATGAATCTGCCGTCACGGTCGGTAATGGCATTGCCGTAATCGTTGACCTCGACCCCCCAGGAAACCATCTGCAGCGCGGTCGCCACATTGGCCTTGGTGGTGTTGGTCTGCGATACGATGGCCCGCAGCCTGTCCGAGTTGTTGCCTGAGGTACCGTGCTGGGCGCCAGACACGCGGTACGGTTCGAGACTCTTGTGGATGGCGGCGGTAAGTTCCACCTGGATACCTTCACCGCTCGCCTCGATACCGTGAGCGGAGCCGTTGTTCAGCGCGATCCAGTCGGGGAATATTCCATGGGCATTGAGCCCCTTGATCAGAAACCCGGCATCATCAACCGTCGACAGCCCCTCGTTTCCCTTGATCTCGCCGACCTCGGTTTCGAGCCCGGACCAGCCGGGAATGTACTGGTTCAGTTCGATATTGGCAAGCAGGTTCAGATCGTCCTGCATATGTGACGCATCGACTGCAATCGACGTGATGCCGGCGTCGAACATCGACGGGATCTCGATTCTCGCCGCCTCGATGTCATCATCAGATTTGAGGCCGTAATGATCGGCATGAACCGCAACCGGGATGGTGATTCCCAGCTGGTTGCAAGCTCCATCCACGAGACGGGCGATGTTCCAGAAATTGACCGGGCAGTAATTCGATTCGGATTTGGCGATCTCGACGATCAATGCGGCATTGGCCCGCTGAGCAGCGAGAAGCGCCCCCTGGATCACGAAAAAGTTTCTTCCGTTTGCGGCCATGGTCATCGCCCTGGTCTTCTTGCGCATGGCTTGGTCTATGACCTTGCCGCTGACCAGCAGTGCTCTGGAATTGGGAAACAGCAGTTTTACCGTCGGCGGCCGGCCCACCGCAAGGGCCCTGTCGAACAATCCTTGATCGCTCATGATCCTCCTCTTCTCTTATCTGTTGGGTGAGAGCCCGGGCAGCGTCCCGGCTCCGTCTGTTACGGCTGTGTTCGAAATGAACAGAACGATAATGACTTCCGACCTCTGCAGCACTCTCTCAATCTATAATGCACACCGGAAGAGAAATCCAGTAACGGTCCGGGCTTACCCATCGGTTTTCACGCTGAAGCCAGAAAACGGCCTTCGCCCGAAAAACCACACGGCCAGGACGCTCACCTCATAGAGTACCAGCAGCGGGATTCCCATCATCATCTGATTGACGATGTCGGGTGTCGGTGTCAGGATTGCGGCGACGATGAAATTGATCAGGATCGCATATTTCCGATTCCGGTTCAGAAACGATACCGAAACCAGCCCGGCCTTGGCGAGAAACACCATTGCCACCGGCATCTCGAAAATCACACCGAAGGCGATAAGCAACCTGAGCGCCAGCGAGAAATATTCGCTGACGGCCGGCAGCGAAGTCAGAAATTCGTTGTTGTATCCGACCAGGAACTTGAATGCGGGAGGAAACACGAGAAAATAACCGAAGGCGGTACCGGACACGAAGAAGATGGTCGAGATCAACGTAAACGGCAGGATGACCCTGCGCTCATGCCGATATAAACCGGGCGCTACGAACCGCCAGATCTGGTAGAAAATAACCGGGCTGGCCAGAATGATACCGCAGACCAGGGCGAGCTTCAGATAAAAAAAAACCCCTCCTGGTAGGACGTGAAAATCAGGCTGGTTCCGTCCGGAAGCACTTTGGTGAGCGGTTTGAAGAACCAGGTGCCGATCGGTCTGATCACTGCATAACTGGCGCAAAATCCGGCAAAAACAGCAACGAACGAGTAGATGAGACAGCTCCGCAACTCCCTGAGATGTTCGGTCAGCGGCTGGTCTTCAAAGCTGTCGTGGTGGGTGGTCATGTGGACTGGGGGCAGGTTGAATTTGGCGATTTCACGCACAGGCTTGCTTACCATTTGATTGTCGTTTTTGCAATACCTAGCTCGGCCTTCGATGAAAACAGGCGTGCCGCACCGCACTTGAAAACGTACCGGCACCGGTCGTTGCAGGACAAGTTTTTTCGCCCACCTCGGTCAGAAAGTACCTAAGATAATTGAATTCTTGTAAGTTATTGGGATAGAATAGGGTAACTTTGACAAACCATTACACACCTTTTCCGGGCATAAACCATGACCACGATCCTGATTGTCGATGACGAGAAGAGTATGAGGGATTTTCTCAATATCCTGCTCACCAAGGAAGGCTATGAAGTCGTTACGGCCGCCGATGGAGAACAGGCCCTGGCCGTTCTCGAGCAGACCCCTGTGGACCTGGTTGTCAGCGATATCAGAATGCCCGGTATTGACGGGCTGGAACTGCTCTCGACGATAAAGGAACGCTCTGAGGACATTCCGTTTGTGATGATAACCGCGTTCGCATCCCCCAACGACGCGGTACGGGCGATGAAGGATGGTGCCTACGACTACATATCGAAACCGTTCAATGTCGATGAAATCAAATCGGTCATCTACACGGCCACCAGCCGGAGCGACTCCACCATAAAGCCGCAGCAGGCTGCGGAGCTGTTCCCGGAGATTATCGGCAGAAGCAAGGAGATGCTGAAGATCTTCGATTTGATCAAACGCATTGCTCCAACTCCAGCAAACGTTCTCATTTATGGAGAATCAGGCACCGGCAAGGAACTCGTTGCCCAGGCAATTCACCGGGGCAGTAGCGTGCATGCCAACCCCTTCGTACCGATCACCTGCAGCGCCATTCCCGAAGAACTCATGGAGAGCGAACTCTTCGGCCATGTCAAAGGATCATTTACCGGAGCCATCTCAGATAAATCCGGATTGTTCAAGGAGGCCGACACCGGCACCGCCTTCCTCGACGAAATCGGGGAATTGACCCCGATCATCCAGACCAAGCTTCTGCGGGTTCTCCAGGAACGTGAGATCAAACCGGTCGGCGGCACCAAGCATATTCCGATCAATGTTCGGATCATCGCCGCAACCAACCGGATTCTCGAGGAGGAGATCCAGGCGGGCCGGTTTCGGGAGGATCTGTTTTATCGACTGGCGGTCGTTCCGATCAGAGTGCCGTCGCTGAGAGAGCGTAAAAGCGATATTCCGCAGCTCGTCGAACACTTCCTGAAAAAATATTCGACACTGCTCGGCAAGCAGATCACCGAAATATCGTCATACGCCCTCGAGGTGCTCATGGACTATGACTTTCCGGGCAACGTCAGGGAACTCGAGAATATCATCGAACGCGGGGTGGCCCTGGAGTCATCGAGCATCATTCTGCCGGAAAACCTGTCACTCACAGGTTCTTTGAAACGGCGCAGGAAGGACGACGATGACGGTGCTGCTTTTATAGCCGTCGAAGACGAGCAGGAACTGTATGACCGGGGGCTCGACCAGGTCGTCGCCGACCTGGAGAAACGACTGATCATGCACGCGCTCGAACGCTGTGGAAACTCCAAGACCAAGGCCGCCGACCTGTTGAAAGTCAGCTTCAGATCACTTCGCTACAAGACCAAAAAATACGACCTGTAATTCATGAAATTTTTCAGGTTTCCCGAATCTCAGTTTCACCCCACGTCACTGGACGAACTGCTCAAGCGGCAGCTCTTCTGGCTGATGCTGCTGCGCATCATCCTCTACACCCTCATCGCTTTAATCTGCTTCATCCTGCTCGACGACCGGTTCGAGGCCATCATCATGCCGCCGTCGCTGCTGGTGCTGTTCACCCTCATCGTATACCTCTCGACCATCGTTTCCTCTTTTGCTCTGCTTCACACGGCAGGTCAATATCGGCATTTCGGCTTCATCCAGACCCTGTTCGACGTCATCTTCGCGTCGATGCTCATCTTCCTGACCGGCGGCTCCAATTCCAATTTTACCTCCGTCTATTTCTTTCCGATCATTTCCGGGGGATTACTCATCCCCCTCAAGGGAGGCCTGATCGGCGCGGCCGCCTCCACGCTCTGTTATGCGGTTATTCTCGGCCTCGAGCATATATCCTTTCTGCCCGATTACGTACTCCTTTCAGAAATTTTTAAACCTACAGCAATATTCAATAATATCCATTCCTTCGCGACCAAAGGATTATCATTTTTCCTGGCGGCTTTCATCAGCGCGCTGTTCGGAACGATGCTCCGCTCCACCACCCGGGAGTTGTCCACCACCCGGCATGATTTCGACCGTCTCTCGCTTCTGTATAAACGGATTTTCGACAACATCGGCACCGGCATCCTGACCATCGATCGTGATGGGATGATCATTTCCGCCAACAACGCGACCCAGCCGATTACCGGCCTGCCGCCCGAGGAAATCATCGGACAACTGCTCGGAACCGTTTTCCCGGGAATCGATCTGGACAGCAGATCCGAACGTAACGTCTGTGATTTCGAGCGCGCCGACAGGCAGCCGATCAGGCTTGGCTATGCGCTGACCCCACTGCATGGCTCTCTGAACAACAGCAGAGCGGACAACCACCTCGCAGAAGACGATCTCACCATCATCACCCTCAAGGATATCGGGGAAATCGAACGGCTGGAGAACCAGATGAGACAGGCGGAAAAGCTTGCGGCAATCGGCATGATGAGCGCCTCTATCGCCCATGAATTCAGAAACCCGCTGGCGGCGATCTCAGGCTCAGCCCAGGTTCTGGCCGAAGAGTTCGGTAAGGCAAGCACCGCCCAGCCGCAGAATTACGACTTGACCAAGATCATTCTCCGAGAATCCGACCGGTTGGCCGATACCATCACCGAGTTTCTCAAATTTGCACGCCCCGAAAACCTCAAGCGCGAATGGTTCATGCTCGATTCATGCATCAGGGACATACTCCAAGTGTGCCGCGCAGGACAGAATTGGCCTGCAAGCTGCCGCGTCAAGGTGGAGGTGAAGCCGCAATTTCGTATTTGGGGTGACGAGAAACAGCTGTTCGGCGTGATCAGCCAGCTCATCCAGAACGCACTGTCTTTCTGCCCCAGGGGAAAAGAACAGATAGAAATCAGGGCGGCGGCCCTTTCTATTGACGGCAAACCGGTGAATCTAATCAAGATCAGCGACAACGGAACCGGCATCGCGGCCGCTGACCGGCGCAAGATATTCGAGCCGTTCTACACGACCCGCCCGGACGGCACCGGACTCGGGCTCGCCATCGCCCATCAGGTGGTCGATGCGCACAACGGATCGATTGCCGTCGACAGAGCAGAACTCGGAGGAGCCTGCTTCACGCTGATCCTGCCGGCCCTGCCTGAAAATGGTCAGTGAAACGGCTATTCGTCCTCTTTCCAGACCCGGGCCCCGAGCCCGTTCAGCTTTCCACTCAAATTCTCGTAGCCGCGTTCGAGATGATAGATGCGAGAGATTTCCGTACGGCCTGAGGCGGCAAGACCGGCAATTACCAGTGAAGAACTGGCCCGCAGATCGGTCGCCATCACCCGGGCTCCGCTCAGCCCCGTAGGACCGTTGCCGGTCACCACGGCCGAATTGCCTTCGGTCTTGATCCTCGCCCCCAACCTTCGTAATTCGGCGACATGCATGAAGCGATTTTCAAAGATTGTTTCCTTGATTACGCAGGTTCCGTTGCAGAGGCTCATCAGTGCCATGAACTGAGCCTGCAGATCAGTCGGATAGCCGGGGTACACCATGGTCTTGATGTCTACTCCCTTGAGCCGGGCTCGCCGCTGGGGATCCATTTCCACGGTAATGGAGCTGTCTCCGGAAGTTATCCCGACCCCTGACTCGGAAAGTTTATCGAGCAGGGCGGGAAGGTGCTTCGGCTGGCAGTCGGTAACCGTCGTCCTGCCTCCGGCCGCAGCTACTGCAATCAGGTAGGTTCCGGTCTCTATCCGGTCTGGGATGATCTCGGTCTGCGCCGCACGCAGCCGGGCAACGCCGGTGACGGTGATCTCATCGCCGCCTCTGCCCTCGATATCCGCTCCCATTTTACGCAGCATGTCAATGAGATTGGAGATTTCCGGTTCCCGCGCCGCGTTTTTGATGATGGTCGTGCCGCGGGCCAGAACCGCCGCCATCATAAGGTTCTCAGTCGCCGTCACTGAAGGGATGTCGAGATGTACCGTGGCGCCATGCATGGTGCCGTCATGTTCAGCCGACACATAGCCGTGCTCGAGCGCACAGTGCACACCGAAACGCTCGAACCCCTGGATATGGAAATTGATCGGCCGCTCCCCGATGGCGCAGCCTCCCGGCATGGACACCCTCGCCTTTCCGAGCCGTGCGATGAGCGGCCCGAGAACCAGGACCGAGGCCCGCATGGTTTTGACCAGATCATAGGAAACCTCTGCATAGTCGACCTCGGTGCAGTCGATCGTGAGGGTGCTGCCATCGCGTTTCCAAACGGCTCCCAGTTCGCTAAGCAGTTTGAGCATAGTGCGGGTATCGCGGAGGTCGGGCACGTTGGTCAGCACATGGATACCCGGCGCCAGCAGTGTCGCGGCAATCAGCGGCAGCGCCGCGTTTTTCGCGCCGCTGATTCTGACTTCGCCGACCAACGGTCTGCCCCCTTCTATGATCAGTTTTTCCATAGCTTCCTGTTGTTAATTATTGAAGGTTCTGCGAATATGGACGATTCGGTCGCGTCCCGCGTAATCCTTAAGGACCTCAACCGATTGATAGAGCGTTCTGGATGGGCAACCAGCGAATATATTCCTGGCATTCTCACCCTGATCATGACCGATTTCCATGAAAAATTCCCCCCCCGGTTTCAACAGCAAGGGAAGTGTTCCTGCGATCCGTCTGATCACTTCAAGCCCGTCTTCCCCGCCATCGAGAGCGACATGAGGTTCGTACCATGCGACCTCCGGTTCAAGCTTCTCGACGATCTCGCTGTGTCTGACATAGGGCGGATTGGCGGCAATCAGATCGAAACGGGATTGAGCAGCCAGACCATCGGCAAGATCGGACTGAACGACGCTCACCTTATCAGCCACCCCCAGCCGCTGGCAATTCATTTTGCATACCCGCAGCGCCGCATGCGATATATCGGCAGCAATCACCGGCCAGCCCGTTTCCATCGCCACAATGATGGCGATTACTCCGCTGCCGCAGCAGAGGTCGAGACAGAGGCTTGGTTCGCCTGCCTTCCGTTTTGTCCGCAGGGCGGTTTCGACCAGGAATTCCGTCTCCGGTCTCGGTATCAGCACATCGGGCGAAACCATGAAGGACCGCGACCAGAATTCCCGCTCGCCGATAATGTAGGCAACCGGTTCACGCCTCTGACGCCGAGCGATCATGTCGATGAACAGGTCCTGCTGAGATCCGGTGATTCGTTGGGCTCCGGCAAGATACAGTTCAGTTCTCGATTTGTCGAGACAGTGGCCGAGCAGCAATTCGGCATCGACGCGGGCTGTTTCGATTCCGTATCCTTCCAGCAGGGTGACGGCCGCCTGCAGGAGACCGGAAATGCATGCGTCTTCAGTCACCAGATTCATGCCCGACTTCTGTGATATTACTTGATCTGCTTTAGCTTCTGTTCCTGGTCGTGAATGGTCAGCGGAACGATCACATCGTCGAGTTTACCGTTCATGATGGTTTCGAGCTTGTAGAGGGTGAGATTGATTCGATGGTCGGTGAGGCGTCCCTGCGGGAAATTGTAGGTCCTGATGCGCTCGCTGCGGTCTCCACTGCCGACCTGGCTCTTTCGATCCTGCGAGATCTGGTCGTGCTGCTCCTGCTCGAGTTTGTCGAGCAACCGGGCTCGAAGGACGGTCAGGGCCTTGGCCTTATTTTTGTGTTGCGACTTCTCATCCTGGCAGGTTACCACCAGTCCGGTCGGCAGATGGGTGATGCGGACCGCGGAATCGGTGGTGTTGACACTCTGCCCGCCAGGTCCGGATGAGCGATAGACATCGATTTTGAGCTCGTTCATGTCAATGTCGACATCAACTTCATCAGCTTCGGGGAGGACTGCCACCGTCACCGCCGAGGTGTGCACCCGTCCCTGGGCCTCGGTCTCGGGAACACGCTGCACGCGATGCACCCCACGTTCGAACTTCAGTTTCGAGTAGACCTGCTCGCCGCTGATCATCGCGATCAGTTCCTTGAATCCGCCGATTCCGAGCGGGCTCGAAGACATGATCTCGACCCGCCAATGCATCGACTCCGCATAGCGGCAGTACATTCTGAACAGGTCCGCGACAAACAGGGCCGCTTCGTCGCCACCGGTTCCCGCGCGTATCTCCAGAAAAATATTCTTGTCGTCATTGGGATCCCGGGGCAGCAGAAACAGCTGGACGTCGCTTTCCAGAGACTTCCGTTTCTGAAGTAGTTCCTCCAGTTCCAGTTCGGCGAGTTCCCGCAGTTCCGGGTCCTCCTTCTCATCCTGAATCAGCGACCGGTTGTCCCGTATCTGTCGATCGACAGACCTGAGCGCCCGGATCATTTCAGCGAGGCGTGACAGATGGGCGTGCTCCTTTACCACCCGCTGATACTCCTGCTGATTATTGATCAGCGCCGGGTCGGAAAGGCGTCCTTCCAGGTCGGAAAGTTTATCGTCGAGGTCGGTGAATCGATTTAACATGAGGCATCCGGGTGAAACGACCGCGGCCAAAAAGAAAAGTCCACAGCAATGAACCCATTACTGCGGACTATAAAACCGGCCCCTCCCGCATGACGCGGCAAACGACCGGTTTTCGACCTTATGCGTTTTCCTTCGATTCGTAATGTTGTGCGTACCGTTTGCGGAATTTTTCGATACGGCCGGCAGTATCCACCAGCTTCTGCTTACCGGTGAAAAACGGATGGCAGGCGGAGCAGATCTCCACCTTCAGTTCCGGCAGGATCGATCCGATCTCGAACGTGCTCCCGCACGCACATGTTGCTGTAATAATGTTATATTTTGGATGAATATCGTTTTTCATAGTATTCGTGCACCTCCGTTGTCGATCTCGCTTCGATATGATTTAACAGGAAAAAAGAAATTAATATATCATTTATTGCTATTCATGCAAGGGAAATCAGCCAGAGCGACTGTTCAGATGAACCCTCGGCTGCCCTATCCATTCATCGAATCGAGAAAATCCTGGTTGGTTTTCTGCCCCTTCAGTTTATCAATCAAAAACTCCATGCCGTCGGCAGGGTTCATCGACGAGAGCAGTTTCCTGAGGATCCAGATCCGGTTTAGCACATCCTCCCTGAGCAGCAGATCCTCCTTTCTGGTTCCGGACCGTTTGATATCGATGGCGGGGAAAATTCGTTTGTCCGCCATCTTGCGGTCGAGGATGAGTTCCATGTTGCCGGTTCCCTTGAACTCCTCGAAGATGACTTCATCCATCTTCGACCCGGTTTCAATCAGCGCTGTGGCCAGGATGCTCAGGCTGCCGCCCTCTTCGATGTTTCTCGCTGCGCCGAAGAAGCGTTTCGGCCGGTGCAGCGCATTGGCCTCGACGCCTCCGGAGAGAATCTTGCCGCTGGCGGGAGTCACCGTGTTGTATGCCCTGGCCAGACGGGTGATGGAATCGAGCAGGATGACCACATCTTTTTTATGTTCCACCAGTCGCTTCGCCTTCTCGATGACCATTTCCGCCACCTGGATGTGTCGCTGGGGCGGCTCGTCGAAGGTCGAACTTACCACCTCCGCCGCTTTTACGGTGCGCTGCATCTCGGTGACCTCCTCCGGCCGTTCGTCTATCAACAGCACGATCAGGTACACCTCCTTGTGATTACGGGCAATCGAGTTGGCAATCTTCTGCATCAGCACCGTTTTACCGGTACGGGGAGGCGCCACCAGCAGACCCCGCTGCCCTTTGCCGATCGGAGCGAACATATCCATGATGCGCATTGAGAAGTTGTCAGGCTGCCATTCCAGGTTGAATTTTTCATCAGGATGCAATGGTGTCAGGTTGCCGAACAAGGTTTTCTGCTTTGACGCTTCAGGCGGATCGAAGTTGACACTTTCAACCTTGAGCAGGGCGAAATACCGTTCGTTCTCCTTGGGAGCTCGAACAAGCCCATCAACCACATCGCCGGTGCGCAGATTCAGCCTCCGGATCTGGGAGGGCGACACATAGATGTCATCGGGACCCGGCAGATAGTTGTAATCGGGGGCGCGCAGAAAGCCAAAACCATCAGGCAGGATCTCAAGGACGCCGTTGCCGCGCAATTTGCCTTCTTTGTCGGACTGGGCCTGGAGGATCGCAAAAATCAGTTCCTGTTTGCGCATGGAACTGAAACCTTCGACCTTCAATTCCCTGGCCAACTGCACCAGTTCATCAATCTTCTTGAGCTTGAGCTCTGCGAGATTCATCGCACACCTTCTCCTTGAAAATAAATCTGGGGTTTCTCGTCACGTGCAGTCCGTTAAACCGATGTTTCTCACCGACCGAGCTACCGGCTTGAAAATAAACGGCATTCCACTAACGAAGAGAAAAAAATTACATTAAAAGTTTGATATTACGGATGGTGATATGGTCAGAATTATCGATTTATCGTCAGCGGTTTCGCGATTGAATGATTGCCTGTTACGTCTGTTCAATTTGGAAAAGTTCGGGAAAGCGATGATCGTCTCAGGCGGGGGCTCCTGCTGAACCTGATTCTCTTATACGTGCTCTTCCTGAGGGTGTCAAGTATTTTAGGCCGCTTTTATTGTTTTCATAGCCGTACCGAAAGTTCGGTGATCATGTGAGCCACCTTCGCCAGCTGCCTCTCGAACTGTGCCGGATCGCCATCGTTATCGATTGTCCAGTCTGAACGACGTGCCTTTTCGGCGAGGTCCATCTGCGCCGCGACGATTCGTTCCGCGTCTTCCCGGCTCACCAGATCTCTTTGAACGATACGGCTGATTGCCGTTTCGAGTGACGCAACAACGCATACAACCCGGTCGAAATCTGACTCCCAACCGGATTCGAAAAGCAGCGGCACCTCGGCGATCACCACCGAGCCTTTCGAGCTCATACGGCTGATACTACCGATCCGATCGCGAACGAGGGGATGAAGAATCGCCTCAAGCTGGCGCCGCCCGCTCTCAACTGAAAAGACATGGCCACGCAGCATCGGCCGATCGATATTGCCGTCTTCATCGAGAAACCGATCACCGAATCGTTGGACGAATTGCCTATACCCCTCACGACCCTTGCCCATCAGCTCCCGGCATAGATCATCGCTGTTTATATACCGAGCCGTCAGCAGTTCGCTCAATCTTCGGGCAACCGTGGTCTTACCGCATCCAACACCTCCGGTTACCCCGATCAGCATCGACCTTCCTCAAGCTCATCGAGAATCGCCTGAAAATCTTTCGGCAGTCCGGCTTCAGCCTGAACCAGCTGGCCCGTTTCCGGATGATGGAAACGAAGCCTCCAGGAATGCAGCAACTGCCTTGGAAATCTCGAGTTGTCGCGACGCCCCCCGTAAACCCGGTCTCCGGCCACAGGGAACCCGAGATCGGCCATGTGCACCCGGATCTGATGGGTTCTGCCGGTTTCTATGGAAACCTCCACGAGAGTATGGCGATCATACGTCTTCAGGCGTTTCCAGACGCTCACCGCATACCTGCCGCTCTGTTCCCGTATTGCCATTTTCTGTCGGTTCACCGGATGCCGGCCGATGGGGGCAACGATTCTTCCGCCGGGATCGTCTGGTCTGCCGTGAATCAGCGCCAGATAAGATTTGTCCACCGTCCGATCCTTGAACTGTTTCATCAGATGCGCATGGGCCTGCGGGGTACGCGCGACGATCATGACTCCCGAGGTATCCTTGTCGAGCCGGTGAACGATGCCGGGCCGATCATCGGTGCCTACCCCATGCAGGTCACGATACCTGTGGAGCAGTCCGTGCACGAGCGTATGCGCTTTGTTTCCGCTTCCCGGATGGACCACCAGTCCCGCAGGCTTCGCCAGCACAAGGAACGATTTCTCTTCGATCAGTACCGTGAAATCAATGTCCTGCGGCTCCAGGTCCGGCTGATCAACCGCATGCTCGATCGAACCGCTGACTGTGTCACCTGCTTTGAGCCGATAGCCGGGCTTTTCCGGTTCACCGTTCACGGTAATTGATGCGGCCTTGATTGCTGCAGTTATCCGTGAACGTGAAAGACCACCAAGATTTCTGGCCAGAAACTGATCGAGTCGCACGTCGCGACAATGGTCTTCAATTACGAAGGTGAAGAACTGTGCGTCAGTGTTCATTCAAGGCTTTTCCATACAGCCTTTGAGTCACTTGATGATAGGGCGGAAATGGGGTGCTAGGAAAAAATCTTTTCGATTTTCTTGCTTATTTTTTCTTCTTCAACATTCTGGGCGATAGACAGTTCGGTGACCAGCAATCCTTTCGCCGTATCGAGCATCTTCCGTTCACCGTAGGAAAGGTCTTTATCGACGCTGAGCAGAAAGAGATCCCGCAACACGGCCGCTACTTCGAAAATCGACCCGGTCTTGATTTTTTCCATGTATTCACGGTAGCGCCGGTTCCAGGTCTGGGAATCGATCTCTATCGCCCGGTCCTTGAGGATATTCAACACCTCGCTCGCCTGCTTCTTGTTCACGATGGCCCTGAGCCCTACGTTCTCGCTGCTGGAGGTGGGAATCATGATGGTCATGGAATTACCGATGATCTCTAGTACATAAAACGTTTCATCCATTCCGGCGACCTGCTGGGTCTCGATCGCCTTGATGACGCCGACTCCATGAGCCGGATACACTGCCATGTCTCCTTCGGCAAACACTACAGTCTCCTTGAAAAATTAATGATTCACAACCAGGAAATGACGCGACTGTCATTACCACAGCCGCTCAACGGCTCTCACACCGGCATTGATTGGAGAATCGGTCCGGTCCGGTGCAAGCCTGTCTGTTGATGAGTCTGACCGGTGTCGTACATCCAATAATATAACACACAATCAGACGGAATTCTCGGTTTTTTAAATTCCCGGCTGCGGCCTTCAGCGTTCGTATCCTTTCCTCTGTGCCCATTCGAGTGAATTCCTGGCAAACCTATGGTGCTGCCGACCGCTCTCATCATGAAGACCATGCAGAACCGCATGAGTTCAAGACGCCGCCCCGACATGGCGGCAGCAAAAGACCGGCATAGTCGCTCTGTGCATAGGCGCCACAGCGGGTCGCGCAGCGTGATGGGATGATATGGAGTTGTCGGGTCGTGCTCAGAAGGAACTACCTGATCGAATTAATATGGGTCTGCGCCCTGGCCATGTCCCCGCCGAAAAACCAGTCCAGGCCCTGACTGATCTCGTCGAAGCGCGATTCGACCTCCTCCCGCTGCTGAGGCAGAAAGGGAGCAAGGACGTAGCTGTCAACTGCCATCTGTTCGGGAGTGCCGCCGCTCCCTGGTCTGCCGACACCGATCTTCAATCGATAAAAATCGGGAGTCGCCAGTTCTGAAGTGATTGACCTGATCCCGTTATGACCGCCTGAACCGCCCCCCCGTATCAGTTTGATGCGGCCGATCGCCATGTCTATGTCATCGTGCACGACGAGGATGTTGCCGGGCTCGATGGCGTAATAATTCACAAACGAGGCGACCGCCCGGCCGCTCCGATTCATGAATGTCTGCGGCTTGAGCAGGCTGATCCTCATCCGCCCCGCGCGGATTTCGGCAGACAGGCACTGATGCCTGTCTGCCGAAAACGACAGGGCCTGCCGACTGGCCATCCAGTCGAGAAAGATGAAGCCCACATTATGTCTGCTCAACTCATATTTGCTCCCGGGATTTCCGAGACCGAACAGAGCGAACTGCTCATCGCCCATAGGCGCCAATCCATCGTATATCGAAATGAAAAATCCGGAAAAGATCAGGTCTTTTCCGGACTCATCTCAACCCTCCGGGACGTTCGTCCCCGGGCCACACGTGTTACGGTGCAACGATCGACACGCAGACCATCCCGGCGTCGCTGACCAGGGTCACGCCGTCCGGCAGTTCGATCTGTCCTGCAGTGATCTGGTCGCCGATCCCCAGGCCGGAGATAGTTACCCTGCATTCGTTCGGAATATCCAGCGGTTTGCCCTGCAGAACAACGGCGGTTTTGTCGATTCGCTTGAGGCCGCCTCGATCTTCCCCTTTAGCCTTGCCGCTGTAAACAATTGGCACGGTGAACTGGAGCGATTTCTGCAAGTCGATCTCGAGGAAGTCGGCATGGAAGAGGGTGTCCCTGGCCGGGTCGGTCTGAATTTCCTTCACCAGCACACTTTTTTCCGTACCATTATCTATTTTCAGATTGATTACCGCATTGCGGCCCTGAATGTCGATCAGTTCCTGGTAGAGGACTTTGGTCTCAAATTCGAGCGGGAGCGCTTCACCGCCGCCGCTGTAGACCACCGCCGGGGTCTTGCCTTCAGCCCGCATCCTTCTTATCGGTCCCTTACCGAATATGTCCCTGACTGAGGTGGCAATTTCTTTCGTTATCATACTTTCTCCTTGAGCCAGATTGAAGAATCAGCTGGCTGTTCGTTCCATGTGCACATGGAATTGTTCGTGTGGTTATACAAAAAGAGAGCTTACAGAATCCTCGTTATGAATCCGCTTGATTGCTTCCGCCAACAGCGTGGAAACGGACAGCACCTGTATTTTTCCGCAGTTTCGGGCGTTTTCCTGAAGCGGTATGGTGTTGGTGACGACCAGCGATTTTATCGGCGATGCATTGAGCCTGTCGACAGCCGGCCCCGAAAGCACCGGATGAGAGCAGCATGCATGCACCTCTCTGGCGCCATGATCAAGAAGCGTCTGGGCTCCGTTGCACAGCGTGCCAGCGGTATCGACCATATCGTCCATCAGTATGGTGACCTTGTCGGTTACGTCGCCGATCACGTGCATCGCCTCGCTTTGATTGGGCTTGTCCCTGCGCTTGTCTATGATTGCCAGGCCGCAGTTCAGCCGTTTTGCAAAGGCCCTGGTCCGCTCGACACCGCCGGCATCCGGCGACACCATGATAAAGTCCTCGAAATGTTCTCTAATGTGGTCGATCAATACCGGCGCTGCATAGAGATGATCCACGGGAATATTGAAAAAACCCTGAATCTGACCGGCATGCAGATCCATGCATAAAACCCTGCGCACGCCGACCACCATCAGCATTTCGGCAACGACCTTTGCCGAAATCGGCACCCGCGGTGCCACCTTCCGATCCTGTCTCGCATAGCCGTAGTAGGGCAGCACCGCCGTAATGCGTCTGGCCGATGCCCTGCGCATGGCGTCCGCCATAATTACCAGTTCCATCAGATGATCGTTTACCGGGGTACAGGTGGGCTGAATGATGAAGGAGTCCGTTCCCCGGACATTCTCCCTGATCTCTATGAAAATTTCCCCGTCGCTGAACTTGCGAACATCTGCCCTGGACACGCCGATTCCAAGGTAATCGGCTATTTCTTCGGCCATCGGGTAGTTCGCGTTGCCGGAAAAGATTTTCATAACATTTCCCATAATGGTCGCCTCTTCAGTGTCGAAATTACGCGTCTGGCTGGGGTGCTAGGACTCGAACCTAGGAATGCCGGGATCAAAACCCGGTGCCTTTGCCACTTGGCTACACCCCATCAAGCGCCTTCGCCGATATGATACGAAATTCTTCCTCGCCGTACTGGTATTTTAATCTCGCCAAGGCATCTCCGGCCATTTTACCGTCTTCAAACAGGCCAAACACGGTTGGCCCGCTGCCCGACATCAATGTTCCCGAAGCGCCCTCCTGCAGCAGTCGTTTTTTTATCTGGCCGATAACGGGATAATGCGCGCCGGTAACCTGTTCCAGATCGTTGTGCAGGTCGGCGGCAGAGAACGATCCGAATTCGCTGTTTCGAGAACCCCAAAGATTAAAATTATTGTCCTCTTTTGTCAATCTATAATTCTCATAGACCCATGTGGTGTTGACCTTGAATCCAGGATTGACAAGGACGTAATGATACCTGTCAAGGCTCTCGGTTTCTTTCAATCTGTCTCCGATCCCGGTTGCAATAACCGCCACATGGTCTGAGATCAGAAACGGCACATCTGCTCCGAGTTCCCGGCCGATATCCAACAATTCCTGATTCGCCAGCGGATCGCCGAGCATCCTGCTCAATGCCTTCAGAACGGCTGCCGCATCGCTGCTGCCGCCTCCAAGCCCGGCTCCGACCGGAATGATTTTGGTAAGTCTGATTCGTAATCCGTAGGCAGATCCTTCCCTGCAGCATTCAAAAAATCTTCTTGCCGCCCTTACCGCCAGATTCGAATCATTCCCCGGGATTTCCCGGCTGTCGGAGAAAAACTCGACAGATCCGGTGTCGGTCAACTCCAGTTCCAGCAAGTCAAACAGATCGATCTTCTGCATGCGGGTGACGAGTTCGTGATATCCATCGGCTCGTTTCCCGGTAATGCGCAGACTCAGGTTGATTTTTGCCGGTGCCTTGACGCGGTATGACATGATCGGTGCCGATCCTGGCCGCCCTGCGAAAACCTGCAGTGGTGCGGTTATTTCTTCACCGCCCTGACGAAGCGCATCTTGACGTCGTAGATGATATTTCTCATCAGCTCCGATTCCTCGCCGGTCAGGTTGCCTTTGGTTTTCTGATCCAGGACCACCAGCGTATCGATGGCATGCCGGGCCAGATCCAGATTGACCACCTTCTGCCCGGTTTCAGGATCAGGCAGCTCGCCGAGATGAAAGAGCACCGATGTGTTCAATGACATCACGAAGGTGGAAAACGTCACTTCCGGCATAACGCACTTTCCCTGCATGTCCGGAACCTTCCCCTCGCCGCATACATTATTGTTCATATCTTCATTCATCCGTCTATCCTCTTCGGAGTTCCTCATGACTGCTGGGACTGCCAGTGGTCGCCTAGAGATCGAAACTCTGGGCGCCGTTGATATTTTCGATCGCCCGCACCCGCTCGAGAATCTCTTTGGAAATCAACTGGTCCGTTCCCAGGAAAATGATATTCTGTCTGCTCTCCGCCTCTCGACCGACCGTCATCCGTGAAATATTGATGCCGCTTCTCCCCAACTCGGTTCCAAGCGCACCGATAACTCCTGGTATGTCGTTGTTATAGACTAACAACATCGGCCCGGAGGGCAAGGCCTCCAGTCTGAAATTATTGAGTCGCACGAGACGCGGTTCGCTTTTTCCGAACACGGTTCCGACCAGCTCATTCTCGCCCTCTACGGTGGATACCTTGACCACCAGGGTATTGATGAAGTCGGATGCCTGGTCAGTGCGGGATTCGACGACTTTTATGCCCCGGTCCCGGGCGATGATCGGAGCGTTGACATAATTTACCGCATCCTTGAGAATGGGCGTGAACAAACCTTTCAAGAAGGCAACGGTAATCGACTTCGTGTCAAGATCGGCAAGTCCTCCCCCATATTCGATCGATATTTCCTGAACGCCGCCGCTGGCGAGCTGCATATGCATGTTGCCGAGCATTTCGCCAAGGGTGATATAGGGGCCCACCTGGGCAAGCACATCGTCGCTGACAGAAGGCATGTTGACGGCGTTGGTGACCGTGCCTTTCTTCAAATAGTCAGCCATCTGCTCGGCGATGGCGATCGCCACATTTTCCTGGGCTTCACTGGTCGAGGCACCGAGATGAGGGGTGCAGATAAAATTATCCAGCCCGAGTAACGGACAGTTCTCGACGGAGACCGGCTCCTTGGCGAACACATCGAGCGCCGCGCCGCCGATCCTGTTTGCTTTCAGCGCCTCGAACAGAGCCGCTTCATCGCAGACCCCGCCGCGGGCGCAGTTTACGAAAATTCCATCCGGCTTCATGTTGTCGAAAAATTCGGTGGAGACCAGGTTTCTGGTTTCCTTGGTCAATGGTACGTGCACCGAAATAACGTCGCTGCGTCCGGCAAGCTCCACCAGGTCGACGAGTTCTACACCGAGCTTTTCTGCGACCTCTTTCGGCATGTGCGGGTCGTAGGCGATGGTTTTCATCCTCAGTCCCTGTGCCCTGCTCGCTGCAATACGGCCAATCCGGCCGATACCGATAACCCCGAAGGTCTTGCCGGTCAGCTCATGGCCCATGAATCTCTTCTTCTCCCACTTCCCTGCTTTCATTGAGGCGGTTGCCTGGGGTATATTGCGTGACAGGGCCATCATCATCGAAATGGCAAGTTCGGCGGTAGTGGTGGCGTTGCCGTCCGGGGCGTTCATTACGATCACGCCCTTCTGGCTTGCTGCGGGAATATCCACGTTGTCAAGACCGATGCCGGCCCTGCCGATCACTTTAAGTTTGCCGGCAGACTCGAGTAGATCCGCCGTTACCTTGGTGGCGCTGCGGATAACCAGTCCATCATATTCTCCGATCTCCGCCTTGATCGCATCGGGACTCATCCCCGTTTTGACATCGACATCAAAACCGGCTTTTCTCAGAATATCCACACCTGTCTGGGCAAGATTGTCACTGACTAGAACTCTCATCAAAACTCCTCAGCTCCTCTGATAAGCGATGGTTATTGCGAACCTGCATGACGGTGAAGGTTTCCACGGAAATCCAGACCAGCCTGAAACCTCAGGCCCCTCCATGTTAAAAATAGCGCAGTATACTTTCTCGATCCGAAGAGAACAAGCGCAAATAACCAGCCGCAGCCTCAAATCAAGTTGAATTATGGCCGCCGAAACGATATAAAAGCAGCGTATTGTGGGCCTTGATAAAAATCGAGGCTGGCTATCCTTTTTTGCCGTATCATGCTTATCTTTGTGAGCCAGATAAAAACGCTACGCAACCCCAGGAAAGAAAGGTTATGCACGAGACCAGACTGCGATTCCCTCCGAGCCCGACCGGGTACCTTCACATCGGCGGAGCGAGAACCGCCCTTTACAACTGGCTATACGCCAAAAAGACCGGCGGCAAACTGGTGCTGCGCATCGAGGATACCGATGCCGACCGCTCAAGCGAAGATTCGATTCAGGGTATCATAGACGGCCTGAACTGGCTCGGCATCGACTGGGACGAAGGACCCTATTTCCAGACCGAATTCAGCCACGAGCATCGAGCTGCCGCAGCCAGGCTCGTTCGGCACGGCAAGGCCTACCATTGCTTCTGCTCCAAAGAGGAACTCGAACGCAAGCGGGAGGCCGCTCTCAAAGCCAAAACCGCTGTCGGCTACGACGGCACCTGCAGACATCTGGGGGAGGCCGAAATCACCGCCAGGCATGAGCGGGGGATACCGTCGGTGATCCGCTTCAAGGTCCCTGAACGGCATGGCAAGCTCGGTTATGACGATGAAGTGCTCGGGCGGATCGAAAGCGACTACGAGGAAATCGACGACTTCGTGATCGTCCGCTCCAACGGCAACCCGCTCTACCTGCTGTGCAACGTCGTCGACGATATCCGCGACCGCATCACCCATGTGGTCAGGGGACAGGATCACATGACCAATACGATCAAGCAGCTGCTGCTCTACGAGGCCCTCGGTGCGCCGGTTCCGGTATTCGCCCACATGCCCTTGACCCTCGACACCAAAAAAGCGAAAATCTCCAAACGCAGCCACGGCGAGATTGTCGCCGTCCAGTTCTACCGCGACAACGGGTTCATCCCGTGGGCGTTCAATAATTTCCTGGTGCTGCTCGGCTGGTCCCCCGGCGATGATCGTGAGATCTTCTCCAAAGAGGAGTTGATCGAGGCGTTCAGCCTGGACCGCATCAACAAGTCGGCCTCGATCTTCAATTACCGCAAAGACGATCCGAAATTCTTCACCGACCCCAAGGCGATTGCAATAAACGAACACTATCTGCGGACCATGGACGTCGAGGCGCTGGCGCCGATGGTGAAAGACGTGCTGGTCAAGGAACAGTTGTGGGACGACAGCTATGAAGGGGAGCGGAAGCAATGGTTTCTACAGACCATCGAGCTGATCCGCTCCAGGTTCCACGTCCTCACCGATTTTACAACGATGGGCCGAGCCTACTTTTCAGACGATTTTCAGATCGAAGAGAAGCCGCTGACCAAAAATCTGCTTAAATTTCCGGAACTCCAGACCCTGCTCCCCGAGCTTGCAGAACGGTATGCCCTGCTCTCCGATTTTTCACTCGAGCAAACCGAACGGCTTGCACGTGAGTGCGCTGAACGCGCGGGGGTCAAGCCCGGGGTGATTATCAATGGGATGCGAACGGTCGTCACCGGCCAGCTGGCCGGACCTTCCCTGTTCGAAATTCTGATCACAATCGGTCAGCAGAAGGTGGTGGAGCGGTTGTGCAGAACTCCTCAATTTTACGTGTAAGGGTTGACCATGACGAGCGAACCACAGAACACTCCGGACCAACGCCCGCTGGATTTCATCAGGCAGATCGTCAAGCAAGACCAGCGCACCGGCAAGCACCTGGTACCGATAACCCGCTTTCCCCCGGAGCCCAACGGTTTTCTGCATATCGGCCATGCCAAATCGATCTGTCTCAACTTCGGCATCAGCAATGAATTCAACGGTACCTGCCACCTGCGGTTCGACGACACCAACCCGAGCAAGGAGGAGGAGGCGTATGTAGAATCTATCAAGACCGACGTCAAGTGGCTTGGCTTCGACTGGGGCGAGCATCTTTACTTCGCCTCCGACTACTTCGATAAACTCTACAATTTCGCCGAACAGCTCATCGACAAGGGCAAGGCCTATGTCTGTGATCTGACCCCGGACCAAATCCGCCAATATCGGGGGACCTTGACCGAACCCGGTACGGACAGTCCGTACCGCAACCGTACGGCAGCCGAAAACCTTGAATTGTTCAGGAAGATGAAAGCGGGAGCCTTTCCCGACGGCAGCAGGGTACTGCGCGCCAAGATCGACATGAGTTCTCCGGCGATTATCATGCGCGACCCGGTAATTTACCGTATTCTGCGGTCCACCCACCACCGCACCGGCGACACCTGGTGCATCTACCCGATGTATGATTTCACCCACTGTCTGTCCGACATGCTCGAGAAGATTACCCATTCACTCTGCACCCTCGAGTTCCAGGATAACCGCATGCTCTACGACTGGGTGCTCGATACCCTGGAAACCCCCTGTCATCCGCGCCAGATCGAGTTCGCCCGGCTCAATCTGACCTACACGGTGATGTCCAAACGTAAATTGCTTCAGCTGGTAAACGAGAAATATGTCGACGGCTGGGACGATCCGCGGATGCTGACCATATCAGGCCTGAGACGGCGGGGCTATACGCCGCGGTCGATCAGGAATTTCTGCGCGCAGATCGGCATCGGCAAAAAAGAGAGCCTCATCGATATGGGAATCCTTGAAAACGCCGTCAGGGAGGATCTCAACGAAACCGCAGCACGGGTGATGGGGGTTCTCGACCCGCTCAAGGTGATCATCGATAACTATCCCGCTGACCGCAGTGAAACGCTGACCGCGCAGAATCATCCCCAGAAGCCGGAATTCGGCACCCGCGAACTGCTGTTCAGTCGAGAACTCTATATCGAACGAAGCGATTTCATGGAAGATCCGCCCCGCAAATTCTTCCGTCTCGGTCCCGGCAGGGAAGTACGTCTGCGCTACGGTTACTACATCACCTGCACCTCGTATGAAACCGACGACACAGGCCGGGTAACCGCCCTGCACTGCAGCTACGATCCCGAGACCAGGGGGGGCTCCTCAGCTGACGGCAGAAAGGTGAAAGGTACGATCCACTGGGTGTCGGCCGCTCATGCGATCGACGGCGAGGTCTGCCTCTACGACCGCCTGTTCGACGTCGAGCACCCCGATGGAGACAGGGAAAACGACTTCAAAACCCACATCAATCCCGACTCGAAACAGGTTCTCACCGGCTGCAAGCTCGAACCGTCCCTTGCCCACCTCGAACCGGGCAGCCAGGTTCAGTTCGAGCGCCAGGGGTACTTCTGTCTCGATGCGACTCTCAGCACTCCGGGAAGACCCGTATTCAACCGGGTCGTGACGCTTCGGGATTCGTGGGAGAAGCAGGCCGCGCCGGTTCAGACGAAGAGTTTGAAGCAGAAATAGAGAACCAGCAGCGCCGCCACACCTGCCATGGCCGACAGGAGCCTGATGACCGTCGGCGAAAATCTCGACCGTGATACAGAGGCGCTGCTCAGGTTCAAAGCGGCCAGCCGCTCCACCTGTTCCTGAACAGTGAGCCTTACGTCTTTTTTGGCCGCCTCCGCCTCTCTATTTGTTTCACCATCGTCTCGGAAAGCGGTCCCAGCAGACGCGTCCCCATCGTCAAGCGGCGCTGTGGAGAGCACGTTGTCCGACATCCGGTGACGATCCGATCCCTTTTCAACCATTCGTGCACCAACGCCCGTTTTTTCGATACCTTCAGAGTTCATCTACTCGACAACCTCGACGCTTCCCCCCCGCCTCGGATCTCCTGCTCCGCCCTCCCCCGGAATCACCGCATGAACGCCGCCGAAATAGACGTCTCGGCATTCCCAGCAGTTGAGTTCAACCGAACGGCGGAGTATGTCGAGCGCCGTTTTTTCAAAACCGGGCTCGACCTGCACGACGCTGCCGTCCCAATGCAGACGCGGGGCCTCCACCGCCTCCTTGAGATTTCTGTTGAAGTCGACGATCTGATTGAGAACCTGACTGATCGCCGTCCTGATGCGCTTCGAGCCGCCGCTGCCGATCACCAGCGAAACGGCGCCGTCTTTGATGAGCAGCGACGGTGACATCATCGAACCGACCCGCTGTCCGGGAGGGCTCGAGTGGAATCCGCCGGGATGAAGATCATCTTCACCCATCATGTTGTTGAGCATGATCCCGGTTCCCGGAGCAAAATATCCAGAGCCTTCGCCGTTGGAGCAGGTCATGGAAGCGCAGTTGCCCTCTTTATCGGCGATGCTGATATGGGTGGTTCCTCTGCTGAAGATGCGCAGTTGTTGAACCGATCGATCGTGGTCACCGTCGGCCCAGAAACGCTCGAGCTGTTTCCCGCTGGTTATCCCGGACTCCCGGATTTTTTCTACCTCCTGCATCAGTGCCACGGTTCTGCACAGATGCTTGCCATCGCCCCAGCCTCCTCGATAAGGCCCCGCTTTTTCAAGCAGACCGATGGAGAGCCCGATCAAAGCACCCCCGACGGAGGGCTCGGGAGCCGTCAGCAGTTCATGCCCCCGGTAGGAGATCTTCAACGGCGACCGCTCGATCACCCGGTATGAAGCCAGATCGGTGCTGCTGAGCAGCCCGCCGGCCTCACCCATATCGCGATCTATGGCAGCGGCGATCTCTCCGGCATAGAAGTTCGCCCCGCCGTCGGCGGCAATCTCCTCGAGGAACTCTGCGCCGAGCGGGTTTTCAAGAAGTTCTCCGCCCTTCTTGTAGACCCCGCCGGGTTCGTAGAGCGCTCGCCCCTGCTCATGAAGCGTCATGATCGGATAGAGCAGACCGAGAAAAACACCCTGCTGTTCATTGATGAGGTGGCACCGTGCCAGTTCTTTCGCCGGGGCGATAACCTCGGCCAGGTTCATCCTGCCGAGGCGCCGCTGGGTATGGATCAGGCCTTTGAGGGTGCCGGGAACGGCAACGGAGCCGCAGCCGATATTGAAATCCTGGGTGGATCCGGAAAACTGCACCGTCACCGGGAAGAAATCTCCGACCGCAGACACATCAGCTCTGCCAAGCCCCGGCGTATCGACAAAAAAATCGAAGAACAGTTCCTGGCCGAACCGGGCGCTGTGACCAATCAGCAGTCCCCCGCCCCCGAGACTGTTCAGGGACGGCTCCACCACGGCCGATGCAAAGCCGGCAGCCACGACCGCGTCGAACGCGTTGCCCCCTTCCCTGAGAACATCCGCCGCAGTAGCGCTCACCAGACTGTGTCCGGAGGCAACGATCGATCTGGAATATCTGCTCATTGCCAGAAGTCTTCGTGGATATCTCGCACGACTGCGGCAAAGTCGCCTGAACGCCGGTAAATGTGCCGCATCCGATCGGCTCCCGTGCCACCTGAAATAACCGTATCAAGCTGGTTCAGATACCGATCTGAACCGAGTCGGGCAGCATAAGCCTTGAGTTTTCGTTTCAGCACCATCGCCGCAAGCCGGTACTGCATCGCGTGCGCCCCGAGAATTCCCGCGGGATCAATGAATCTGCCTTCAAGGCCATGTCGAGCAGCCTGCCACTTGTTTGCCTTCAGCAGAAAGCTGCTCATCGGTCCGGCGGCTTCGCCTTCTTCCGCCAGCCAGGCAACGCAGCTCTGGATCATGGCAACGAGAGCGAGAATCTCGGTGAATCTGACCGGGAGGTCGCAGATCCGTATTTCCAGGGTCCCCAATTCCGGATTCGGCCGGGCATCAAGCCACAAATCCCTGAACCCCTCGATAATGCCATGGCTTGCCAGTTCCTGTATCACTTCGTCAAAATGAGCCCAATCCCTGAAGTGTTCGTAGATCCCGGCCAGCGGCAGGACTTCAAACAGTTTCGTTCGATAGGACATCAGACCGGTGTCGATGGACTGATAAAACGGGGATGAACATGACAGAACGAGAAAAATCGGCAAAAATGGCTGTATCAGATTGCAGACCTTGATAGCGCTGTCGCCATCGGGCAGGCCGACATGAACGTGCAGCCCCTGTGAGATGAATCTCCGGCCGACGATCTGCAGTTCCTCCATGATCCTTTCATATCGGTTATTCTCGGTGAGTTCCTGGTCGACACCACGGGCAAAGGGGTGCAGGCTGGCGGCGTAAAGCAGGAAATCATTCGCTTCGGCAAGTTCCTCGGCAAGCGCAATGGTCTGCAGCAAGTCATTCTCAACGTCACGGACATTGGTGCAGATCCCGGTCCGGATCTCAAGGATGGATTTGATGAATTCGAGCGACAATCGCGGTCGCAGAATGTTCGGTGCCTGCTCGAACAGCATCGGGCCAAAGGGCACCAGTCTGAATTCGGCCCTGTCGAGAATCTGAAATTCGATTTCCACTCCCAGCGTGTATGAACTGTTCGATGCGAAATCCATGACCATCTACGCTGAAACTGTGAGTTTACCGCCGATACGCGTCGAGCCAGTGGTACGCTGCCATGGCCAGCCAGGATGCTCCGACTTTCAGACAGTTTTCGTCAAAATCGAAGGTGGCGCTGTGGGCAGGCCCGGCACCGCCTGGCAACATCGCCCCGAACCGGACCATGCAGCCCTCGATATACTGCTGGTAAAAGGAGAAATCTTCGCCTCCGAGGCTCGGATACCCTTGGCAAGTGACGCCGTCCTCGCCTACCACTTGAGCTGCCGCCCGACGGGCTATGGCGGTTGCTTGCGGTCCGTTTATCACAGCCGGAAGCCCCTGGTCGAAGACGATGTCCGCGCGAAGGTCATACATGGTTGAAATCGACTGGACCACCCGTTTCAACCCCCAGATAGTCTTCTCTCTGGTCATCTCGTCGGTTGACCTGACGGTTCCCTTCAGAACGGCCTGGGCGGCAATGATATTGTGCGCGTTGCCGGCCTGGAAACTGCCGATGGTGATCACCTCCGACTTGTTCGGATCCACTTCCCGCGAAACCAGCGTCTGGATGATCATGACCAGGCTCGATGCCGCCACGATCGAGTCAGTCCCCTCATGCGGGCGGGCTGCGTGCCCACCACGGCCGTTCAAGGTGATGGTGAAAGGATCGGCGAAGGCGCAGATCAACCCCTCGTCGACGATGATCATGCCGGTTCTATAGTGAGTGTCGATGTGGCCGCCGAATATGGCCTGCACACCATCCAGGATTCCTTCGCGGATCAACTGCGCTGCACCGTTTCCGTGTTCTTCTGCAGGCTGGAATATCAGTCTCACGCCACCCGGCAGCGATGGTCCGTTTTTCAGCAGCGCAGCGGCTCCCAGAAGCATCGCCACGTGTCCGTCATGTCCGCAGGCATGCATGATGCCGTGCTGCTCCGACGCAAAGGGCAGGCCGGTTCCCTCGGTAATCGGCAGTGCGTCCATATCCGCCCGCAGGCCGACACAACCGCCAGTTCCGCACCCGCCTATGTGCGCGGCGATGCCGGTTCCGCCGTAGCCGCCGGTAAACTCGATGCCGAGCGATTGCAGTTGCTCCTTGATAAACTCCGAACAGCGATGCTCGTCATAGGAGGTTTCCGGATGTTTGTGGATATGTCTGCGCACTCCCACCATCCACTGCTCCAGTTCTTCACTGACAGGGAACAATGGCTGGTTTTGGTTTCCCGAATTACTCAATTCTTATCGCTCCAATTCTCTTCTCAGCGGAATCTTCGTCTTCCTCCGGGAAATCTCTGTCTTCAGCGACGATCTGATCTTCATGCGGTTCATGCTCCCACCGTCCATCCGCATCGTGATTTTCATCCTGGTATTCTTCGTATTCTTCTATTTCAGGTTCTTGATGGGTGTCCTCTTCCTGGAACTGATCGTCCCGCTGGTATGCTGCAGGTTCCAGCGGTTCTTCCCAGGTATCTGGTTTTTCCATCTCCTCTTCATCCGGGTGGGTTTGGTCTTGCTCATCTCCGGGCAACTCACCATAGGTTGCGGGCACCTGCCCCAACGGCTGTCTGAAAAAGCAGATGATGCCGTTTTGCACCTCGATTACCGAAACCAGTTCCCATCCCGATTGTCCGAACCGATTGAGCTGTTCCTCTATTTCCGCCTCGTCGAGAAACGGTCCACCGAGCAACCCCTCTTTTTTCAAGGCAAAATGAACGGATTTATAGCCCCATCTCATCACTCACTCCATCTCCCTCACGAGCCGCCGGTTTTGTCCTGATTGTTCTATATACCCTACTGTTTTTTGAACATGTCATTGACAAAAGTCCCCTCGTAACGAGTACCGTCGGCCAGTTTCAAAACACCGTAGCCATTTCTCCTGCCTTCGGTAAACTCTCCGACATAGGTGGAACCGTCACTGGCTGTGAGTGTCCCCTTGCCATCGGGTAAATCGTTCTTGAACATGCCTTCATAGACCGAACCGTCCGTATAATTCATTTTGCCCTTGCCATGGAAACTGCCGTACCTGAAATGGCCTTTGTAACGACTGCCGTCGGCGAACTGATATTCTCCGACCCCGTCGAACAGGTCGTTCTTGAACTCACCGACGTAGGCAGTTCCGTCAGGGTAGACGAATCTCCCGTCGCCGTCCCGTTTGCCCATCAGATACCAGCCGGTATATTGCCGGCCGTCTGCAAAGGTGTAGGTCCCCTTGCCGTTGAACGAACCGAGCTCGAATTCTCCCTCGTAGACGTCACCGTTGGCAAATTCGAGGGTTCCCTTGCCGTGCTTCAAGCCGTCTTTGACCTGTCCCGTATACCTGCTCTTGTCGGGAAAGACAAAAACGATTTCGCCGTTCATGGGCTGATCCCCTTTCTTGCCCTGCCAGATGACGCCGTCCGCATACACCAGACTGGCACCCTGCGGGGTATCACCATGTCCGCTTTTACCGGTCTGGACGCTTGCAGACGGTAACTCTGCAGACGACACCGCTCTTTCCGGTTCGGCAGTTTCGGGACTCCGGTCTTGTGCAGGTCCCCCGAGGCTCGATTCAACGATCGGTGCAGCCTCTGCGGTTCCGGCTGCGGCCGCCACGCCCACCGGCTCGGGTGCCTGAGGTGCAGCCGGAGTCGTTGTTCCGATAGCTGCTTCGTCGACCGGAACAACCGGAGAGCCGTCCGCGAACTCACCTTTGAACACCCGCCCGTCGCTGTACTCCATCTTACCTTTACCGTGAAGCTTGCCGTCCTGGAAGTCTCCGGTATATACAGAGCCGTCGGAGTAGTGATAGATGCCCTTGCCGTGCATCTGCCCGGCCCGGAAATCTCCTTCGTAGCGGCTTCCGTCTTCAAATACCATGGTACCTTTCCCCTCGGCAAGGCCCCCCGCAAACCCGCCGGTGTATACCGAGCCGTTGGCATACCGCATCTCGCCGTGGCCGTTGAACAGGTCGTTCTTGAATTCACCGGTGTAGGTGTTTCCGTCGCTGTAGCTCAGCGTACCCAGGCCCGAGAACTGATCGGATTGGAATTCACCTTCGTATATGTCGCCGTTCGGCAATTCCCATTTCCCGAACCCCTCTTTGATATCGTCCTTCAACTCGCCGCGGTATATCGATCCATCAGGGTACGACCGTACACCGGTACCGTGGGGTCTGCCATTGCTGAACATCCCCTCGTACCAGCTGCCGTCCGCATAGAGCAGGCGGCCGCTGCCGTCGATCATATTATTGCGGAATTCGCCCTTGTATTCCCGGCCGTCGGGGAAAAACAGTACACCTTTACCATGGAAACGGCCGAGCCTGAACTCTCCCCGATACCTCGTCCCGTCAGCGCCTACCAGGTAGCCTTGCCCTTCGATAACGCCATCTCTGAATTCCCCCTCGTAGCGGCGGCCGTCGCTGCCGGTGAGGGTGCCCCTCCCGGAGATCTTTCCCCGCTGGAAGGTACCGCTGTAAACCGTGCCGTCCGGATAGGTCAGTGTTCCCGTTCCATTGGCCGTACCGTCCATAAAGCTGCCGCTGTATCTTTTCCCGTCATCCGACACATAGGTCCCGACGCCCTGCACGCAATCGCCTTCCACACACCCGGACCAGGCAGCAGCGGGTAATATTAGACTTGCCATCAGAATCAGACCGCCGGTTCTCATCTTCCTACTCATAGACTCACCACGCCGTTTCGATTAATCTCGCCAATGAATTTCGTACCTGTTCGATTGTACCAGATGTACTGGCGTTTTATCAGCCTGCCGATCGATCAACCTGACCCCTCGGTGTCGATGCCGTCACCGCATACCCTGTCAGTCTTACCCGAGAACCTTCGCAGACGGCCTTGAAGAAGCATCCGCCCATCCCCGCGCATGAATGTCACGTGTCCGCCTGCTTCCAGCGGTACGGGCAGATCATGTCAATCGCCTTTGAGCGGCCTGGGTGTTGCAAGCAAACCGGTAACACGGACTAATACATAAATCACCAGAAGGGAAAATACCAGTCTTCCCCACAGAATACCTCCGAGTTTCGCCCCCAGCGCCATCATTATCATGGTGTCTTCTATAAGCCCGTGGCTCAGAGACATCAGCGCCAGCGAGTTGAAAATCTCCCGAGAATCCATGGATCCTTCTGTGGTTTCCCTTATAATCAGCGCTCCGCCGTAGACGATGCCGAGGAGCATACCGACCACCGTCACCGGAGCGGCGCGATGGCTCATACCCAGCCACGGCAACACCGGTTTGAGCAGATTCTCGCACAGCCTGATGACACCGAGTGCCCTGAGCACGCGCATCGCCAGCAGGACAGCAAAAATAACCAGACATACCATAAAGATATTGAAGCACTGGTTCAACGCCCACTGCGCGAGGGACTGGTGTTCGGGAGTCTGCCTGAATATGGTCGCTGCAGGATACTGCCAGATTGAAAAACGATTGCAGATAGCATGGAGTAACATACCATAACCGAGCGCTCCGAACACCCGGATCGCAGCCATCGGCAAAAAACCTGCGCCGGCTTTTCGGGTGATGGACTGTTCAATCGGCAGCGAATGCGCGATCAATATGAGCG
Source organism: Desulfofustis sp. (assembly GCA_022340565.1). Classification (GTDB taxonomy): domain Bacteria; phylum Desulfobacterota; class Desulfobulbia; order Desulfobulbales; family Desulfocapsaceae; genus JABDQA01. Next base: position 63,895 of record JAJDNR010000026.1, read on the forward strand.
AACAGAGTACCGTCAGGTCCGCCGCGGTGAGGGTGAGCGAGGGTACCAGCGCAGCCAGTACGCCGATGCCGCCGTACGGTGTCGTCAGCAGAGCGGTGGCCCAGACCAGTCCGAGTTCCCCGGGCAGTCCAACCAGTTTCATGACCGGTTCGAGGATGATGCCGATATAGTGTATACAGCCGAGTTCTTCGAGGATTTTGGTGAAGATGATTGCCGGCACGGCCACCTTGAGCAATCCAAAACTGATGCTCGCGCTCTCTTTCAAATGATTCCCTAAGAAAAGCGCGGCCCTCACCGCCTGGGACTGAAGGTTCATATGGGAGGGAGACAAGCAGCGAGGTTCACTGGATCTTACCCCTGAAGTTTGGGATAATCGAAACGAAGAAGCCTGCCGTTCCCGCGACAAATCTGTTTCCAGTCGTCGACGGGAATTTCCATCAGCACGACCCCGCAGGTGGGGATATTGCCCAGGTCCTCGCCGCAGAGCCATTCGGCGCAATCAGTCAGACCGTAATTGTGACCTACGACGCACAGCACCGTGACCGTCGGCTGCACCGACCGAATAACCTCAAGCAGAGGTTCACGAGAAAAGGTATAAAGCGACTCGATGAGGACAAGCTCCTGTTTGTCGAAGCCCAGCCGATCTCCGATACCCCGTGCGGTTTTGCGGGCCCGCCTGGCAGTGCTGGAGATGATCAGCTCCGGCCGCGGGGTATAGGAAGCCAGCCTCCGAGCCATGATCGGAATATCGCGCTTGCCGCGTTTGTTCAAAGGCCGGTCGTGATCGGTCAACCGGGGATCTGCCCAGCTCGACTTGGCATGCCGAATAAGATAGAGAACCTTCATCTGGACAATCTTCGCTCGATGATCTCCTGCCACAGCAGATCATAGGCATGGGCTGCCGCCGAAGTTCGGGGGTTCGCTCCCACCGGACGCCGATGGATTCCCATCTTCTCGATTTCCGCCAAAAACGGTATGTAGGTCTGCACGAATATCGGGTAGTCACGATATTTGTTCATGATCGACGTATGCATCAGCTTGCGCCGCTCGACCATCGAGAAAAACGCCACAATCTTTTTCTTTTTCGCTTCTACTTTCTTTACAAGTTTCAACAGCTGCTCAAGCGCCAGCAGCGACAGGGTAGTCGGCACAACGGGAACAGCCACGCAATCAGCGGCGGTGAGGATGTTTTCAGAGAGCACCGTGACATTGGGGGGACAATCGAGGATCAGGTAGTCATATTCGTCTTCAAGGGGGGCCAGAAGCCTGGACAACACGATCCTGTTCTTCTTCCGGTCCTTATCGTTGATTGCAATATCGAGATTACGAAATGAGAAATGGGCGGGCAGCAGATCCAGACCGTCGTAATCGGTTCCCCTGATATAATCATAAAACGCACCGCTGAGCAGTTTCGAGCGGTTGAACTTCTTCTTCGGTTTGACCCGGTAATAAAACGATGCGGCACCCTGGGAATCCATATCGCACAGCAGCACGCGTCCCCCCCCCTGCGCGGCGCTATAGGCGAGGTTCACCGAAGTGGCGGTTTTACCCACCCCGCCCTTGGCGCTGTAGACCGCGACGATCTTCATCGATCGGCTCCATCGGACCGTGCATCCGCCCAGACCATATCGCTCAACATCGCCTCGATCGGTGTGCTGGAAACCTGCTCATAGGTCGATGCGAACTGGTTCCTGACCTGCATCTTTTTCGCATCGAGCACTGTAATCAAGCCCCCAAGGGCAGCTGCCAGTCTGATGGTCTTGAGCGATCTCCCGCGCAGTAAATCGAGTCTGCCGTTCAGCAGCCTCAGCTGAACCGAAAGGTCGTTAAATTCGCCGAGGTTGTTCTGGAGCATTTTCATCTGCTTGACAATGACCGTCATGTTCGACTCGTCATAAAAACTCTTGAAAAATTCAAGCAGGTACCTGAACTTTTTGCCTTGTATTCTAAGCCGATGGATCTTCTCATCGGTACTGGCATCGGTTATCGCATTTCCGCTTCTGATATATTTTCTGCATCGCTTGACGATCATCGCATCGGCGCATGTTTTGCACGAGCCGAGCAACTGGCCGTTGTAGAGCCTGCCCTCCTTATCGTTCAGAAATCGCCGCCAGTCTTCAACCAGCGACTGGTACCTCGGCGATCTCAAATGCGAGTGCAATCGCTTCAATTCCTCGATCCGTTTTTCCCGGAGTTCGTCGAAGAACAGCTGAAGTCCTGGCCGCAGTGTCGGAGGCAGCATATTTAGGTAGTCGTTTTTGGTGAGCAGATATACGTCGATATCGCGAACCGGTCCGGTGACAGTACCGAGCCATTTGAACTCGTTTTCGAAATGACCGGTCACGGTGGCGGGCAGGATCTTTTTGAAAAGATCGATCAGGGAACGGGTACGGCGAACCGCTATGCGGAAATCATGGAGAAACTCCGAATCAATGTCAGCCACGATCCCCTCGAGATTTCTCTCCATATCCGCCAGCAGGTGCAGGCAGATGATCGAAACCGCATCGCCGATGCTGATGGTCCGCTCGAGGCCGATGTCGAATTTGCCTCCGTAACCGCCTGGAACCCGTCCCGATCGCTTCAGGATGCGTGTCGTCTCACTGTGCCTGCCGACCTTGCGCAATCCCAGGTCGAGGCAGTGCTGCACGATGTTGCGAAAGGATGTATCATACCCTCTGATCTCTTCGACGACGATAGTCTCCAACGGATTGTGTTCATCGCCGTCGTCCCTCACCAGCTGCTGCAGACCGATCCTCGCCACGGTCTTGCGTTCATCGTTCATGACCCTGAACAGATCGACCATGGACAGAGTCGATATCACCGGGCTTAAGGCCCGCATGTCGATGCAGTCCCTGAGCTGATTCTGCAGTTCACCGACCGGGATATCCCACCAGAAATACCTGCTTCTCTTTCTTCCTGCCACCGACGCAATCCGCCTGCCCCTGGTGCTCTGCAGTATCAGGCGGCTTCCGCAGCGATAAAGAATCAGCTTGCGGCGATAGAGGCGCCAGTCGAAGGTGTCGTAATAACTCCGCTTTTCGACCTTGCTGCCGGTGCCCTCGACGAGGAACTGGTCGTCGAGCCGCTTGAGTAGCGCCTCGAAGCGGCCAGTGCGTGCGAGTTTGAAAAATGCCGAATCAGGCTGCTTGATCTCAGGACCGGTAGTCCGCATTTATCTTTACATAATCAATAGAAAAATCACAGGTATACACTTCTTCGCATCCGGTTCCGTCTTTCAAGTCGATAATTACCGTGAAAAATCTCTGTTTCAAGACTTCGGTCGCCCTGCGTTCCGCCTCGCTTCCAAGGGTAACGCCGTTTTTCACGAGAAGCGCATCGCCAAAGGCGATATCCACGTGATCCGGGTTGAATCTCACGCCCGAGCGTCCCATTGCCGCGATGATTCTACCCCAGTTGGCGTCTTCCCCGAAAAAGGCTGTCTTTACCAGGTTCGAATTGGCCACGGTGCGCGCCACCTGTTCCGCCTCCTCATTCTCCCTGGCGCCGCAGACCCGTATGGTGATGCACTTGGTGGCTCCTTCCCCGTCTTCAACGACCTTCAGGGCAAGATCCTTGAGGAGCAGCTCCAGGGTATCTTCGAAGCTGCGGTAATCTTCGTGCTCCTCGTCCTCGATCCACGGGTTCCCTGCCGCGCCGCTGGCCATGACCAGCACCATGTCGTTGGTGCTGGTATCGCCGTCGACGGTGATCCGGTTGAACGTTCGCGACACCGAATTCTTGAGCGCGCGTTTCAGTTCCGGCGCGCTGATCTGCGCGTCGGTCAACACAAAGGCAAGCATGGTTGCCATATTCGGCATGATCATGCCCGAACCCTTTGCCATGGCCATGAAATTCACTACCTTACCGCCGATTTCAACCGATGCGGCGACCGTTTTTTTGACCGTATCGGTGGTCATGATCGCCTCGGCTACCTGATCGAAATGATCAGGCGAAAGGTTTTCCACGAGCCCGGACATGCTGCGTTCGAACGCAGCCATGTCCAAGGGCAGACCGATGACCCCGGTTGAGGACACCAGCACCAGTTCCTCATCAATGCCCAGCGCTTCCGCCGCCATCCTGGAGGCTTTCCGGGCGGCGACCATGCCCGCTTCACCGGTGCAGGCATTGGCATTGCCACTGTTGATCAGCACTGCCTGGCAGCGTCCCTGCTTGAGCCGCTCGGAACTCAGCACCACCGGAGCCGCTTTGATCTGGTTGGTGGTAAATACGCCCGCCGCCACCACCGGTGTCCGGCTATAGATCAATCCAAGATCGAGTCGATCGGCGTATTTGATACCTGCAGCCACCGCAGACAAAGAAAAATCTTTTATAATCATATTGAAATCCACTATATTCATGAGTCGGACAGCAGGAAAACCGATGGTTCTGTCTATGATCAAGACATAAAGGCAATCCGCGCAGACCCGGAAACGACGGTCGAGGTGCAGGCGTCTCGTCTACCGGAGGCCGGATGAGCATTAGATTTCCAGGGTACCTCTGGTGCGTACAGATCGATAAAACGCTGTCAAATCTTCCCTTAACATTGTCATTGTTATACCCAATGCAACGGACTCAGACAATATAATAGCACGCAGGTAACGAACGATGTTCAACGACATCGAATATTTGACCGGACTCTGCCCGTCCATCCGCGCGGCATCGGAGTGATGACAGAAGAGTCCGCCCACTGGATCTTCAGCGTCTATCCGACCCTGGTGCTGCTTGCCGATCTAACCGTGCGTATCGGTCTTTCGATCCGCGTGATCATGCGCAAGCGCCCGTACGGCATCACCTTTGCGTGGCTGTTTGTGATCCTGCTGTTTCCGTTTGCCGGAGCGATATTCTACCTGTTTTTCGGCGAAAACCGCATCTCGGACAAACGCGCCGCCCGGGCTCGGCAGAGTCAGGACCACTATCAGTACTGGCTGAACTCACTGAAGAACCGCTCCCCGGTCAAATGGGACGAAAAGGCCGATACTTGTCTGCCGCTCCACAATCAGGCCGAAAAATTGATCGGGATTCCGGCGCTTGCCGGTAATCACCTGGAACTGATAGACACCCCCGAGGAAATTCTCCAGGCCATCGTTGACGATATTCGCGGGGCCAAGTCAACCTGTCACCTGCAGTTTTACATCTGGCAGGAAGGAGGTATGGTCAGCGAAATCGAAAATGCGCTGCTCGAAGTCGCCGGCCGGGGGGTGACCTGCCGCATTCTGCTCGATTCAATCGGCAGCAGCGAATTTCTCAAGGGACAGCGGGCAAAAACCCTGATGGATGCGGGTATCATGATCCAGGCATCGCTTCCCGCCGGAATCATAAAAACGCTGTTCGCCCGGATCGACATCCGCAACCACCGCAAAATCGTCGTGATCGATGGAGAAATCGCCTATACCGGCAGCCAGAATATGGTGGACCCCAAATATTTCAAACAGGAATCGGGGATCGGTGAATGGGTCGACGTTATGGTGCGGATAACCGGGCCGGTGGTCGAGTCGCTGGCCGGCACTTTCGTCAGCGACTGGTACCTCGAATCAGATGATCAGCAGGCTACAGCTCTCGACATCGGCTCAACCATACACGATATTACCAGGCGGACCGACGTACACCAGATCGAAAGAACCGGAGACACGCCCGTCCAGCTGGTTCCCTCGGGCCCCGGCCTGGTTCCCGATGCGATCCACTCGCTGCTGCTGACCACCATCTATTCCGCCCGTGATGAACTGGTGCTGACCACCCCCTATTTCGTCCCCGACGAATCGCTGCTGACCGCCCTGAAATCGGCCGCTCAACGAAGGGTTAACGTAACAGTGATCCTGCCCCAAAGAAACGATTCGAAGCTGATTCACTACGCGAGCCAGGCCCACTTTTTCGAACTGGCCAGATCGGGGGTCCGCATCATGCAGTTCCGGGGCGGCCTGCTCCACTCCAAAACGATCACGGTGGACCGTGAATTCTGCCTGTTCGGCTCGGTGAACCTCGACATGCGAAGTTTCTGGCTCAATTTCGAAGCCACGCTTTTCATCTACGATCGCCTGTTTGCCGACAAAATACGAACCCTCCAGGCCCGCTACGAGGATCAGTCAGAGGAAATCGATGTGCATCTGTTTGAGCGCCGGCCGGTTATCAATCGCTTCATGGAAAATCTGGCGCTGCTGCTCGGGCCGCTGCTCTGAGATCATGAAGATACTGCTGCTGTCCGATATCCACGCAAATTTTCCGGCCCTCGATGCACTCGGCCGTCAGTTTCCGCTCGATTCATTCGACCTCATCCTCAACGGCGGCGACTCTCTGGTCTACGGCCCGTTTCCCAATCAAACCATAGACTGGCTGCGCAACCACCGGGCCATCTCGATCCTCGGCAACACCGACCGCCATGTAATCACGCTGCTCGACGGAAAAACCTTTAAAAAACCTCGCGCCCCGGATAAACGCATCATGTATGGCTGGACCGCTGCGGAACTGACCACCGAAAACCGTTCCTGGCTGCTGCAGCAGCCTCATACCCGGCTTATACCGCTGAACGGAGATAGCAACACGGATGCTGATGTTTCGGAAGTTCTGCACATGTGTCACGGCAGCCCGGCTGATGCCGATGAATTTCTGTTTCCCGATACACCGGCGGACCGGTTCAGGGAACTGACCCGGCTCGCCGAGGGGAGGCTGGTTACCGTCGGTCACAGTCATACGCAGTTTCACACGGTCGTGTCCGGAGTGCATTTCATCAATCCCGGCAGTGTCGGCAGAATGTTCGACGGCCGGGTGAGCGGAGCCTGCGGGGTCATCTGTATAAACCGGGGAAAAATAGAAGTGGAACTGCACCGGGTACCCTATCCGGTCGACATCGTTGCCGAGGAGATCCTGCGGTTGCGCCTGCCGTCCATATATGCGGAAATGTTTGTCAGGGGCATGAAACTCAATTAAGATTGCGTTTGCCCACCCCCCTTTGTTACAGTTCGCTTAATCATCGGTCTTGACCGTCAACTTCTCAAATAAAATCATGGAGCCGGGTGATGGGAGACAACGGAAACGGTAAGAAAGACAAGAAACCAAAGGCCGAAAAGGTCAAACTCCAGGAGCTGACCGCCCTCAGCAATATCGACTCCGTGGAGGACAAGGACAAGACCGCCATCTGGATAAAGAACTGGCACCTTGCCTATGAATTCGAGCTGAGACGGCTGCAGGTCGAATTGATGAAACTGCAGAAATCGATGAAGGCGAACGGCATGCGGCTGCTGCTCATTTTCGAAGGACGCGACGCCGCCGGCAAGGGGGGCACGATCAAACGCTTCATCGCCCACCTCAACCCCCGCTACACCCGCGTCGTGGCGCTGATCAAGCCCAACGAAACGGAACAGACACAATGGTACTTCCAGCGCTACATCAGTCACCTCCCGTCCGCCGGGGAAATCGTTTTCTTCGACCGGAGCTGGTACAACCGGGCCATGGTCGAACCGGTGATGGGATTCTGCACCGACGTGCAGAACAAACGCTTCCTCAAGGACGTTCCGCTGCTCGAGGAGTTGATCGTCAAGGACGGCATCAAGCTGTTCAAGTTCTACTACTCGGTTTCAAAGAATATCCAGAAAGAACGGTTTGAATCGCGGCGCGAGGACCCATTGAAACAGTACAAACTTTCACCGGTCGACAACCTCGCCCAGAAATACTGGGATCAATACTCGCTGAGAAAATTTCAGATGCTCCAGGAAACCAACCGCACGATCGCGCCGTGGACCATCATCAGATCCGATAACAAGAAGATGGCCCGCATCAACTGCATCAGGTTTGTGCTGAGCCAGCTCGATTATGAAGGGAAACTGCCCGACAAGGAATTGAAACCCGATCCGGAAATCGTCGTATCCGGCATCGACGAACTGAGGCACATGGAAGAAAATCTGATGCAGCCGGATAAGCTGTACGGCTGATCACCTCGATGGCCTAGGTTCAGGAGCCAGCCGCAGCACTGTCCCCTGAACTCAATTGAGTCTTCCGCAGCACTTCTTGTATTTCTTTCCCGAACCGCATGGACAGGGAGCGTTTCTGCCGATCTTGTCGCCTTCCCGTTTGATCGGCTCCTGCCCTTTGGCTTCCTCGCCGGCGGCCCCCTTGTTCAACCGCATCTCCTGCTCCTGGCGCCTCCGCCGCTCCTCTTGCATCCGCTCGACCTCGTCTTCCTGGACGAGGCGGACATGCATGAGGGTTTTTACGGTCTGCAGCTTGACCGTCTCGATCATGGTCATGAACAGGTCGAATGCTTCCTTCTTGTATTCGTTGAGCGGATTCTTCTGGCCATACCCGCGCAGCCCGATCCCCTCCTTGAGATGGTCCATGTTGAGCAGGTGTTCTTTCCAGTGGCTGTCGACGATCTGCAGCAGAATGAGCCGTTCGATCTGGCGCTGATTGTCGGCTCCGTTTCGCTCTTCCTGGGCAAGACGCGCCTGCTCGGCTATTTCAGCAATTGCCTCGTGCAGGCTGTCCGCTTTGAACTCCTTTTTCCGCTCGTCGCTCCACTGCGGTTTGATGCCGAATATCTCGGCAACCTGCTGCTCGCAGCTCTGCCAGTCCCATTCCGGTGCCTCGACTCGTTCCTGGGCGGTTTCACCGACGATGTCGTCGATCAGATCCTCGGTCATGTCAGCGAGCACCTGCTGCAGGTTGCTGCCTTCGAGAACCTGGCGGCGCTGCTGGTAGATAACTTCGCGCTGAGTGTTCATCACGTCGTCATACTCGAGCAAGTGTTTGCGGATATCGAAGTGATGACCTTCGACCTTGCGCTGGGCGTTCTCAATGGCGCGGGTGATCATCGCATGTTCAATCGGTTCATCCTCTTCCATGCCGAGTTTTTCCATGATCCCGGAAATTCTGCCCGATCCGAAAATGCGCAGCAGGTCGTCTTCGAGCGACAGATAAAATCGCGAAGAGCCCGGATCGCCCTGACGGCCTGACCGGCCGCGCAGCTGATTGTCGATGCGTCTCGACTCGTGACGGGACGTGCCCAGGATATGAAGCCCGCCGACCTCGATGACGCCCTCGCCGAGTTTGATGTCGGTCCCGCGTCCGGCCATGTTGGTGGCGATGGTTACCCGGCCCAGCTGACCGGCCTGGGCGATGATCTCGGCCTCCCGCTCATGATGTTTGGCGTTGAGCACGTCATGAGGGATCTTCTCCCTTTTCAGCATCTGCGAGATCTTCTCGGAAACGTCGATCGATATCGTTCCCACCAGCACCGGCTGTCCGGCCTGATGCTTCTCCTTGATCTCATTGATCACCGCACGGTATTTGGCCTTCTCGTTCTTGTAGATGACATCGGCAAAGTCCTTGCGGATCATTTCCTTGTGGGTGGGCAGCACCACCACGTCGAGATCATAGATTTTCTTGAATTCCGGCGCCTCGGTATCAGCCGTTCCGGTCATGCCGGCGAGTTTGTCGTACATCCTGAAATAATTCTGGAAGGTGATCGAGGCCAGAGTCTGGTTCTCCCGTTCGATCTTCACATGCTCCTTGGCCTCAAGCGCCTGGTGCAGCCCGTCGCTGTAGCGTCGCCCTTCCATGGTCCTGCCGGTGAACTCGTCGACGATGACGACCTGTCCGTTTCTGACGATATAATCGACATCCTTCTTGAACAGCACATGTGCCTTCAGCGACTGGTTGAGGTGATGCAGATATTCGATATTGCGCGGGTCGTAAAGGTTGTCGATGCCGAGCAGCTGCTCCCCGAGTGCGATTCCCTCCTCGTTCAGCGACACCTGTCGGCCCTTTTCGTCCACCAGAAAGTGATCATCCCGCTTGAAGTGTTTCATGATCCGGTTGACGTTGTCATACAGCTCAGTCGACATGTCCGCCGGGCCGGAAATGATCAGCGGTGTCCGTGCTTCATCGATGAGGATCGAGTCCACTTCGTCGACGATGCCGAAATTGAACCCGCGCTGGCAGAAATCGGCCAGCTGGAATTTCATGTTGTCGCGGAGGTAGTCGAACCCGAATTCATTGTTGGTGCCGTAAGTCACATCGGCGCGATAGGCCTGCTGCCGCTCGGCGTCGCCCATGTCATGCACGATCCTGCCGACCTCCAGGCCGAGGGAACGGTACACCTGTCCCATCCATTCGGCGTCACGGGTGGCCAGGTAATCGTTCACGGTGACCACATGGACCCCTTTGCCGGCCAGCGCGTTGAGATAGACCGCCAGGGTCGAGGTCAGGGTCTTGCCCTCACCGGTCTTCATTTCGGCGATGCACCCCTGATGCAGCACCACGCCGCCGATCAGCTGGACATCGAAATGACGCTCGCCGAGGATTCGCCTGGACGCCTCCCTCATCACCGCAAAGGTCTCGGGAATCAGGTCGTCGAGCGGTTCCCCGTTGCCGACCCGCTCCCGGAACGTCACTGTCTTTGCCGCAAGCTCCTGGTCATCGAGTTTCTGAATTTCCGGCTCCAGTTCGTTGGTTCGGTTGACCAGTGGCTGGATCTGCTTGAGAACCCGGTCGTTTTTGCTGCCGAAGACTTTGGTTAATACTTTTCCTATCATGGTGTGCAGGTATAGAGGTGATGAATAAAAAGGAGCATGACGACCGCCACACTAAACACAATCGGTCCGTTTGGCAATACTCGGCTCCGATCAGGCCCGGTCTGATACCGTCTCTGCTGTCAGCATCGATATCGCAATGCTTCCTCGTCGCAGTCAGGGAACATCGAGCAGTTAATGCAGTCCGCCCAGATCTTGTGCGGCAGCTCGCGCTTGTCGATGTCCACAAAACCGAGCTTTCTGAAAAACCCGGGCTGGTATGAGAGGGTGAAGATATCAGTTATCCCGAAGTCCTGAGCCTCCTGGAGACAGGTTCTCACGAGTCCCGACCCGACCCCCTTGCGCTGTCCCTCTTCCGCCACTGCCAGCGAACGGATTTCCGCCAGGTTCTCCCAGCAGATATGCAGAGCACAGACGCCGACGATAGCCCGGTTTTCCTCGAACACCACAAAATCTCGCAGATGATCGTACAGCGAGCTGATCGATCTGGCCAGCAGCTGCTGCTGATCGGCGAATCCCTTCAACAGCTTATGGATATGCCGGATATCGTCCATTCGGGCTTTTCGTATCATGGTCGAGCCTGTCACCGGGGGATGCGTCCCGGCCTCTTGTAGGAAAGCTGGTATCAGGGCTTTATTTTTTTTGTTTCGTCCAGGTGAATAACCGGCTGTTCCAGCCCCACACTGCCGGCCTTAAACCCGGTGACGACCGGATCGGTGGGTTTGAGAAGAGACTGGCCGGTCCAGACTCCGAACAGAAACATCCACAGAAAGATACAGAAGCAGACAATGGCGATCGAGCCGATCCCGCCGCGGGTCAATTCGAACCTGACCGCGGTTTTCTTGCGCTTTTTCTGGGCTGCCATATTACATGGTTTGCGGAGCGGTCAGTCCCAGGATGGTCAGTCCGTTGCCGAACACTTTCCTGAGTTCGGCTACCAAACAGAGTCTGCTTTGACTGAGCGCCGCATGGTCTGAAATAACCTTGTGCCTGTTATAATAGCTGTGAAACTGCCCGGCAAGCTCCATCAGATAAAAAATTACCCGATATGGTTCATGATCGAGCGCCGCGCTCTCGATAAGTGTCGGAAAAGCACCCATCAGCTTGAGCAGAGCCATCTCTTCCGGTTCCGTCAGCAACCTCAGGTCGGCATCGCCGCAGGCGACGATTTCCACCTCCTTTTCCGTGGCCTGGCGGAGAATTGAGCAGGCGCGGGCATGGGCGTACTGTACGTAGTAGACCGGATTTTCCTGACTCTCCCGGGTGGCCAGATCGAGGTCGAACTCGAGCTGGCTGTCGGGCTTACGCATCATGAAAAAAAAGCGCGCCGCATCAGTCCCGACCTCGTCGAGCAGTTCGTCGACGGTCACGAACGTGGCTTTACGGGTAGACATTTTCACCTGTTTGCCGTCCCTCATGAGGGTCACGAACTGGTGCAGAATCACCTTTATTTTGGAGGGATCATACCCCAGGGCCTCAACACCGGCCATCACATCGGGAACGGTGGCGATGTGGTCGGACCCGAAGATATCGATCAACAGCTCGAATCCGCGCTTGAACTTTTCCCGGTGATAAGCGATATCGGGCAGCCGGTAGGTGGGCTCTCCGCTGCTCTTGATGATGACCCGGTCCTTTTCCTGCCCGAATTCAGTCGTCTTGAACCAGGTTGCATGGTCCTTTTCGTACACCAGCCCCTTGCTCTTCAATTCCTGCACGACCGAGTCGATGTACCCGTTTTCATAGAGCGACCGCTCGTTGTAATAGTTGTCGAATCGGATGTCCATGCGCTCGAGGGTCGAGGAGATATCCTCGAAGATGGTCTGTTCGGCCATCTTCTTAAACGGCTCCACCGATTCGCGCTCCACCAGATCCTCCCCGTATTGGTCGACGAGTTTACGGCCGATATCGTAGATATATTCTCCCTGATAACCGTCTTCCGGGAAGGTGAACGGTCTGCCGAGCAGTTCCAGGTAGCGTGCCCGCGCCGATTCGCCCAGTACCCGCATCTGGCGGCCGGCGTCATTGTAGTAGTATTCCCGGTAGACGTCATGACCGGTGGCTTCGAGCAGCCGGGCGATGGCATCGCCAAGTATGGCCTGGCGGCCGTGACCGACCGACAGCGGGCCGGTCGGGTTGGCGCTGACGAACTCGACCATTACCCGTTTTCCCGCACCGACCGTCGATCTGCCGAAATCAGGTCCGCTTTTTTCAATAATTTTTAATAGTTGCTGCCAGACTTCTGTCTTGATGGTCAGATTTACGAAACCGGGTCCGGCGATTTCAACCGTGTCGACGAGTTCCCGCTCCTGCTCCAGGATCTCCCTGACCTTGGCAGCGATCTGACGCGGATTTTTCTTCTCGATCCCTGCCAGCACCAGCGCGATATTGGTTGAAAAGTCCCCCTGGTTCTCGTGCTTCGGAATCTCCACCGTAAATTTTCCTGCGCCTCCGGCCGACCAGAGTCCCTGACGTACTCCGACCTGAAAGCAGGCGTCGACTAGCTCTTTTACCCGTGTGCGAATCATATGTTAAATGAATTCTCTCGTATTGTTGTTGCCGATCGCGCAGAGCAGTTCGTAACTTATCGTATCGCACCATCCGCCGATTTCATCCGCATCGATCGTTTCCGCTCCCTGTGTCCCCATCAACACCACCTCGTCCCCCGCCTGCACCCCTTCAATGTCGGTGACATCAGCCATACACATATTCATGCAGATCCGCCCCCTGATCGGCGCCCGCGATCCTTTGATCAGCACGCTGGCGCGGTTCGACAGCGTCCTGAAATATCCGTCGCTGTATCCGACCGGTATGACGGCAAGCCGGGTTTCGCGGTCGGTGACGAAGGTGTGACCGTAACTGACCCCGGTCCCGGAAGCGACCTCGTTGATCTGCAGGACTCTCGACACGAACTTCATTGCCGGTTTCAGCCCTCCAGCCCGGTCCGCAAACCGTCCCCGGGACCCGTCCGGATAATAACCGAATAGTGAAATTCCCGCTCGCACCATGCCTCCATGGGCGTTGCCATGGTAGAGAATTCCACCGGAATTGCAAAGTGAAGAGCGCATGGTGTCGTGGTACCCCTCGACCCTGATGATCTGCTCGAACTGCTTGAGTACTATCGCTGAACTGGCGGAATTCGGCTCATCGCTGCTCGGATAATGACTGATAACGCCGTGTACCGTGAGATTCAGGTCACGGCAATAGCTGAACAGCTCGGTTGCCTCGCGCACCTTGAAGCCGAGACGGCTCATGCCGCAGTCGAACTTCAGAAAGAGCGGCAGGTGAACCTGGGCCGCAGACTGCATCCGGCTGATCCGTTCAAGATCATCCCTGCGAAACACCACCGGAGTCAGGTTGTGCGTCAACAGGTAGTCACGCTCTGCATAATCGAATCCCATGAATACGATGATCTCGTCTTGGCACCCGGAATCTCGGAGTTCCACTCCCTCCGAGAGTTCGGCGACACCGAACGAGCGGCAGCCGTTCTCCCGAAAGATCTTCGCCGACTCAACCATCGAATGCCCGTACCCGTCGCTTTTCACCATCGCCATCATTCGGGCTGAGGGTGCTCGGCGGCAGAGAAACCGGTAGTTGTGAGCCAGCGCGTCGGTATCGATAATTGTTTTATTGTATGGGTTCATTGAGCCTGGTTATTATCAGGGCATCTTGCAGGTAAACCATGCCTTCCAGCTGAATCGGCTGGATCTGATCAAGGCCCAGCCTATCGTCACGCAGACGACCCCGACAATATAAGCAGGAATCGTGCTGTTGCGCACCAGCAGTCCCAGAAGCATCATCGCGATGACAAGCATCCAGGTCTTCCATGAATACACGGCGCCGATACAGGTGTTGTCGGCAAAATGCCTGATCCGCTCAACCCCCCGCTCGGCCGACCGGTCAAGAACATATCGCGATTTCAGCCAGCCAAGCAGAATTGCCGCAAATATCAGCAGCAGCTGTTGGTCTTTCATCAGGTAGCCGATACCGCGCTGGATCAGAAACAGACCGATGATCGTCCACAGCAGCGCCGCACACAACAGATGTGTCCTGGGAGAGACGCCAGGCTTCAGGTTCATGAACCAGCGGGTCATTGACATCACGGCAGAGCAAAAAAAAGATAAGCCCACCACCCTTGCCGGGTGATGGGCTTAAAAAATGATGTAAGATTATATAATTACATTTCAGTGACGGTAATTGCTCCCTCCGGGCATACCTCGACACAGGTCTCGCAACCGAGACACTCGTCGGCATCCACCGGCTCAGCCTTGCCGTCTACCATCTCAAATACCTGTGCAGGACATGCTGCTACACATTCTTCGTCACCGGAACATTTGTCCTTGTCTACTACTACCTCAAACATTATACACCTCCGTATGGGAATTGAATTAACTAAACATTACAAATGTTTAGCAAGCCTTAAAACATGGTCGAATGCACTGATGTTTTGTGTAAATATCCACTTAATGTACGACAAATTTTTTGTCAAGGAAAAACGCGATGCCACAACGTATCATTTGGTGATTTATCATCGCTTCCCGTATCAATTAAATAACAAATTGAAATTACCCAATTAAATTCTACAGGGGGAAAAAGGCGGATCGTGGCTTCGCAGCATGACTCATTCCGAGACCCCACTGAGCCACTGAGTGTTGCATATCTTCTATTAATCCTTAGTTTCTGTGATCACCGGCTTTCAGAGCCAATGAGGATCAGCAAGGAAAACCATGACTGACGATAACAGCAGCAAAGATAAGGAACTTGAGGTACGCGAACGGGCCATGATCGAGGCGATCATCGAAGGCAGCCCTGACGCCATAGGTGTGGTGGTGGTCCGCCTCGACTGTGGTTGCCGGAAAATGGCGGCGGTATCGGAACAGGGCGAACCGGCCTCCAAGGTGATCATGTATCGCGACTTTGCCGAATCGATCTGCGACACCTGCAAGGACGACCAGGGTTCCTACCTGAGGGTGATAAAACAGTTCATTCACTGGTCCGAGCCGGTTCCCGAGGCCTCGGTGCAGCAACGGATCCAGGCCAAGGTTTTTGGAACCGGACCGGGAACCACTCACTGATCAGCCGCTCAAGCCGTTCAGCCGGTATTTACGGCAGCGCTGCACGAAAAACTCCGCCCATTCGGGTGTTCCTTCCGCATGTACGTGGGTATACAGTGCCAGTACCTGATATTTCGACAACCCGTCATAGCCGTCCATAAATCCGGTTCCGCGCTCCATTTTCAGCGTCAATTCGCTGCGGCGGCCGCCCCAGTCGAGGATGGTCGAATACCTGAATTCATGGCCTTTTCCCTGAAACCCCACCGGATAGAACGGATTCTCTTGTTCGACGGTAAAGATCGAGTATCCATGCGCCTGAGGCTTCTGCTTCATGCCGAACGTCACATCGAACAGACCCACCAGAGGGTAGCGGGTATCTTCAATAACCAGTTCTTTACCGAGATAGATCAGACCGCCACATTCCGCGTAGATAGGCAGCCCGTTCTCAGCTTCTGATTTCACCGACGTGCGAAAACCCTCGTTTTCTCCCAGCCGCTGCGCACTCGTTTCCGGGAATCCCCCGCCAATGTATAGACCGTCGAGTTTAGGCAGTCGCTTGTCTTCGAGCGCGTTGATCGATACCAGTCGGGCCCCGGCCCGCTCGAGTGCCTTGAGGTTGTCCGGGTAGTAAAACTGAAAGGCGACATCCTGGATGACTCCGACGGTTACGCAGACCCGCCCCTCCTGGAGGCTGCCGGAAGCCTCTGTCGGATCTGGTGAATCCGGCGCCGCCACAGGAGTCGCGACGCGCTCCACGGCGTCGACATCGACATTTTCGGAGACTATGCGGGCCAGGAATTCGAGGGCTTCGGACCTACCCCGGTACTCCTGATACGGGATCATCCCGAGATGCCGCATCGGGAAAATATCGTGGGTCAGGCGCGGCATCGCCCCGAGAACCTTGACGTTGGTATAGTGCTCAACCGCGTCGACGATAATCCTCTGCTGCCGTCTTGTGGCCACCTGGTTGAGAATCACTCCGCCGATTGCCAGTCTCTTTTCGAACTGCGTGCAACCGAGAACCAGGGAGGCGACCGTTCTCGTCATCTTCGTGCAGTTGACCACGAGGATAACCGGCACGTTCAGCAGCATCGCCAGTTCCGCGGTGGAATATCCGCCCAGCGCGGTGACCCCGTCGTAAAGGCCCCGGTTGCCCTCGACGAGGCCGATATCCGCTCCTGCCAGATTACGGTGAAACGAGCGTTTGATCCGTTCTTCCGTCATCAGATAGGGATCAAGATTATAGCAGTCACGCCCGGCGCCGTTCTGCAGCCAGCCGGCGTCTATATAGTCGGGTCCCTTTTTGAACGGAGCGACCGTCTTTCCCCTGCCCCGCCAGTATGCGGCCAGTCCGACCGATACCACACTTTTTCCCGAACCCCCTGACAGGCCGGCGATCACAAGCGCTTTTGCTGGTTCTTCAATCATCGTGATGAGTGTCTCGTCCGTGGTATCTCCACGCCGTTCGGTATAATTCGTTCAATGCCCGGTCGACTTCGATCCGATATCGTTCGATCCCGTCTCGGTCAAGGCCGCCGGGAATGTCGATCGGCTTACCGTAGAAAAAATCGATCCGGGAAAACAGTGTCGGTATGCAGGTGCGGTCCCACGACTTGAACGTGAACGACCGCGACGCCGACCAGGCAATGGGTAAAACCGGCGCCCCAGACTTTGAAGCAAGCAGAATGGAACCGGCCTGAACCACCAGCGGCGGCCCCTGGGATCCGTCCCCCACCATGCCGACATGGCTGCCGTTGTCGAGGCAATGCAGCAGCTCCTTCAAGGCCAGCATTCCCCTGCGGTTGCTCGATCCGCGCACCGTTTCGAAATTCAGACAGCGGGCCAGCCGGGCGATGTACTCGCCGTCCTCGCTGGCACTGACCAGCACCGCCGCGCGATACTTTCTGAGATGATAAAACACGTACACCAAGCTGTAGTGCCAGAACAGCGCCACGGCGCATTTGGCCTGTTCCGCTTTCCTGCGATGCTCGGTGCCGTGTTCGTTAATCCGGCAGGTCGCGAACCATCCTCTAAGGAGCACCGAGATCACCAACGGGACTACCCGGATCGAGCATCGGTAGAGGACGCCGCGCTTCATCCGATCTCGATCTCCAGTTTTCTCAAGGCCTTGATCTTGTCCCTGAGCACCGCCGCTTCTTCAAAAGCCAGCTCCCGGGCCGCCTGATTCATCTCGGCTTCCAGTCTGCCGATCTCGTTTTCGAGTTCCCGTAACGATCCATAAAATCCCTGGTCCTCGGCGCTGGCCTGGGGTGCGGTCTGCGATTCTCCAAAATCATAGCCGGCCTGTCTGAGATACTGGTGGATCGTATCCTTGACCGCCGACTGGACCGTGACCGGGGTGATGTCGTGCGCTTCGTTATAGGCCTGCTGTTTTTCCCGTCGGCGGCTGGTCTCGTCGAAGGTGCGCTGCATCGATCCGGTTATCTCGTCCGCATACATGATCACCGTCCCCGCCGCATTGCGGGCAGCCCGACCGCAGGTCTGGATCAACGACCGTTCCGAGCGCAGGAACCCCTCCTTGTCGGCATCGAGAACGGCAACCAGCGATACCTCGGGGATATCGAGCCCTTCCCTGAGCAGATTGATGCCGATGAGCACATTGAACTCGCCGTTCCT
Source organism: Desulfofustis sp. (assembly GCA_022340565.1). GTDB lineage: Bacteria > Desulfobacterota > Desulfobulbia > Desulfobulbales > Desulfocapsaceae > JABDQA01. The sequence goes on from JAJDNR010000026.1 coordinate 82,103, forward strand.
GAGATCCCGCAC